>OMZC01000026.1 GCA_900315395.1 uncultured Gammaproteobacteria bacterium
AGGCATAGATGCATTTGAAGCTCTAACCTCTGCTTTTAAAGGTAAGGCTGAGATCGTTTTAGGGTAGGTTCTGAGTAGTTACGGATATTTAAAGATTAGAGGCAGGAGGTTATCTCCTGAAAAATTATGACAGCAAAGAAAACATTAGTTATTGTTGATCACCCTACATATGACCGGTCAAATGCTAACCGTCGTCTAGTAGAAGAAATGCGTAAGTATCCTGATGATATTCTGATTCATAATTTGCAGAGTGCATATCCTACAGGAACTATCGATGTTGCTAAAGAGCATTGCCTAGTAGACAACACAGACTCTATCATATTCCAATTCCCTTTATACTGGTTTACTTGCCCTCCAAAAACCAAAGAGTGGTTCGATAAGGTATTAACTGCAGGTTGGGCTTTTGCTGGTACATACCATCTTGAAGGCAAAAAGGTCGGTATTGCTGTAACTTGCGGTAGCGAAGAGAATGATTACACTGCACAAGGTATTCATCACCGCTCTGTTGAGGATTATTTAGTATCAATGCAGAAAGCTTTTGAAATGTGCAAAGCTAACTATATCGGCATGTTTGCAATCTATGGTATTAAGAACAACGATAAAGAAACTGCTGAAAGAATCGCTTTAAAAGCTAAAGAGTACATTGAGTTTATTAAGTCTGTTAAGGCTTAATGATCCCTTCCATAAAATCTACTAGCCTTGAAAAAGGCTAATAGATCATGTTTAGTAGAGCAGTTTATCTAGCTGCTCTAAAGTCTTGTTTAAAGCTCCACGGCCCTGTTGTTGGATATCTAGAGCCTTGATTCCAGTTTTTTTAAGTAACTCTTTGTCTGAAAGCAGTTTTACTATGTATTTTGAGAGCTTGTTGCTGTCTTCAGCTAGATAGGCTCCGCCACACTCAATAAGCTTATCAAACTGTTCCGTGAAGTTGTGATAATCAGGTCCAGTTAAGATTGGTAATGAGAAGAATGCCGGTTCCAATGGATTGTGACCACCGATATTTACAAAACTGCCTCCCATAAGTACTAAATCACATAAACCAAAGTAAGTTTCAATCTCGCCTATGGTGTCACCAATCAAAATATCACCTGTAAAGTCGGAAATGCTCTTTAAAGAGCTCTTCCTTACATAAGAAATGCCTAATTTATCTAAATACTCGCAAGATAATGTTCCTGCTGTTTGATGTCTTGGAACCAATACAAGCTTTAAATCTTTAATTGTTTCTTTTGCTTTAACATAGCCATCTATGATGGTTGTTTCTTCACCATCATGGGTACTGATAGCACCAAACACACAATCGCCTAATAATTGAGTTTTAAGAACCATAGCATCATTAAACATGTTTTCTCTAGGCTTTAAATCATATTTAATGTTGCCAGTAACCATGACATTTTGCTTTGGAACACCTATCTTAATGAATCTTTCTTTATCAGCATCAGTAATACACATTACTTTTGAAAGATTTGATGAAATCAGATCTTCTACAAGAGTTTTATGCTTTAAATAACTTACGCAGTTCTTCTCTTGCATTCTTGCGTTCACAATAGAGATCATGCATCCATGTTTTTTAGCAAGTCCTAACATGTTAGGCCAAAGCTCAGTATCGATGATAATAAGTGCTTTTGGATTAAATGAATTTAAAAATCCCGATACTGCTAAAGGTGAGTCTAACGGCGAAAACTCAACATTAACTCCCTTTAGATATTTAGCTGCATTTAAGCCTGTGGTTGTCATGGTAGTTAAGACAATGTTTTCAAAAGGATGTTGTTTTTGAAATTCAACAACTAAAGGTTTTATAGCATTGATCTCACCTACAGATGCCCCATGAAACCATACACAACTTTCTAATCTATCCTTATAGCATCCTAAAAGTTCAAAGATTCTTTTTCCATAAGGAGGATCATTTCTTTTTTTATAAGCAAGAAAACTTGCTCCTAATGGAGCTACAAGCGTGGTCAGAGTTTTATATGCTAATAAAGCTAATCTTGAAGACAAATGCATGTTTGAACCTTAGATCTTTACTAGAGTATTGAGCTTTTCAATTATAGTTTCAGGTTTAATACCTTTTAGACAAGCATAAGTACCATATTTACAGGTTCTTTCAAAGCAAGGATGACATTTCTCGTCAGATTCAATGCAGACAGCTTTATCAGATAATGGAGGTGTGTAGTTAGTTGAGGTTGAACCAAAAATGCATACTTGAGGAACATCCGCAGCAGCTACAGTGTGCATTAGACCTGAATCATTGCATACAGCAGCAGTACATTGACCTACAATGTCTAATGCTTCGGTTAAATTGGTTTTGCCTGCGATATTGATAAAATGAGGTTTTGATTCTTCATTTAGGTTGCTGTAGATATCCTCTACTGTAGGAATATCTTTTGTTGAACCTAAACCTACAACCATACCTCCTTTGCTTATCCAATAGTCAGATACCTTAGCAAAGTACTCCACAGGCCATAATTTGGCTGGACCATAGTTCGCACCACATCCTAGTACTAAAGCTTTACGAGAAAAGTCTAGATTTAATTCTTTTGCTCTATTTTCATCGAGTTTTTTAACAACTAACTTTGGATAATCAAATTTTGGCAGATCTGATGACTTATTAACTTTTTCCTTATCAAAAGCAAGAGCTACATAACGCTCAACCATATAAGGAAAATCATTCTTGTTAGTACGCATATTATTTAATATAAAGTATCTTGATTCGCCTTTAAATCCTCTTCTATCAGGGATCTTTGCAAATAAAGCGATAAGTCCTGACTTTAATGAATTAGGAAGTACCATCACACAGTCATAGTGACCTTCTCTTAGTTTCTTACCTTCTTCATAGCGCTTTTTTAAATCAAATGCGCCGTGCTCAAAAGGATTGATTAACTTATGATCAATCTCTTCCATTCTGTCCAAAATAGGCATGGTGTATTTAGGAGCATATACGTCAATTGAACAGTTAGGATCGAGCTTTTTTAACATCTTTAAGAGGCTTTGTGACATGATGAGATCTCCAAGCCATGAAGGAGAAATAATAAGGTATCTTTTTGAAACTGTGTCTGTCATAACTAATAATCTATTGTCTAATTCAGCATCTTTTGGTCTATTGACTTTGTGTAGAGATAGATACTCTTTAAATAAGTCTTACAAAAAGCGTGCGTTTGTGATGATTTATCGTCATTAGATATTATAATTGAGAAATCAAAGTCAACTAAGGAATTTAACAATGATTATTGTAACAGGTGGTTGTGGTTTTATCGGTTCTAATATCGTAAAACATTTAAATGACAGAGGTATCAAAGACATTTTAGTAGTTGATAACCTAACAAATGGTCATAAGTTCATCAATCTAACAGATCTTGATATTGCAGATTACATGGATAAAGAAGATTTTCTGCAGTTGGTTTTAGATGAAAAGAAGTTCGATGCAAAATATGGTTGCAAGAACATCGAAGCTATCTTCCATGAGGGTGCTTGCTCTTCAACAACAGAGTGGAACGGTAAGTACATCATGAAGAATAACTATGAATACACAGTTAACCTTTTTGAGTTTGCTGTAGCTCATAGAATTCCTTTCTTCTTTGCTTCATCAGCATCAACCTACGGTGATGGCAATGTATATGTTGAGGACAGAGAGAATGAAGGTCCTCTAAATGTATATGGTTATTCAAAGTTCTTATTTGATGAGTATGTAAGAAGACGTCTTCCAAATCTTAAGTCACAGGTTGTGGGGTTAAGATACTTCAACGTTTATGGTCCAAGAGAAGGCCATAAAGGTACCATGGCATCTGTTGCATTCCATTTAAATAATCAGATGCTAAGAGGCGAGAATCCAAAGTTATTTGAAGGCACCGATGGTTACGAGAACGGTGGTCAGATGCGTGACTTCGTTTACGTAGGTGATGTTGCAGAAGTTAACCTATGGTTCTTCGAGCATAAAGGTCCATCAGGAATTTATAACTGCGGTACTGGTCGTGCAGAGCCATTCTTAAATATTGCAAAAGCAGTAATTAAGCACTTTGGTAGAGGTGAAGTTGAGTTCATCCCATTCCCTGAGCACTTAAAGGGGCACTATCAGTGCTTTACTCAGGCTGACTTAACTCAGTTACGCAACGCAGGTTGTGATGTTGAGTTTAAGACAGTGGCTCAGGGCGTTGCAGAGTACCTCAAATGGCTCAATTCGAAATAGTTGACGACTTTACCTATGAAGTATGCCTTCTCCCTAAAGAGAAGGCTTTAGGCTTTGTAGATTATTTAGCATCAATAGGTATCAAGGCTAAAGCTAAAGAGAGTATGACCGGTCGTTGTACTGTCTATGTGACTAACAGCTTTGACATGAGCAGAGCTAAAAGAGAAGTCTTAAGATACGCCAACTCTCCTTTTGATTCAAAATACACTAAAGCATCTTGGGATCAAGGCAAGACAATCAACAGAGAAAAACATTTAAATACTGGTATGTTGTTTCCTCTGTCTTTTAATCTGTCTTCAATTACAACGATTGTTGAGTTAATCTGTATTGCTATCTATGTTTTGTCTTTAATTGATGAATCGTTAGTGATTCAGTATTTAGCTTTGAGTAAATCTGAAGAATTTAGCAGTATTCAAGATTACTATAAACTTATAACACCTACTTTTGTTCATTTCTCCTTTATGCATATTGCATTCAATCTAGTAATGTTTGAGGCAATGGCAAGACCAATCGAAAGAACTTTTGGAAAAGTAAAATTCTTTTCAATATTTATAAGTGTGGCTTTATTGTCTAATGTGACACAGTATTCCTTTATGACTGATCTAAATGGTTATTTTGGAGGTCTGTCTGGAGTTGTATATGGAGTTATAGGTTACTCAGGAGTTCTCTCAAGACGTAAAGATTTGCCTCCATCATTTAATATTCCACCTGGCTTACTTACAGTAAGTGTGATCTTTATTTTTATAAGTTTCTTTTTGGGGGGAATTGCTAACCTGTGCCACATTGGCGGATTAGTAGTTGGAATGTTGTGGGGATTTTATGATTACAAGAAGCTAAAACTGTAGCATCTCTTTAGTCTTTATATCTCTTTGCACATACAAAAATACCACCCCATAGATAGTTCTAGAGGTGGCATATTGTTAGCTAAAACTAGAACAGATTAGTCAGCTAACTTAACGATTGACTTACCAGTCATCTCTGCAGGAACATCGATGCCCTTTAGATATAACATGGTAGGAGCGATGTCAGATAGACGACCATCAGTACGCATTGTTGCCTTTCTTCCGTAGTAAATGAAAGGAACAGGTAAGTTGGTGTGAGCTGTGTAAGGAACACCTGTCTGTAGATCCTTCATTCTCTCACAGTTACCGTGGTCAGCAGTGATTAAGCATTCACCGTCAACCTTCTTTAATGACTCGATTACACGGCCAATGCAGTGATCAACAGCTTCACAAGCCTTAACAGCAGCCTCAAATACGCCAGTATGACCAACCATATCTCCGTTAGGGTAGTTGCAGATGATCATGTCGTATTTACCTGACTCAATAGCGGTGCATAACTTGTCGGTTAACTCGGTTGAACTCATCTCTGGCTGTAAGTCATAGGTTGCAACCTTAGGGCTCTGGATCAGAATTCTGTCTTCGCCTGGGAACTGAGTCTCAACACCACCGTTGAAGAAGAAGGTTACGTGAGCATATTTCTCAGTCTCAGAAATACGTAACTGAGTCATGCCCTTCTTTGATAACCACTCACCTAAAGTGTTAACTAAATCCTCTGGTGGGTAGGCACAATCAGTCTTAATGTCAGCAGCGTACTGAGTTAACATTACGAAACTTGCTAACTTAGGCTTAACTTCACGCTTGAAACCAGTGAAATCAGCATCTGAGTTTACGAATGCACGGGTGATCTGACGAGCACGGTCAGCACGGAAATTCATGAAGATTAATGAATCGCCATCCTGTAAAGGTGCTTTCTCTCCAATTACAGATGCCTTTACGAACTCATCGTTCTCATCACGAGCATAAGCTGCGTCTAAAGCTTCATCAGCTGTTGCAAAAGGAGCAAACTGGCTCTTTGCCTGAGTTAATAAGTCATAAGCCTGCTGTACACGATCCCAACGGTTATCACGGTCCATTGCATAGTAACGACCAACCATAGTTGCGATACGACCAACACCAGCTTCTTTGAATGCATTCTCAATTACTTTGATGTACTCATGAGCTGAACGAGGAGCAACGTCACGACCATCAGTGAATGCATGGAAGTAAACTTTCTTAGCACCACGCTGTGCTGCAAGCTTAATCATTGCAACAATGTGGTCCTGATGAGAGTGAACACCACCTGGTGACATTAAACCCATGATGTGAACTGCTTTGTCAGCCTTTACAGCAGCATCTACAGCTTTGCATAAGGTTTCATTCTTGAAGAAGTCGCCATCTTCAATTGCTTTACCAATTCTGGTTAATTCCTGATAAACAATACGACCTGCACCAATATTGGTGTGACCTACTTCAGAGTTACCCATCTGACCTGCAGGTAGACCTACATCAATACCAGAAGCCTGAATGTCAGTGTGTGCATAGTGTGCTTCAAGGCTGTCTAGATTAGGAGTCTTTGCAGCTGCTACAGCGTTAAAGTCTTTGATAGGATTGTCTCCCCAACCATCCATGATAATTAGGGCTAAAGGTTTCTTTTTTGTCATACTTGTTGTACTCATCAAAAAAATAAAAAAAATAACTAGCAATATTTTACAGTTTTTTTGTAACGTTTTAATGAGTTTTTATAGCATTTTTATCAATTAGATAAAAATAGTTAGTTATAGCTAACTTATATATGGCAAATATATTTGTCGATTGTTTAGAACAAATTTGAATGTGGTGAAGATAAAAATGACGTTCAGTCTGAATTTACTACTTTCATATTTGTAGAAAATTGCCCGCAAATAGCATCAGAGATTGCATTAAACCTAGCAAATGTGACCTTAGATGTTTTTGTGAATGCCTTTGTTATGTTAGAATTCGTCATTAAACATTTTTGACAAAGATTTTTGACAACAAGAGGTGTCATTGTGGGTGATTTATTCTCATCTGACAATTTAGAACAATATATTGAATTTGCTAGTCGCCATCAGATCATGGTGTTAGTTTTCATAGCTCTATTTTGTGCTCTAATTTACACTCAAGTACGTATTATGATCGCTAGAGTTAAGAAGTTAGGTTCAAATGCAGCAACTGTAATGATAAACCGTGAAAATGGTGTTTATGTTGATGTAAGAGCAAACAATCTGTTCTCTCAGGGACATATTGCAGGCTCAGTAAACATTACTTTACAAGATATCAAATCAGGAAAACTCAATAGAATCGATAGCTACAAGGACAAACCAGTTATTCTTGTAGGTAAAGATAAGATGGATTCAGATTGTTTTAACGGAGCTGTTTCATTGAAAAAGCAGGGTTACACCAAGGTGTTTACATTAGAAGGTGGCATTACCCAGTGGTCAATGGATAATTTACCTCTGTCTAACAAAAATTAATTTAATCATAAGGAAATATAAAAATGTCTGACAACGCAAACGCACAAAATCAAAATACAGATCAGCCTGCATTCGATATCGTAAGAATCTATGCTAAAGATTGCTCATTAGAAACTCCTAATGTTCCAGGCGTATTTACAAAAGAGTGGAAGCCTGAAATCAAGATTGATTTTGATGCAAAGACTCAGAACATCGCTGAAGACAACTACGAAGTAGATTTAAGAGTTACTGTAACCTGCACTTTAGATAAAGAAACAGCTTTCATCTGTGAAGTTCACCAGGCAGGTATCTTCTTAGTTCACAAGGTTGATAAGGATACAGCTGAGTACTTATTAAATGGTGTTGCTCCTAATATCCTGTTCCCATATGCTAGAGAGCACATCTCTGCATTAATCAACAGAGCATCATTCCCTCCATTAAATCTACGTCCATTAAACTTTGAAGCTATGTTCAGAGCTCACAAGGCTGAAGAAGCTGCTAAAGCTCAGCAGTCTGATGTAGCAAATGGCGAAGCTAAGAACGAGGCTCCACAGGCTTAGTTGAGCGAACTATGTCTGAATATTCCTGTTCTTTAAGTGTGATTGGTGCCGGTTCATACGGCACCTCTCTTGCTCAATCTACAGCATCAAAAGGTTTACCTGTGATGCTGTGGTGTCGTAATCCTGTTAATGCACAAAAAATGCAACAGGATCGAGTCAATGAAAAGTACCTCCCTGGTATTAAATTCAAAGATACCTTAACAGTATCCAGTTCATTAGAAGAAGTTGTTAGAGCTTCTAAAAATGTTCTAGTGGTGGTTCCTTCTCACACCTTTGCTGACGTATTAACAGCAATTAAACCATTCTTACAGCCTGATCAGAGAATTGCATGGGCTACTAAAGGCTTGGATAAGTCCTCAGGTAGATTGCTAAGCGATGTTGCTAAAGAAATTTTAGGTTCATCAACTCCTATGGCAGCACTATCAGGACCAACCTTTGCTATAGAGCTTGCTAAAGGTCTTCCTACAGCAATTGCGATGGCTGGTACTGATGAGCAGTTCATCAAAGAATTCTCACAGTTGATGCATACTAAGACTTTCAGAATTTATGGAAGTGACGATCTTTTAGGACTGCAATTAGGTGGTGCTATTAAGAACGTAATTGCAATCGGATCTGGTCTTTCAGATGGTTTGGGCTATGGCGCAAATGCTAGAACCGCACTTATTACACGTGGTTTAGTTGAAATGACAAGATTCGGTGTAGCTTTTGGCGCTACTCCTAAGTCATTTATGGGATTGTCTGGATTAGGTGATCTTATTCTTACCTGTACAGATAATCAGTCACGTAACCGTCGCTTTGGTTTTTATTTAGGCCAAGGTCTTTCTTGTCAGGAAGCTTTAGATAAGATTGGACAGGTAGTTGAAGGCTACACCATGAGCGCTGTGGTAAAGGGGCTTTGCGATAAGCTGTCTGTACAGATGCCTATTTGTACTGAAGTTTATAATGTACTTTATAAAGGAAAGTCAGGACGAGAAGCTGCGATGTCTTTACTGAGCAGAGAACAGAAATCTGAATAGTTTTTTCTCAAACGAGAAAAAAAAACGGACCTAATCTACTTTAACATAGAATGGTCCGTTTTTTATTTATGATTGCTATTAACCGTAAGTCTTATCAGTTACTTCATGAGCGGTTACGTCAACAACATCTTTAATCATGCCAGGGAAAGCCTGATTTAACTGGGTCTGGATGCCTTCCTTTAGGGTTACGCCTACCATTGAGCAACCTAAGCAACCACCGGTGAACTTAACCTTAACAATACCGTCATCAGTTACGTCAACTAACTCAACTGCACCACCGTGAGCTGCTAATGAAGGGCTTACAGTTGAATCGATAAACTTCTTTAAACGATCAAATAAGGTAGCATCAGCAGGTAAATCCTGTTTATTTAAATTAGGTGCATGGAATGTTAATAAATCCTCGCCCTGATCATTCTTAGTTAAATCAATAACTGAGTCATCTAAGTATTCAGAAACAGAGCTGTCGATAACAATCTCAAAGCCTTTCATCTGAAAGTGCTCATCATTTGAGGTGATGTACTCTTTTGGACAATATAAAATTCCGCACTGTACACCAGGAGTGCCAACATTTGATGCAGTAAGACGAATTGCTAAACCTTCCATCTTCTGCTTATTGATGATGTTTAAAAAATATTCTTGAGCTTTATCACTCACACTAATCTTACTCATAGGAACCTTTAAATTTGTGCCGAAATTTTCCATTCGGTCTTTTGTTAATCGAAAATCAATTGTGATTAATTGTATATGATTTTTGACTTTTTTCAGCTTTACAGAAAATAAATAAAAAAAATTTTCAAAGTTGATAATAATTGATCGATTTATTTTTTAAAAAATATGCACAAATTTTCAAATTACGGTAAAATCACAGAGGTAACTATAGAAACCTGAGTCTCACTCAGATAACACGTGGAGAAAAAAATGAGCTTATTTGAAGAGCTTGATTTAGCTAAGTATGGTATCAGCGGTGCAGCTGAGATCGTTCACAACCCATCATATGAGACCTTATTCGCAGAAGAGACCAAAGCTGGTCTAGAAGGCTACGATAAGGGCTACCAGACTGAGATGGGTGCTGTAGATGTAATGACTGGTGTTTATACTGGTCGTTCTCCTAAGGATAAGTTCATCGTTAAGGATGACACCTCAAAGGATACTTTCTGGTGGACAACCGACGAGTTCAAGAATGATAACAAGCCTCTATCAACAGAGTCTTGGAATGAGTTAAAGAAATTAGCAGGTAAAGAGCTATCAAACAAGAAGTTATATGTTGTTGATGGTTTCTGCGGTGCTAACGCTAACACCCGTATGGCAATTCGTTTCGTTGTTGAGGTTGCATGGCAGGCTCACTTCGTAACCAATATGTTCATCCGTCCTTCAGCTGAAGAGTTAAAGAACTTCAAGCCTGATTTCGTAGTTTTAAATGCTTCAAAGGCAAAAGTTGAGAACTACAAAGAGTTAGGTTTAAATTCAGAGACTGCAGTTGTATTCAACTTAACTGAGCGTATGCAGTTAATCCTGAACACCTGGTACGGTGGTGAGATGAAGAAAGGTATGTTCTCAATGATGAACTACTTCTTACCATTAAAGGGCATCGCTGCAATGCACTGCTCTGCAAATACCGATAAGGAAGGCAAGAACACCGCTATCTTCTTCGGTCTATCAGGTACTGGTAAGACCACCCTTTCAACAGATCCAAAGCGCTTATTAATCGGTGATGATGAGCACGGTTGGGATGATGAAGGCGTATTCAACTTCGAAGGTGGTTGCTATGCTAAGGTAATCAACCTATCAAAGGAAAACGAGCCTGATATTTGGGCAGCTATCAAGCGTGACGCTCTATTAGAGAACGTAACTGTTGATGCTAACGGTAAGATCGATTTCGCTGATAAGTCAGTAACCGAGAACACCCGTGTTTCATACCCAATTTACCACATCAAGAACATCGTAAAGCCTATTTCAAAGGGCCCTGCTGCTAAGCGCGTAATCTTCTTATCAGCTGATGCTTTCGGTGTATTACCTCCAGTATCAATCCTAGATAAAGAGCAGACTCAGTACTACTTCTTATCAGGCTTCACCGCTAAGTTAGCTGGTACAGAGCGTGGTATTACCGAGCCTACCCCAACCTTCTCATCATGCTTCGGTGCTGCTTTCTTATCATTACCTCCAACCAAGTACGCAGAAGTACTTGTTAAGAGAATGGAGCAGTCAGGCGCTAAGGCATACTTAGTAAATACTGGTTGGAATGGTACCGGCAAGCGTATCTCTATTAAGGATACCCGTGGTATTATCGATGCAATCTTAGACGGTTCAATCGATACTGCTGATACTAAGACTATCCCTGTATTCTCATTCAAGGTTCCAACAGCATTACCAGGCGTTGATTCTAAGATCTTAGATCCACGTGATACCTATGCTGATCCTTCACAGTGGGATGCAAAGGCTAAGGACTTAGCTGAGCGCTTCATCAAGAACTTCAAGAAGTTCGAAGCTTTAGGTGGTAACCTAGTTAAGGCTGGTCCACAGTTATAATCTGATTTTTAGATTAAACTGATACAACCCGGTGCATTCAATGTACCGGGTTTTTAAATTTTTAGCAGGTGTTTATATGGGTAAGCCATTTATTACAAGAGAAGGTTATGATCAGCTTCATAAAGAATTGAATTATCTTTGGGAAGTTAAAAGACCTGAAATTACACAAAAAGTTAGTTGGGCTGCCAGTCTTGGTGATAGATCAGAGAATGCTGATTACCACTATAACAAACGTTTATTAGGTCAGATCGATAGACGTATTCGTTATTTAAGACACTGTATGAATGACCTTCAGGTTATCGAATACAATAAGCAACAAGAAGGTAGAGTTTTCTTCGGTGCTTATGTTGAAATTGAATCTGACGATGATGGTTCAAAGTTGCAAATCAGAATCGTAGGTTCTGATGAGATCTTTGGCAGATCAAATTGCATCTCTGTTGATGCTCCTATGGCAAGGGCTTTATTAGGTAAGTCTGTAGATGACGATGCCGAGGTAGTTACTCCACACGGAAAGAGATTATGGTATGTAAACAAAATTACTTACCAAAAGCCAGAGTGGTTTGAAGAACAGCCTATTGTTGAGAATTCTTTAGCTTCAGATGACAATGAAGAAGTTGTAGTTGAAGAAATGTCTGAAGAAGAGCAAAAGAAGATCGAACAAGAATACTTAAAGACTTTAGTTCAGGAAAACGAATAACTTCTTTTGGAAAATCACAGATTTTCCAAAATGATTATCTTAGGCTGAGACATTAACGCTCATGCCTAAGTTAAACTTTGGTCTACTGCTGTTGTACTTATTAGCAATAGCTTTAGAACTGTAACCTTCACCTTTCTTTCTCTTATCCTCAGCATCCTGTGAATAAGAAGCTCCTGTTGATGAGCCAAAAGAGCCTCCTAAAGCTGCATTCATAGCTCCAGATGCGGTTACATTCTGGTTAAGACTAGCACCTGATGCAGATGAACTAGAAGCTGCTTTGCCACCACTTGTACCTTTGGTTTCTTTGGTGTCTTCTTTCTTTTCGGTTTTAGAAAACTCTTTTTTACTGTTTACTTTCTCTCCATTAGCTTTGATTAAAACATCTGTCTGTATGAAGAGACTTGAGTTTACAGGGGCGGTTTGGACACTACCTTGAGATACAGCTGCGTTATTAGCAGATTGGGCATTCTGATTGATTTGAGGGATGGTTTCACGGGCCATACTATCCCTACGGGCTTCTTGTGCTGCATGAGGCACACCCGCTGTAACTATGTTGCTAATGGTACTGGTTGCAATATCCATAGTTAACGCCTAAAAGATAGAATTTTGCCTTACTTACTATATCGGAAATTTTACACTGAAAATTTAATTCTAAATTTTATGAATTATCAATTAGTTAGTGTTTTTTATAAAAATTCTGATAAGTTTTGATAATTCTTCACCCTCAGTTAGGAATGGCATATGAGCTGAATTTTGCAAAACAGCACATAAGTGATATTGAGGATCCATGATTTTTGAAGCGATTTCCTGTTTAACCAATCGGTCTTTTGCTCCAAAGATATGGAAGCAAGGTATCTTGAGATTGAAGAATGCTTCTCTATGATCTGAATAAGCCATTTTAAACAGACCATTTCTTAATACCTGAGGATCGATATTTCCCATCTTATCGCATGCTTCAAGGATGAATTGATTCTGCTCTTTGGTAAGAGAGCCTCCTTGTGTTTGCATCTTAAAGAACAGCTTAATCGAGCGAATGTTACGTCCTTCATCAAAGAGCTTTAAGCATTTGAGAACGTATCTGTAGTCAAAACCAGGCCAATTAGGATCTGAAGGAAATCTAGGAGTACCACAAATAGAGATAAATCTTTTGATCTTTTTCTCCGTATCTGCATAACAGGCACAGCTTGCAGCTAAGGTACTTAATGACCAGGAGATCAGAGTGCAATCTTTTGGAATTGAATTTAAGATGAGATTAGCTGTTTGTCTTGTAGAAATTGAAAACTGTTTTAAATCCTCAGATTTGCCATATCCAGGCATGTCTAACAGGATAACGTTATAGTCAGGAAATAACGAAACGAAAGGCTTTAG
Organism: uncultured Gammaproteobacteria bacterium; assembly: GCA_900315395.1. Taxonomy (GTDB): domain Bacteria; phylum Pseudomonadota; class Gammaproteobacteria; order Enterobacterales; family Succinivibrionaceae; genus Succinivibrio. The sequence goes on from OMZC01000026.1 coordinate 13,640, forward strand.
AAAGTTTGAATCAGTAGCCCAGCCAGGAGTTACAACTAATTTTGGTGCCTTAGGATCACCATAGCTTGTGCTACCAAGTTTAAGATTGTCTGTAATATTCATATAAAAAGCGCTGCTAATGCAGCGCTATCTTAAACTAGATGTTCTTTTCTTTGCGGTAAGCAATTAAGTCTTCGATTGAAAGACAGGTTAAGTCATGCTCCATAGCAAAGGTAGTTACACGTGGTAACTTAGCCATTAGACCATCAGGAGCACATAACTCACAAAGAATACCAGCAGGAGCAAAGCCAGCTAAACGAGCTAGATCAACAGAAGCTTCAGTATGACCATCACGCTCTAAAACACCACCTTTCTTAGCTACTAGTGGGAACATATGACCTGGGCTTGCTAAATCTTCTGGCTTACCATTAGGGTTGATTACAGCTTTGATTGCCTTTACACGGTCTGGAGCGCTAACACCAGTGGTTACACCCTTAGCTGCATCAATAGAAATGGTAAATGCTGTGCCGTATACAGAAGTATTGTGCTCAACCATCATAGGTAAGTTCATGCGCTTTGCCTGCTCTGGCTCGATACAAACGCAAACAATACCTGAACATTCACGGATCATGAAAGCCATCTGTGCATCAGTTACAGTTTCTGCTGCATAAATTAAATCGCCTTCATTCTCTCTATCTTCGTTATCAACAACAAGTACACCACGACCTTTCTTTAAAGCCGCAATAGCAGCTTCAACACGATCATTTGCAGTGTGACCGAAATTCTCTAACAGATTTTTAAAGCTCATTTTTACCTCATTACTTCTGTGAGTTGTTGCGGGCTTTTTCCATGATTTCTTTCATGGTCTTTACAGCCTCAGGCAAGCCTGTGAAAATTGCGCGAGCAATAATGCTATGTCCAATGTTTAATTCATTCATTTGTGGAATAGCAGCAATTGCAGCTACATTATTGTAATTTAGTCCGTGTCCTGAATTTACACCAAGACCTACTGAGTCAGCATATGAAGCCATCTCAGTTAAAACTTTTAACTCTTCTTTGATTGTTTTTTCATTGGTTGCATTTGCATAGCGACCTGTGTGGAACTCAACAAATGGTGCACCAACTTTTACAGCGGCATCGATCTGCTCTTTTACAGGATCGATGAATAAAGAGCAAACAGTACCAACGTTATCTAACTTGATAATTGCCTTCTCGATTTTATCCATATTTGATAGAACATCAAGACCGCCTTCTGTAGTAACTTCTTCTCTTCTTTCAGGTACCATACATACCTTCTGAGGAGCTACTGCAACAGCAATAGATAAGATTTCATCGGTTACTGCCATCTCTAAATTTAAAGAGGTTTTAACAGTTTCTCTGATGATTCTTACATCTCTGTCAGTGATGTGTCTTCTGTCCTCACGTAAGTGAGTAGTAATACTATCAGCTCCGGCAAGTTCAGCGATTGCTGCTGCAGTTACAGGATCTGGATAATTTGTTCCACGTGCATTACGAACTGTAGCAACGTGATCAATGTTAACACCAAGAAAAATAGGCTTCATTTTTATTATGTCCCAAGTTGAAACTTCACAATATTATAACTTGATAAAGATCAAATTTTTGCCTTTTTATGGTGTCTTTTCTATCTTTTTTTACATTTTTCATTTGTTATCTGTATCACAAGAGCTAGATCCAAAATTTCTTAAATGAGAATATTTCATTTAAGATAAAAGGTAACACTTACAAAAGCATCAATATTTAGACAAACAATAAATAATTAAGTAATAAATAAAACCTTTCTTTGAGTGATCAAAGACTATTTTAAGGAAGATTTGTTATGGCCAAAATTCTAAATTATGGTTCTTTAAATATTGATTATGTGTATGAAGTTCCTCATTTTGTAACCCCAGGTGAAACCCTTCAGTCAAAAGGAAGAAGTATCTTTGCAGGTGGTAAAGGTCTGAATCAGTCTGTCGCATTAGCCAGAGCTGGAGGTGATGTATATCATGCTGGAGCCGTAGGTAAAGCTGACGGACAGCTCCTCATCAATGTTCTTACTGAAAATAAGATAAACTCAGAATTCTTAAAGCGAAGAAATGAAGCTAGTGGTCATACCATTATTCAGGTAGATGATAATGGTCAGAACTGCATTATTCTTTATGGTGGTTCAAATCAGACTATTACTACCGAAGATATTGATGAAACTCTATCTCATTTTGAAAAGGGCGATTATCTAGTTCTGCAAAATGAGACTAATAACATCGAAAGCATGATCAATAAGGCATACGAAAAAGGCTTAAAAGTTTGCTTTAATGTTTCTCCATATTCTGATGAATTATTGAAATTACCTTTAGACAAATGCTCTTACCTGATTGTAAATGAGATCGAAGGTTCTTCAATGGTATCAAAGCCTGCTGATACTGATCCTTATGAGTTAATTGATGAACTTACAAAGAAGTATCCAAATTCTTCTTTTGTGTTAACTTTAGGTTCTCGAGGCTCAATCTTAAAACAGGTAGGATGTGATCCTATTTCTTGTAAGTCATTCAAGGTTCAGGCTGTAGATACAACAGCTGCAGGTGACACCTTCTTAGGTTATCTAATTACTAATTTAGCAACAGGTATGAATCCTGCGCTTGCTATTAAATGTGCAACAGCAGCATCAGCTTTAGCAGTACAGACTAAAGGTGCAACTCCTTCTATTCCAAAGGCTAATGCTGTCTTAGATTTCATTAAGAAATCAAAAGTTGACGTTTTAGTAGATAAGCTCTAGGAGAAATAAAATGAAAAAGATTGGTTGCTTAAATTCAGAATTATCATATGTAATCTCAAAATTAGGCCATTTTGATACACTAACTATCGGAGATTGTGGATTGCCTGTACCTAAAGGAGTCCAAAGAATCGACCTTGCAGTTACTTACGGTGTTCCTTCATTTGATGATGTATTTAAAGTTGTCGATGCAGAAGCTAAATTCCAGAAAGTAACTATTGCCTCTGAGGCAAAAGAAGCAAATCCAGCTTTCTACCAAAATCTCCATGAATGGGTTAAACTCAATGGAGTAATGTAATTCAGGCAGTAGCTGTAGCTGAGTTAGATGGCCTTCATACTCCAACTAAAGCTACAAATGAGTTACCTTTTTCAAATCTAGATACTCTAGAAGTTAACGATAGTTATTTTGACTATGTTAGAAAGGTTATCGAGTATGCAAACTCAAAAGGGATCTTTATTGCTTTAGTTCCTATGTGGGGCTCATATTTTGTATCAAATCCAGAGTGGGGCGGAAAAGTAGCTCCAGTATTTGATGCAAGTAAGGCTTATAAGTTCTTAACTTATTTGACTAAGAAATTGAAGGGAACCGATTTAATTTGGATCTTTGGTGGTGACAGACCTTATATCACTGATGAGTCAAAAGCTGTAATAGTAAATATGGCAAAAGCTATTCGTGAACAGGTTGGTCATGAACAGTTAATTACTGCTCATACTCAAGGTGGCAGATCAATTCACGATATGTTAGCTCCTTATGATTACTTGGATTTTATAACTTGGCAGTCAGGTCACATGGGAGAGTGCTATCCTTCATGGAGAAACACTAAGTCTGATTATGAAAGATTAGATCTCCCTGTGCTTGATGCAGAGCCTTGCTATGAATCTCATCCAATCATGAATGAATACTCATTTACTAGAATGGATTGTGGTTCAAGATTTACTGACTTTCATGTAAGCCGTTCTGCTTACTGGTCTG
>OMZC01000082.1 GCA_900315395.1 uncultured Gammaproteobacteria bacterium
TCTCAGCAAAGGTATCACCAGTTACTGGTAAGGCTAAGAAGTGTTTTTTGCTCATATTTAAATCCTGATTTGTGTATGTCTTATCTAATTATACATTACCTTTTTTAAGCCACTCTCAATTCACTTGCATTTATTGCTGAATTTAACGCTATCTTAGGTGATGTTCATATTCCAAATCTTTGTCTAAAAGGTTTATTAAATCTTGTGAATAATGCTATGACATGTCTTGAAGTCATGGTCATTGTGTTATCATTACCCGTTAATAAAATTTAGTCTTTTTGCATAATTTTGGGATTTGATATGACTACTATTGTTGGTAAGGACGCTCCTTTAGAACAGAGTATTGCTCACTTTCAGGAAATACTAAAAAAGTTAAAAATTACAGTTAGAGAAAGTAACTGGCTTAATCCTTTAAATGATGTTTACTCTGTACATTTAGACATAGAGTCATGCCCATGCATCTATTCAAATGGTAAAGGCTCATCAAGACTTGCTGCTCGTGCTTCAGCTTATGGTGAACTTTTTGAAAGATTATCAACCCATATGTCTTTTTCAGACTATTATTTAGGTCTTGATAATTCAAACGCTCCATATGTTCATTTTAAAGATGAGAAATGGACTGTCATCGATCAGAATGATCCGCAAATTCCAAGCGATGTTTTAAACTCATCATTACGTAAGTTCTACTCAGAAGGTACTGATTTAAATCTTGAGGATTTGGTGGACTTACAGTCATCAGCTTTCTCCCGTGGCGTTTGCTCTATTCCATTTACTAATGCAAGAAACGGTGAAGTAGTTTACTTTCCTGTAAACCTATTAGATAACTTGTACGGCTCTAACGGTATGTCTGAAGGTAATACTGAATATGAAGCTCTTGTACAGGGACTTTCTGAAATCATTGAGCGTTATGTAAAAAAGGAAATTATTAAAAGAGGTCTAGCTCTTCCTGTAATTCCTGATGAAATTCTACAAAAGTATGCAAAGTCATATAACTCATTGAAGACATTACAAAGCGATAACTTAAAAGTTATCGCTTATGATGCATCTTTAGGTGGCAAATTTCCTGTTGTCTGTGTAGTTTTATTCAATCAGAGTAACGGTACTTGCTTTGCCTCATTCGGTGCTCATCCTATTTTTGAAGTAGCTTTAGACAGAACCATCACAGAGTTAATGCAGGGACGCACCTTTAGCGATTTAGATAACTTTGATGAACCTGATTTTGATTTAGAGAGAACCTCTGATATCGTAAATCTTGAGAGTCACTTTGTGGATTCTACAGGTATCCTGCCTATGCAGATGTTCAGAAAGATCCCTGACTATAAGTTTGTAGCATGGGACTTTTCAGGTAACACTCAAGAGCAATACAAAGCACTGCGCTACATGATTGCAAAACTAGGTTTTGATATTTATGTACGCTCATACAATGAACTAGGCGTTTGTGTTTACAGAACCATTGTTCCTGGTATGTCTGAAATCTACCCTGTAGATGATCTTGTATATAACAATACCAACAGTGGTATTGATTTTCAGGATGCACTTTTATCTTTACCAGGTTCTGAAGAGACTGTTGATACTTATGCTGACTATCTTGATGAACTTGAAAGTGAAGACATCGATAATGATGTCTTAGTTTGTCAGCTGTTAGGTATCCTGCCAGATCCTAAATCAAAGTGGGCAAGCTTAAGAATGGGTGAATTAAGATGCTTAATTGCACTTGCAGCAAAGGTTTACCCTTCAGCTTTAACCTATGCAATCTGGACTGTAAGATACAATCAAAACGACTTTTCATTAGATAAGTTATCCTTCTATCAATGCTTAATTAAAGTTTTACAGTGCAAGACTGAGGGCTCTTTAAATGAAGAGGATTACCTAGAAGGCTTTGAGCTCTTATATGGTAAAAAGACTCTTCAGAATGTTTTAGATCATGTAAATGGCAATGCCCGTTTTAATGGGCTTACAGCATCAGATTTAAATCTAAAAGGATTTAAATCTCATCAGGAGTTAATCAGGCTCTATAACATCATTAAAGATGCTCAGGAAAAAGATCTTAAAAATGATGTTCCTTTAGAGAACAAAGAAGCTAAAGATAACGTAGAAGAAATTGAATAAAGGAGTTAACCGTGAAAAAACATAATTTAATGAAGCTGTTTACAGTTGTAACTACAGCCACAATGTTAACTCTTTTAAATGCTTGTTCTACTACTAGCTCAAATGAGGAGTTTGCAAAACTCTCAAGACAAGAACAACTAGCTCAATTAAACAATATTAATGAGCTAGAAGAGAACGGTAAGATTGCTTTAATCTCTCGTTATAAAAAAGCAAGATTTGCAGTTAACTGTACCTATCATTACAAAAAGAATTACTTCTCATTAGAGTTTACTGGTCCCATGGGTATGCAGTATGCCATGTTAGAGGTTTATGCTAACGGCACTACCTTCTTAAAAGCTCAAGGTAAAGTTAACAAAGGCGACAGCGCAAGAGAACTGTTAAAGACTCAATTTGGTCTTGATATTCCAGTTGAAGACCTACCTGCTATCATGGTAGGAGCTCCTAAAGGTGAGCTTACCTATGATGAGCAAGGCTTTGTAAAGACTGCTAAACAGGGTGAAGAATACCTTGTAACCTACAAGCAGTATCAGGCTCAAAGAAGAGGTTTACCACTTCCTACTAACTTTGAGATCCTAACTCCATTTACTCAGGTAAAAGTAAACATCAATAACGTCTTAAGGCTCAATTAACCATGAAATTTGAAGTCACTAGTCCTTGTAAGTTAAACCTGTTTTTATACATTACAGGTAAGAGATCTGACGGTTACCACAATCTGCAGACACTGTTTGTGATCTTAGATCATGGTGACAAGATGACCTTTGAAACTAGTGATGAGAATGATGAAGTAAAACTGCTTACAGACTTTGGTTTTCCTGTTGAGAAAAACTTAATCTATAAAGCAGCTATGCTTTTAAAGCAGGAAACCCATTGTAACAAGGGGGTGAATATCTCTATTGATAAAGTACTGCCTCAAGGCGGTGGTTTAGGTGGTGGCTCAGGAAATGCTGCTACTACACTCTCTGTTTTAAATAAGTTGTGGAACTTAAACTTATCTGAGGATAGGTTAATTGAACTAGGAGCATCTTTAGGTGCTGATGTACCTATCTTTATTAAAGGTACAACTTGTTTTGCTCAAGGTATTGGTGAAATTCTAGAACCAGTAAATGTAGAGAATAAGTACTATTTAGTTGCAACTCCTGATTGCTCTGTACCTACTAAAGTTTTATTTGCATCCGACAAATTAAAAAAAGACTCGCCTGTAAGAACTTTTGATGAACTAATGCATACCAGATTTGATAACTGCTTTACACCTGTAGTTGTAAATGAATATCCACAGGTTAAAGAGTTATTAGATACCTTATCAGAGTTTGGAACAGCTTCAATGTCAGGTAGTGGTTCGTCCTGTTTTGTGGCATTTGACAGTTATGATCACGCAAAGTGTGCACAAAAGAAAATTGATAAGCTGAATATAAAAAGTTTTATTGCCAAATCTGTAAGTAAATCTCCTGTTCTTACAAAGCTTGAAAGCCTATAAATACTTAAGACTTGCGTAGTCTTTACTATGCAAGTTTTACTCTCCTTTCATTGCAACATATCCGTAAAAAGCTAAATTATCCCTTTATCGATGTGATTAAAAGTTTTAAAATACGCCTAGCTTTAAGAAGCACTTAAAGCTCAATTTCTTTTTATGTCAAATCAATCAGGATCACTCATCTTATGGCTGATATGAAGCTGTTTGCCGGAAATGCAACACCGGACTTAGCTAAAAAAATCGCTGACCGTCTATACACTAGACTTGGCAATGCAACTGTTGACCGTTTTTCTGATGGAGAAGTTCACGTACAGATCAATGAGAACGTACGTGGTTGCGATATCTTCGTCATCCAGTCTACCTGTGCACCTACAAATGACAACTTAATGGAGCTTATCGTTATGATCGATGCTCTACGTCGTGCATCTGCAGGTCGTATTACCGCTGTAATTCCTTACTTCGGTTATGCTCGTCAGGACAGACGTCTTCGTTCAGCTCGTGTACCTATCACTGCTAAGGTAGTAGCTGACTTCTTATCATCAGTTGGTGTTGACCGTGTATTAACAGTTGATCTTCATGCTGAGCAGATCCAGGGCTTCTTTGATGTACCTGTAGATAACTGCTTCTCAAGCCAGATCTTCGTTGAAGACATGTTAACCTTAAACTTAAAGAATCCTTGCGTTGTATCACCTGATATGGGTGGTGTGGTTCGCGCTCGTGCAATTGCTAAGTTATTAAATAACGCTGACATTGCAATCATTGATAAGCGTCGTCCACGTCCTAACGTATCTGAGGTTATGAACCTAATTGGTGAAGTAAAGGACAGAGATTGTATTATCGTTGATGACATCATCGATACTGGTGGAACCTTATGTAAGGCAGCTGCTGCTCTAAAAGAGCGTGGAGCTAAGTCTGTTACCGCTTATGGTACTCACGCTGTACTATCAGGTGATGCTTATAAGAACGTATCTGAGTCTGCTTTAGATCATTTAGTAGTATCTGACTCAGTTCCAGCTCGTGATAACTTCAAGAAGTTAAAGAGCTTCCGTCAGTTAACTCTAGCTCCTATGTTAGCTGAAGCAATTCGTCGTATTAACAACGAAGAGTCTATTTCAGCAATGTTCGAACAGAACTAATTAGGACCTTTTATTGGGAAATACTGATACATATTCAGGATGACTCAATTTCATAGCTAGTTGAATTAAGAGATCTCTACTTATTTAGAGATCTCTTTTAATATAAATAAATTTTAGTAGGCTGACTCTGTTCTCTTATCCACTTCCTTCAAAGAAAAAAACTAAAATGAAAGATAATTTGTTTTATGACCAAATTAAAATTGGAAGCCTATCTCAAAATAAAGAACAAGTTTTATCAGCTGAAGAGTTTTGTGAATTAACAAGTACTCCAGATACTATTTCAAAAATAAAATCTGTTACCTTTACAATGAGCGATGCTCCAAACGATTTTGGCTCTTTCAAAGTAGCCTACAAAAGCCAATTTGAAGATACCGACTTTTTGAACATAATCCAATCTGAAATGACCTTGATATAGATACTCAAAAATCAAACTTGCGAACTCTCACAAAAATAATAAATCCGCTATCAATCCTTAAGATCAATAGCGGAGTATTTCTAAGTCTATTTATCTAATTAAGCATTGAATGCCTGATCAAGATCTGCAATCAAGTCATCAACGTGCTCAGTACCGATTGATAATCTGATGGTATTATTCTTAATACCAGCTGCTAATAACTCTTCCTCAGTTAACTGTGAGTGGGTTGTTGTTGCAGGGTGAATTACCAAGCTCTTAACATCAGCTACGTTTGCAAGTAATGAGAAGATCTTTAAGTTATCGATGAACTTGAAGGCTTCTTTTACGCCACCTTTAATCTCAAAGGTAAAGATTGAAGCGCCACCGTTAGGGAAATACTTCTCATATAAAGCATGATCTGGATGATCCTTTAATGATGGGTGATTTACCTTCTCTACCTTAGGATGCTTTGATAAGTACTCAACAACTTTCTTGGTATTGTAGATGTGACGGTCTAATCTTAAAGATAGAGTCTCAACACCTTGTAACAGTAAGAAAGCGTTGAATGGAGAGATAGTAGCACCAGTATCTCTTAATAGGATTGCTCTAATGTAAGTTACAAAAGCAGCAGGACCTACAGCATCAGCAAATGAGATGCCATGGTAGCTTGGGTTAGGAGCTGCAATACCAGGGAATTTACCGCTCTTCTTCCAATCATACTTACCAGAATCTACAATGATACCGCCTAAGGTTGTACCGTGACCGCCGATAAACTTGGTTGCTGAGTGAACTACGATATCAGCACCATGTTCGATAGGACGAATTAAGTATGGAGTACCGAAGGTGTTATCAACAACTAATGGTAAGTTGTGCTTGTGAGCGATGGCTGCGATAGCATCGATATCAGGAATATCACTGTTAGGGTTACCTAAAGTCTCGATGTAGATTGCTCTGGTGTTTTCCTGAATTGCACCTTCAACAGCGCTTAAGTCATGTGCATCAACAAAGGTAGTGGTGATACCTAAACCTGGTAGAGTGTGCTCTAATAAGTTAGCGCTACCACCGTAAATGGTCTTCTGAGCTACGATGTGACCACCGTTTGCAGCTAAAGCTTCGATGGTGTAAGAAATTGCAGCTGCACCTGATGCTACTGCTAGAGCTGCAACACCACCTTCTAGAGCTGCAATTCTCTTTTCTAAAACATCCTGAGTTGAATTGGTTAAACGACCGTAGATGTTACCAGCATCACGTAAACCAAAACGGTCAGCTGCATGCTGAGAATTGTGGAATACGTATGAAGTGGTCTGGTAAATAGGCACTGCTCTTGAATCAGTTGCTGGATCTGCCTGTTCCTGGCCTACGTGTAACTGTAAAGTTTCAAACTTGTATGACATTTTCTGTTCCTCTTTTTATTTACTAAAACTTGAAGTGCTAGAACTAGATTTTTTTATCTTTATCTAGCTTTAAAACTAATTAAAACCTTGAAGAAGTCGTTGTTTATAATTCCTATCGACTTTCTATGTTTTAAATACTAATCGTCCGAAAAAGAGATTTCAACAAAAAACATATACTATATAATGATGTTAAACGATAGCCTCAGGCTATAAGAATATTGACCAAAATTTAGATATAAAAAAACTCCCTTTAGTTTAGTAAAGAGAGTTCTTATTTTGTGATAAGTTAATTTTACAGTTACAACTGTTTTAGAATTTCAACTAAAAGCTCTGCTCTTGGCTCAACAGAGGTTAAATCAAGCCATTCACGAGTGGTATGACATTCGCCACCACGACCACCAAAAGTATCTAATACAGGTGTTAGAGTATTGCTGATATGATTACCATCAGACACACCACCTGATCTTATGAATTTAGGAGTAATGCTGAATTTTGTTAAAGCTTTGGTAACAATTTCTTTTAATTTAGCAGTCTTTTCTGTAACCACCATGGCTGGATTTACAAGTAAAATCTTATAGCTTGCTTTAATATCCTGACCAAAAGGTATTTCAAATTCATGCTTAAACTTAGCTAAGAAATCCTCCCACTGCTCATTATTCCAAAAACGCACATCTATTCTGGCATAGCAGTCTTCAGCGATGGCATTAGCAATCGTACCGCCTTTTAGGACACCAAAGTTTACAGTGACATTCTCGTTAGCTAGAGCATTGATCCTTTGAATACAGTTTGCCATTGCGTTAATAGCAGAACGACCTTTCTCAGGACAGAATCCTGCATGAGCTCCCCTGCCCTTTAAAAAGATATCAATATGGGAAATGCCTTTACGTGCTTCGGTAAAGTTATCAATCTCCTCGCTACCTTCAAAGATAAGCGCATAGCCAGACTTTTTAGCAATTTTATCTATAAACTCTGATGAATGAGTAGAACCAGTCTCCTCATCTGGGTTTAAGACTACAGCTACCTTTTTACCTTCTAAAGTACCATTTACAAGAGCCTTAGTAAGTCCCCACAAGATGATAAGATCACCATCTTTCATATCGGCAACACCAGGACCATAGGCTAAGTTCCCCTCTCGTCTGAATGGTCTTTCTGCTGCAGTACCATGAGCAAAAACTGTATCAACGTGACCTGAGAGCAGCAGATCATAATGCTCTGCGTTTTTATCATTAGTTGCAAAGACACCATGCCCAACTACATCATCAAAGGTAACTTCCTCTGCATAAAAGCCAATATCATAAAACCACTGTACAAATTGCTTGGCAACTTTAGTTACACCTTGGGTATCTGTAGTACCTGAATCGATATTCACTACAGTTTCAAGTTTCTTTACATAATCCTCAAGATTTTCAATTGCATTTACTAAGCTCTTGCTCATAAAACCTTCTTAAAAATCAAAATGCTCTAGTTTAAAGGTGTATTTTTGAATTTTTTCATCATCAATATCATAACCTATACCCTCGCGCTCAGGGATAGTGATAAAGGAGTCTTTACCAATTTCAATCTGAGGCTTGATAATGTCATCACTTAAGTAACATGTCGATGACATGATGTCATTTGAGTAGCGATAGTTCTCAAGAGAGGCTATAGCTAGGTTATGTGCCTGACCGATACCTGACTCTAACATAGAGCCACACCATACACCTACACCATGCTCTTTAGCATAATCATGAATTGCTTTAGCGTTAGCTAAACCGCCTACACGGGAGACTTTAATGTTAATGATCTTTAAAGCACCGATGTCTATTGCCTGTCTTGCGTCATCTAATGAATCAATACTCTCATCAAGACAGATAGGAGTTTTCAGTTTCTTTTGCAATACGGCATGATCGATAATATCTTCACAACCTAGAGGCTGTTCAATTAAAGCTAAATCGTAGTTATCTAACTTTTTAAAGATATCGATATCATCAAGAGTATAAGCAGAGTTAGCATCAACCTGTAACTCAATCTCAGGGAATTCATTACGTACTGCCTTTATGTATTCAAGATCGAAGCCTGGCTTTATCTTTA
>OMZC01000077.1 GCA_900315395.1 uncultured Gammaproteobacteria bacterium
CCGATTTTATACTTTTTTACATTTTGTTATGGCATACTTTTCTACAAAATCAGAGTTATTTAGTAACAGCACATTCTTAAATTTCAACAATGATAAAATTGCCAATAGGCCTTGATTTGTTTTCAATAATCAATAACATTAGAAGAAGCAGAAACTACTTAGGAGGTTGACACTATGTTTAATGAAGGTTGGGACGGAAACTAAAGTATTAGCTAGAACTAAATATTGACAGTTCCTCTGGCTGTCATTTCATTTTAATGAGCGACTTTTTCTCTAAAAATATTGATAAAAGCTCAATACCCTCACTTTGAAAGTAAGCTCATTTTCACTATTAGCTGATTCTAGATCTTTGACACAAAATACAAGAAATCAGCTCACAAAAGCTACTCAATTGATAAAACCATTTTTACAAATGGAATGGTAAGCTCACGATTTTGCTCTAATTGAGCCTTTTCTAGTCTATCTAAAAGAGCAACTAATGATCTCATATCATGGTTGCAGTGACGAACTAAGAAAGAAATAGTCTTATCAGGGAAGTTTAATGCTCTTTGTGCAGCACGCTTTTTTAAAGCACTAATGCAATCATTCTCACTTAAGTAATTTAAGCTCAAAGCAATACCTGATGACATTCTGGTATTGAGATCAACCTTGTTAAAAGGGATCTTATCAAAAGACTCTGAACTAGTAACAATCAGTGTTCCCTCTCTTCTGTCGTACCAACGATTGAAAAGGGAGAACAGAGCTAATTCAAATTCATCGTCTCCTGCAATAACATCAACGTTATCTAAGATAGTAAGCTTAGGTAAGTTGATATCTAAGACAAAAGGACCTAAATTTTTAGCAGTATTCATATCCAAAAAGAAACTATTCTCTTTAACAGAGTTGTCTAATTGGTATAAAGCTTCTAAAAGGTGTGTCTTACCTGAACCATGAGGTCCAAATACAAAATAGAACTCATTGTTAAAACTCAACACAGCCTTTTTCAAGAGTTCGACCGTTGCTGCATTTGAACCTAATTCAAATGTTGAAAAGTCGTTCTTGTCGTTAATCTTTATAGCTAATGCCTGCTGATAAGGTTCTTTTACCTTTTCTTCTGCCATCAGTCTTCCTTACTGAGTCAATTACTTCTACGTTAATGCTACTGAGTAATGTTAATACCACCATCTTCTAGAGCATCTGAGCCTTCAGAATCATCTGTAAGGTTAATTACAGGAGCTCCATCCTGAGCAGGTTGCTCTACTTTAGTAGTAACTTCAACAGTTCTCTTTACGGTCTTCTTGGTATAAGCCTCTCCACCGTAACCATTCATATTTGAAGTTACTCTGTTGGTAGTAGTTCTAGTAACTGTGCCTACGCCATTGCCAGCTGAAGCTACACCAGAGCTCTTATTGAACTTATAAATCCAATCACCAACTTTAGTAAATTCACCGGCATGAGCTAAAGTACCATCAAGAATTGATGGAGATGAACCGGTTGGAATTAAGAAAATTACGCCCTGTGAATTGTAGCCTAATACAGAGATATCAGATTCATAACCGTATGAGATTAGGATCTTATTGATCTTTGGATAATCAGATACATTATCAATACCAGTAAACATCACTCTTACGCCACCTTTTACTGGGCCTAAAACGATGCCACCTTCAGAATCTGTTGTAGTCATTGACTCAACTTCATCTGAGCTGGTGTTTTGAGCTGTAGCAGTATCAGAGCTGATGTTCTGCATTAAAACTTTAGCTACATCACGAGACATAGCAGTTGAGGTCTCTTCTAATGTACCTTGTGTCTGACCATTACCTAAACTCTTACCCTCGTCATCATATGCATTCCACTTTACAGTATAGGTATTATCACCACTGTTCTTTTCAATGGCACCTGCTACAAAGTATTTTGCATCATATCTTTTTGAGGCTGTAGCTAGGATCTTATCTGAGTGAGATAAGATGGTCTGAGGATTAACTTTTTCAACATCGTCTAAGTCCATTACAGGGAACATTAGATTGTAGTTGTTCTTATTTGAAGCTTGATTTAGGGCGACAGCAAACTCGTTATCAGAATCACCGTTAATAACGTTGATACCGCTCTCTTCAACATCAGCTAACCACACTAGAACAGGATCTGATAAACCGCTCCATGAGGCAATACCCTGTGAAGATAATAGATTCTTTAACTTTCCATCATCAAATGAAATTTCAAAATTGTCATTATTGATCTTAAGAGAACTTACAGCTGTCTTAATCTCATCAAGTGTTAACTTGCTTGTATCATCAATTGCACTAGATGCTGTAGCCTCACGGAATGAATCTAAGATTGCCTTATCCATTCCATCTGAAACTGGTTTCTCAAAGACTTGAACAGCCATAGCTTGCGATGACATCAACATCGCTACCAATAAAGCCTGTAATTTCATAATTACTCCTACGAATCGACTGGTGCAATTTTATCACACACATGACTTGCGATTTTTCATATTTGTGATGAAATTCTCTCATGTTTCTAGTAAAATTGCGCACAGAATTGTTTTTATTGTCTGGAGATCATCATGGCATCAAATTTAACCTATAAAGAAGCTGGCGTTGATATCACCGCTGGTGATGAATTAGTTCAGCGTATTAAGGCTCCTGTAAAGAAAACTACACGTCCTGAAGTTATCGGTGGCCTAGGTGGATTTGGCGCATTAACCAGAATTCCTAAGGGTTACACCAACCCAGTATTAGTTACTGGTACTGATGGTGTTGGCACCAAGTTACGTTTAGCAATCGATCTTCATAAGCACTCAACTGTAGGTCAGGACTTAGTTGCAATGAGTGTTAATGATATCGTTGTACAGGGTGCAGAACCTTTCTTATTCTTAGACTACTACGGCACAGGTAAGTTAGACGTAGATACAGCTACTACTGTAGTTACCGGTATTGCACACGGCTGTGAGTTAGCAGGTTGCGCTCTAGTTGGTGGTGAGACTGCTGAAATGCCTGGTATGTACGAAGTTGGTGATTACGACTTAGCAGGTTTTGCGGTTGGTGTTGTTGATGAGGATAAGATCATCGACGGTTCAAAGGTTAAAGTTGGTGATGCTCTAATCGGTATTGCTTCTTCAGGTCCACACTCAAACGGCTATTCTTTAATTCGTCACATCTTAAAGAAAGTTGGAGCAAAGCCTCTTGAGGATAAGTTATCAGACGGTACTTTATTAGCAGATGCTTTAATGGCTCCAACCCGCATCTACGTAAAGCAGATCTTAAAGTTAATCAAAGAAGTTGATGTTCATGCATTAGCTCACATCACTGGTGGCGGTTTCTGGGAGAACATTCCACGTGTATTACCAGAAGGCACATGTGCAGCTTGTGATGGTGATTCATGGACTCGTCCTGAAGTATTCAAGTACTTACAGAAGAACGGTAACGTTGATGCATACGAAATGTTCCGTACCTTCAACTGCGGTGTTGGTATGATTGCAGTTGTATCAAAAGAAGAAGCTCAAAAGGCTGTTGATGTATTAAATGCAACAGGTGAAAAGGCTTGGGTTCTAGGTGAGATTGCTCCTGTTGGTGCTGATGGCAAACAGGTAACCATCAAGAACTACGAAAACTTCTAATCAAGTAAGATATCTAAAAGGACCTCCCTTGTGGAGGTTCTTTCGTTTTTAAGCCTTAAAAAGGCTCAATTCTCTGTTTATTTTTAGTGCATACTAAAAATAATATCTTAAGTAAACTATAGGCAAAACTCAGAATCAGCCTATCAAAGCCTTTTTCTTTTTATCTTTAAGTTCACTTTACTTAAGGTAAAAATAATTAGTTGTCATTGCCTATAAAAATCACTACAGTGCACCTGTTTTTTTATTAAACAAGCTGTTTTCACAGCTGTATGAGAGGTGTATCTTGTGAACGCATACAATATTGACTGGTGGGGCAATGGTTATTTTTCAGTAAATGAAAAAGGACATGTAACCGTAAATCCTACAAACTCAGAACAGACTTCTTCAAATAACCAAACAATCGATCTTAGTGAACTTGTAAATGAGAGATTAGAAAAAGGTCAAAAGCTTCCCGCGCTGTTCTGTTTCCCGCAAATTCTGCAAAGCAGGCTTCATGATATTAACAAAGCCTTCAAAGATGCTCGTGAAGAGTATGGCTACTCTAAAGACTATTTTTTAGTCTACCCTGTAAAAGTAAATCAGCACAAACGTGTGCTTGATGCTTTAACTAGCTCTAATGAGCCTATAGGCTTAGAGGCAGGCTCAAAAGCTGAACTCATGGCAGTTCTAGCGCATGCTGGCAGAACCAGATCAATTATCGTATGTAATGGCTATAAAGACAGAGAATACATAAGACTGGCCTTAGATGGTCTTAAAATGGGACACACTGTCTTCTTGGTCATCGAAAAGATGTCTGAGCTTAAGATAGTACTTGAGGAGTCTCAAAGACTGAATGTAACTCCAAAGCTAGGTGTTAGAGCTCGTCTTGCCTCTCAAGGTTCAGGTAAATGGCAATCATCAGGTGGTGAGCGCTCAAAGTTTGGTCTTGATGCAAGTCAGGTCTTAACTTTGGTTGAAACCTTAAGAGCGGATAACAAATTAGACTGGTTAGAGCTTTTACACTTTCATTTAGGCTCTCAGATGTCAAACATCAGAGATATTACAAAAGGCGTAAAAGAGAGTGCCAAATTCTACACTGAGTTATCAAAGCTAGGTGTTCAGATAAAATACTTTGATGTAGGCGGAGGATTAGGTGTTGACTATGAAGGCACACGCTCACAATCAGATTGTTCTGTTGATTACTCTTTAAAAGAATATGCTAACAACATCATCTGGACTATTGGTGATGAGTGCAGAGCTAACGGTCTTGAAGAGCCTACCGTAATCACTGAATCAGGCAGAGCGTTGACTGTATATCATGCTGTTTTAATCGCTAAAGCCATCGGTGTTGAAAGAAACGAGTTTAATCTCCCTATGTTACCAGATGAAGGCTCATGTGATGCCTTATTTAGATTATTTGCGACCTGGGATGAAATAGAGAAGGATAAAAACAGCAGATCATTGCGCGAATGGCTACATGACAGTCAGTATGACTTGCAGGAAGTTCATGAAGGCTATGCTCAAGGTACTGTCTCTTTAAATCAAAGAGCAAAAGCGGAGCAGATCTATTTATGTATCTGCAATAAGATCCAGTCCTTACTTGATCCTGCCAATAAATCTCACAGGGCAATTATTGATGAGTTGCAAGAGCGTATGGCTGATAAGATCTATTTAAACTTCTCATTATTCCAGTCCTTACCTGATGCCTGGGGTATCAATCAGATCTTTCCTGTCATGCCAATTGAAGATCTTGATAAACCACTACAAAGACGAGCTGTTATTCTTGATATCACCTGTGATTCAGATGGTGCCATCAAGCAGTATCTTGATGATGACGATATCACGAGCACCATGCCTTTTCCTGAATACGATCCGCATAAGCCACCTTTAATCGGTGTCTTTATGGTAGGTGCCTATCAGGAGATCTTAGGCAATATGCACAATCTTTTTGGTAACACTGAAGCTCTTGATGTAACTGTAGATACTGAAGGTAAGGTCACCGTATCTTTATCAGATGAAGGTAGCACCGTAGATGATATGTTACGATATGTATTACTTGATCCTTCAAGACTGTTACATGAATTTACAGCTGAAGTGCTCTCAAACCACAATAATCTTGATGAAAAGACACAACGAGCTTTTATCGATGAGTTTAAAGCAGGTCTTTACGGTTATACCTATTTGGAGGAAGAATGATGGAAACTTTATATCATGCTCATGACATATCTCTTACCTCAAATGCTTTTGGCTTTTTAAGATTTCCATTAAATTTTGAGCCACAAAATTCTGATGCTGATGTCATCATTACCGGTGTGCCTTTTGATATGGCGACCTCAGGCAGAGCAGGTACACGATTTGGTCCTAATGCTATCCGTCAAATCTCAACTCAATTAGCATGGGAAGAGAAGCGCTATCCTTGGTCATTTGCGCTAAAAGACAAATTGAAAGTAGCTGACTGTGGCGATCTTGTGTATGCCTTTGGCGATAATCAGGACATGTGCAATAAACTTACAGCACATGCAGATAACCTCATTACTAACGGCAAGAAGCTACTAACATTTGGTGGAGATCATTTCATCACTTTGCCACTGTTACGCGCTCATGCTAAACATTATGGCAAATTATCCCTCATCCACTTTGATGCCCATGCAGATACTTACTCAAACGGTTCAGCTTTTGACCATGGCACTATGTTCTACCATGCTCCAATTGAAGGTTTAATCGCCCCTGATAAGTCAGTACAGATTGGCATTCGTACCGAGTACAGTGAAAAAGATGGCTTTTTAGTCTTAGATGCAGCTTGTGCTAACGACATGAGTGTAGATGAGATTGTAGAAGCAATAAAACAAAGAGTAGGTAACAACAAGTGCTATCTTACCTTTGATATTGATTGTCTTGATCCTGCTTTTGCTCCTGGTACAGGAACTCCTGTGATGGGAGGTATGACCTCAGATAAGATCTTAAAGATCTTAAGAGGATTAAAAGAGCTTGAGATTGTAGGTTACGATCTTGTAGAGGTATCCCCTGCCTATGATCATAGTGAGATCACTGCATTAGCAGCAGCTACAATTGCACTTGAAATGCTATATATGGAAGCTTCAAAGCGTTAACTTTGAAACATTAAATAAGGAAATGAAAAGCGTAATTGCGCATATTCTGTAGCAATTACGCTTTTCAGTTATTCTCTTCTATTGAAATAAAGTTCTTCTATTAAGATGATACAAGCTGTTAGTAGGTATCATCATCCTCTTCAAAGTCCTGACCACCTTTATTCTTACGGTAGCTAAGTGGAGTCTGACCAAACTTTAACTTAAAGAGCTTAAAGAAATAACCAATATTGTCAAAGCCATGATCAAGGGCAATATCTGTAATAGACTTTGAGGTTAAGACAATTTCCTGACTTGCTCTGCGCAAACGCAGATCGTTGATAAAATCAACAAAGCTCATACCAGTACTCTTTTTGAAGTATCTACAAAAATACTGTCTTGAAACCTTCAGATAATTAGCAGCATCATTCATGGTGATCTTTTCAGCATAATGCTCATTGATAAAGGTTAACAGATCTTTAATCTTTTGCTGCTTATGCTCAAACTCATCATTCTTAGATAAAGACTCAGATAAAAAGATACCATTCTCATACATGATAGCTAAAAGTTCTATCAAATGAGCCTTGATACGTAATCTGATTGCGCCACCGGTCTTATTAGCATTTTCAATGATAAAAGCTAACAGCTTATCAGCGCGCTCAAAACACTCCATATCTTTGGTGATCAAAGGAGGCATCTGCTTACCACCTTCGGTTAAGAACTTATAGAGCTGACCTTGAACTTCATCAAAGTAGCTAAACTCAATCATTGAGAGGTTAAACACTACAGATGACTGGTTAGCACCTCTTTTAATCATTAAGTTATGAAGTACGTTACCAGGACAGATAGCAATACAAGGACCTTGGATCTTGTATTCCTTCATAGCGTAGTTATAGACAAAATCGCCACTTTCAAAACGGTTAATCTCAACCTCAGGATGCCAGTGCATACCGATGTTAATATTAAACCTCTTGCCTCGACAGATGTATCCGGCTAAAGGATACACATTCGAGCCATGTCGAATTGTTTCTTTGAGTTCTTTTCTCAAACCTGCCATAACCAATACCTTATGGAAGAAATAAACACCAACAGCAGTCTTATCTGCTTAATTATCTATTTGCCAATAGAAATACTGCGCTCTCACCTTTTGCTAAGGTGATCTCATCACCATTTTGAGATACCGCACCTTTATGAGTTTCTAGCAAAAGCGTGCAATTTTGAACTGATGAATCATAAGCATCAGAGCATCTTAATTCTTTATCTGAAAGATTAGTCATCACTAAGATTGCCTGTGTATCAGTCTGAATCTTATAGATGGCAGTCAAATCAGGTGACAGCAATCCTACAAAGTCGCCTTGAGTAAAGATCTTCTGATAATTCTCATCTCGTCTTAGAGCGATTAACTTTTTGTAGTAGCTA
>OMZC01000009.1 GCA_900315395.1 uncultured Gammaproteobacteria bacterium
AAGAAGGTTGGTCTTCACAAAGCTCGTAAACGTCCACAGTACTCAAAGCGTTAATATCAAAACAATTTTCATTGTTTTGTCAAAAGCCTCTGCCTCACCGCAGAGGTTTTTTTATGCATTTTTTATGTATAATATCCTTCAGAGGATATCTGTTATGGAAAGATTAAAAAGCTTAAAACCTTATCTGTTCACCGCCTATTATGATTGGCTAATCGACAATAAGATCACACCACATCTGTTAGTTGATGCCAAGATGCCTGGAGTTAGAGTTCCAGCTGAGTATGTAAAGGATGGACGTATTATCTTAAGTCTTTTACCTTCAGCCATCGCAGATTATGAATGCTTACCAAAAGGTATCTCTTTTAAAGCTCGTTTTAAGGGCAAGAGTGAAGATATCTATATTCCTTTCCATGCTATGGAGCAGTTAATTGCTTTAGAGTCAGGATCCGCTCTACCTATCGGTAGTGCTTTAGAGCAGTTAGATTTAGCTCCAGACGATGAAGTATATCCTGATGAAGCATCTGAATCTCCAATGTTCAAATTAGATGATGATGAAGATGAAACTGATGATGAGGAATTTTCATCAGATGATTTAGCTGAAGATGAAAAAACACCAGCTGATATCAAGACATCAGAAGCTACTAAGATTGAAGCTACAGCTCCTGCAAAAGAAGAAAACAAACCAGCTTTCTCTTTTGTAAAGGATGATGAATAAGCACATCTCTAAATATCACTTCAAAGCGTAAGTTGTCTATGAGTTTATCTAGGCAACTTTTTTATTTAATGTTCTTCAATTTAAAATCATTCCAATTTAAAGTTCTCATTAAGTAAAATCTCAAGGATCCCATCTGTATCAGGAACCGTTCCAAACATATTATTTTTGGCATATGAGAATAGGGTCCTGTCATTTTTATTAAAGGACATTTTTTCAGGCTGAAATGCCTCAACGAAATTCCCTTTTTTACTCAGAAATAAAAATGAATGAGTAGGAATATTAAGAGTTAAGAACTCATTGTTGTGTGTGGTATAAAACAACTGTGAGCTATTTTTTAATTTTGAGATCATCAAATTTATAAGATCTTTCTCAATTTCGCTATCAGTAGAAGACAATGAGTCGTCAAGGTAGTAAGTGCAACTGTCAGAGCCTTGTTTAAGTATATTGGCAATAAAAGTAACAAGATTCAAAGCCTCAGAGGTACCTTTGGATAATCTTGCATGATCCTCAGGAAAGACTTCTGCTCTTTTGTTAAGTCTTACTGTATCCCCATTCTCAAATTCTACTAAATATCCTTCAACAGTACCTTTGGTTGAAGCTGTAATTGTCGTCACGTTATTAACCGACTGATCATATGTTTTTATGATCCTCTCTAGAAGATTTCTTGATGGGTGATACTCTTTATTACAAAGATCTTCATGACAATCAAGGTTATTTCCTAGCCTAAAGTCCCAACTGTCTGAGGCGAATTCAATCTTAGAAAAGGCATCATAAGCATTCATAATTGAATCTTTTACAGAAGAAATATAAGTGTATTTCTTTGATCTTATGTCCTGTGAAACAGCGTCTATTCTCTTTTTACAAGACAAGCAACTGTCATTTTGCAATATAGGAACAGCCTTATAGGTAAGAGCTTTTATAGGAAACACAGAATCAGAGCTGAAATCTAAATTCAGACTATGGAATTTTAAATCTGAAGTTGTTACAAATTTAACCTCAATTGACGCATCCTTTTTATTGTCGCTTATGCCTGTTTTTAGGTAATCGCTTAATTCTTTTCTGACAATAAAATTCTCAATTCCAAATAGAACTTTTCCAAGTGCGGTTTTACCTGACGAGTTTGTCCCCATGATTACACAGAATCTCTTGATATTGAATTTAGGTCTTTCTTCAAGAAATTCGTAATCTATGGTGGATTCAATTACTTTTCTTGGATAAGAGAAGTCGACATAAAAGTCATCGAAGCAGTACAGATTATTAATCCTAATCTCGGTTAAAATCATATATAAGTTCCTAAAAATGGAATTTAGATATTTTATTTTAACTTATAGTTTATGGAAAAGTAGCTTATCTTTTTTGAGAATATTAAAAAAGGCGGTTATAAAACCGCCTTTTCAGATGATTATTGATTTAGCTTATCTAATCTTGCCTAAGTCAACCCACATAGGAGTTGATTCAATTAGACCATTCTGACCTAAAGAGATATCGCCTGATAATCCGTGTAGAACGTCTTCTTTGTTAGCTGCTAACTTCTCAATCTCAAGAGCAAAGTTTACGCTGTCGTAAGCTGCAGCAAATACTCTTTGAACCTGATTATTTGCCTTTGGTAAAGACTGCATGAATGAGTCTTTTAATGGGCTATCGGTTAGTAACCAAGGCATATCACCTAAGGTTGAGCCTTTTAGTGCTAACTCTTGAGATGAGTTATTAACACCAATGTAGCTCTTATCAGTTAAGTAAACATGAACTGTTGATGGAATAGCAGCTTTAATAGCTACAGCGTCAACAACTGATGCGTTTACATAAGCACTGTCTGCCTCTGATAGAGGGCAATTTGACATTGAAGTCTTAATGGTTGTAGCATCAGAGTAATAGCAAACAGGTACGTTAGCATTTACCTTTGAGAAGGTTGTCTTAAAGCTGTGTACAGAACGCTGTGAAGATGTATCACTGTTTTGTGCAATAACAACTGGTTTCTTGTAGCCATCAGCATAGATCTTTGAAGCTGCAATAGCACCTTCGTAGTTAGGACCTAAATCGAAGTACCACTGATTAGCAGGCTTGCTGCCTTCAGGCTGGTTTAAGACGATTGAAGGAACCTTAAGACCGGTTGCATTTAAAGCATTAACTTCAGGCTTTAAGATAGGACCGATAACTAACTTGGTACCATCATTCTGAACTTTAGCTACGATCTCAGAGATGTTGTTCTTGTTGGTATCGTAGAAAACAACTTTTGAGTTTGAATTTCTGTCTTTTAGAGCAGCTAAGATACCTAACTTAGCAGGTTCGCCTACGATTGGAGCAAAACGACCTGATAGAGGTAATAACACTGCAATTCTGTCACCGTCTGAGAACTTGAATAGAGCGTTAGCTGGAACATTAGCTGGAGCTACATTATCAGGTGTTGCGTCATCTGATGAATTAGCAGCTTCATTATCAACTACAGTGTTGTCAGCTGTTTCTGTTGCAGTATCCTGTGCCTGAGTAGGAGCAATAAGCTCACTTACAGGGTGGTTAGGATATTTCTTTGAGAAGTCAGCTAAAGCCTGCTGCTGTAACTCACTGCTCTGTGAACGAGTGATGATAGCGTACTCAATGAAGCCTTTGTCGTAATCAGACTGAGCTGATTTCATAGCCTGAGCTAAATCTTTATCACTAAGAGCCTTTAATAAATCGTTGCTCTGATTGATTACAGTTGCTCTGTCAGCTTTCTTTTCAACAATCTTTAATAAAGTTACTTTGTTCTTGAAAGCATTTAACTGATACTTAGGATCTTTGGTCTGTCTGTAAAGCTTTGCATTTACATTTGAGTTTAAGATTAAGTAGTAAGACAGTGACTGCTTTGGAAGAGCTTGGTAGTTAACCTGATTTAACAGTGCAGATGCTTCTTTGAACTGGTTCTGTTTTACTAAAAGCATAGCTTTAACTAAAGAAGCCTGATCTTTTTGAACATCAGTCTGAGCATTTGCATATAGATCATTGATGTTAGAAGCTGCTTTATCTAAATCTCCTGAAACGATCTGAGAACGAGTCAGCAGAACTTGAGCCTTAAAGCTAGTGTCGCTTGATGCATCATCAAATGCCTGCTGGTATTCCTCTGTAGTCAGATTTAATGGACCAAAAGCATTGGTTGATGAGATTTTCTGAGTAGCTTCACTTGAAGCACAAGCAGATAGAGTAATGGTTGCAGCTGCAAATAAACTGCATAAACATAGATTTAATGTTGATCTTTTAGCTTTCACGATAGTTTCCTGCTAAATCACAAATGAATTATTGGTTGGATATTTTACCATAATGTGAGATAGGTAACGTGTATTGAAACAAAAATCGCTCATAGTAAGAAACTGAAAACTGTAAATTTTATTAGATACCATTTTTAATGGTAGCTTTTAATTGACAACTAAAAAGGTAAAACATGAGTATTGAGAGCACAGAAAAACTCTACAAAGAGTGTCGAGATAACTGTGATGAGTCATTTCGCATCAGAATTCACAGAGCAATCAGTTGGATTAAAAAGGCAAACGCTCTTCCTGATGAAGACATAGATTTGAAATTCATCTCTTTATGGATAGCCTTTAACTGTGCTTATGGCAAAGAGATCACAACTGATGGTTATTTAGGCGAGAAGGTTGGTTTTAGAGACTTTTTGACTGTAATTAGTGATCTTGATGAAGAAAAGTCTTTAGACAAGATCTTATGGAATCGTTTTTCTCAGAGCATCAAAGCTCTTTTGGAGAATAAGTACACCTTCCAGCCTTACTGGAACTTTTACAATGGTGATGGAAGGGCGGCTGATTGGGAGATGTCTTTTGAAAGTTACAACTCACAGGCATTAAAGTCTTTGATGACACAAAACACTGTGAAGGTATTAAATATTGTCTTTGACAGACTCTATACCATCAGAAATCAGCTCTTCCACGGAGGAGCTACTTGTAACAGCAAAGCTAACCGTATGCAGTTACATGATGGTTGTGCCATTTTATCTGAGCTGATGCCTGCTGTCTTAGATATCATGCTAAAACATCATGACAGGGATTGGGGACGAGCTTTCTATCCTTATGTAAAGGAAGACTGATAACAAGTCTTACTCAATTACACTTGCAATAAATACACATGCAAGAAATACACATGAAAGCAAAGCTATCAAACTGTATAATGAGGCAATTGATTTTTTAATAGAACAAGATTTTTAGATAGAACAAATTGAGTCTTTTACATACAAAGACAAAAGGTTAATCATGTTAGACAGTGCTTTATATATCGTTCCTACTCCAATTGGTAATCTTGATGACATCACTTTACGTGCAATTGAAGTCTTAAAAAATGCAACTTTAATTGCAGCTGAAGATACCAGACATTCAAAAATCTTATTAGATAAGTTGGGTATTTCCGGTAAAAAGATGATTAGCTGTCATGATCATAATGAGGAACAGAGAGCATCTATCATTATTGATGAAGTTAAAAATGGCGGTATTGTCGCTTTAATTTCTGATGCTGGTTCTCCTTTAATCAATGATCCAGGCTATAGAGTAGTAACCTTATGCTCAAAAGCAGATGTAAGAGTAGTGCCACTGCCAGGTCCATGTGCCTTAATTACAGCTCTTGAAGCTAGTGCATTGCCTACAGACAAATTCATGTTCTTAGGATTTTTCCCTGTAAAAGAAAAGGAACTAACTGAAAAAGTACAGTCACTTGAGAATGCTGATTACACAGCAGTATTCTATGAGACTCCTCGACGTATTGTAGATACCATGGAAATTGTAGGTAAGATTTTACCTGAGCATGATGTAACTTTATGTAGAGAGATGACTAAGACTTTTGAATCTTTCTACAGATTAAAAGCAAAGGATGCAGCTACCTTTTTAAAGGAAGATTCTGATAGAACCAAAGGTGAGTTTGTAGTAGCCATAGGTTCCTTAAAGCAGGAAAACTCATCAGTTCCAGCTCCTGTGGTAAAAGCAATTTCAGAGCTTATTAAGACCTCTCCTGTAAAACAGGTAGCTAATGTCTTATCAGAGTTAACTGGTATTAAAAAGAACGATCTATATAACCTAGCTTTAGAACTTAAGAACAAAGACTAAGAATAAGCCAAGTAGTAAAACAGCTTTAGAATAAAAGTAATTAACAGTTCGAAGAGTCAACCTTTTTCATGTATAATGCACGTGAGTCGACCGGGCAATCGCTGCCGTGCACGCGTGTTTAAGATCTTTAAGCATACGGTCACTGGGGGAGGAAAGTCCGAGCTCCGAAGGACAAGGTGCCAGGTAACGCCTGGAGGGCGCAAGCCCATGACAAGTGCAACAGAAAGTAAACCGCCACTTTGTGGTAAGGGTGAAATGGCGAGGTAAGAGCTCACCGCTTTTCTAGCAATAGGAAAGGCATGGTAAACTCCACCTGGAGCAAGATCAAATAGGCTCTCTATGGTTTGGTCCGAACCGAGGGCGGGTTGATTGCTGGAACCAGCGAGCGATTGCTGGTCTAGAGGAATGGTTGCCACTGCTTAGCAGAACAGAACTCGGCTTACAGGTTGACTCATCTTTAAGTAAATTCAAATGTTCTAATCCAATCATCAGATCAAAAGTCTTTTCTAAATTGTCAAAATCAGTCTCGGTTTAGCATTTTTTTACAGCGCCTTTTTTGCCTATTAATTGCTCATAACAAGCACATTAATGGTCCATTAATATCCTCTTTGCACTACAAATTGTGTATTTGATCACATCCTTATAACAACGTAATTTTAAGCCACAATTTGCGCACGTTTGAGACTGGTTTTGTTTAATAAATTGCCTTTATTAATAAAGCGATAGATATGAAAAAACGGCAAAATTAATTTTTTCTCCCACTTTTATACACACTTTATAACACCTTGAAATAAAAGCAAATTTATAAAAGTAAGCGAGATTACTTTCTTGAATTTCTGCTGTGATTTGGTAAACTAAATGGGTAAAAGTGGTAAATTGTGGTGAAAGTAGTATTAATCTTTCCCCAAAAGACTTTAAAGGTAGTGTGATTTAGGCTTAATTTTATTATGTTTGACGGTTTGCTTTTAAGTGGAACAAGTGAAGTTTCCCTTGATTCAAAAGGGCGACTGTCTGTGCCTGCACGTTACCGCGAGATATTTGCAGATGATGGAGATGGTCAGTGCGTAGTCACCCGCTCTTTGTTTGACAAATGTCTATGGTTATACCCTTCCAGTGAATGGGATAACGTAGTCTCAACTTTAGGCTCACTTCCTACTATGACTGATCCACTGTGTCGTACCATTCAGCGTATTGTTTTAGGCAGTGCAGTTTTTTGTCAGTTAGATGCCCAAGGTCGAGTTTTATTACCACCAGAGTTAAGACAGGTAAGTGAGATCAGCAAGAAAGCTTATCTTATCGGTTTTAACAACAAATTTGAGCTTTGGTCTGAAGAGAACTTTGCTCTTCAGCGTAAGGCTGATGACGATTTATTACAGCAGGCAGCAAAAGATCTTGCATCACATAGCGTGCTTGCTAATTTAAAACTATAAATATTTAGAATAATAAGAATTTAATCATGGCATTTTCACATATTCCTGTACTGTTAAACGAAGTCCTTGAAGGTATGAACATCAAGGAAGATGGAGTTTATGTTGATGCCACATTTGGCCGTGGTGGTCATTCTAGAAAAATCCTAGATAGATTAGGTCCAAACGGCAGATTATATGGTCTTGATAGAGATTTGACTGCAGTAGAAGCTGCTAAAAGCATTACCGATCCAAGATTTAAAATTACTCATAGTGCTTTTTCAAATCTAAAAGAAGTTTGTGAGAGTTTAGGTATTGAAGGTAAGGTAGACGGTATCCTTATGGATATTGGTGTTTCCTCTCCTCAGATTGATGATCCTACTCGTGGCTTTTCTTTTGAAAAAGATGGTCCTCTTGATATGCGTATGGATCAGAGTGCCAAACTAGATGCTAAGACCATAGTTAATACCTATTCAAAACAGGATCTTGCGTATATCTTTAAGGTATATGGTGAAGAGAATTTTGCTTCAAAGGTAGCTTCAGCCATTGTAAGAGAGCGCGAGAAGACTCCTTTTGAAACAACATTGCAGTTATCAGAATTTATTAAAAGAGTAATTGGCGGAAAGCCTACTCCTAAACACAAAGCTACACGCTGTTTCCAGGCCTTGAGAATTGCAGTAAACGGCGAGCTTGATGAATTAAAAAAAGCTCTAGAGAGCAGTATTGATGTCTTAGCAGACGATGGTCGTCTGTGTGTCATCTCTTTCCACTCTTTAGAGGACAGAATAGTAAAAACATTTATAAAAGATAAGTCTCAGGGACAAAAGATCCCAAACGGTCTTCCAATTACTTTTGAAGAAGCCGAAAAGATGAGACTTGCTACAGCAAAAGTGGAGCCTGTAGGAGGCGCTATTAAAGCAACTCCTGAAGAAATAGCAGCCAACGTAAGATCTAGAAGTGCCACACTTAGGATCTGCAAAAGGCTTAAGAGGCTACCCTAAATGCAACAGTCAAATGCAGTAAGAAAGCTAGAAGAGAATTTTCCAAGTGAGGCTCCTCAAATCAAAAAGAGGGAACCTCAATTTGGTGACAGACCTAATCCACAGGCAAAGCCTGTGCAAAAGGTTGTTCCTAGTGTTACCACTCAAGTAACCCATGAACATATCATTAGAATTCAGGCACCAACTGATTTATTAAGTGATGATTCAGCTCAGTTAGCTGTACCATCATTAAGCCTTTTTGAAGGTTATAAAAAACAGAAAAAAGCCTTAGTTCCAACTATTTTAAATGACATATTCTCAAATCTTTTGACTTATGTTTTGATCCTTGTCGTTACAACTTTAGCCGTATTAAAGGTTCATCAAGTCCAGATGACCCGTGATATGACAATACAGTATAATGAGGTTTTAAGACATAACGAGCTTCTGCATAAGGAATGGTTAACTCTTTTATCAGATAGAGAAGCCTTAACAGAGTACTCTGTGATCCGTAAGAATGCTGACGAAAAGCTCGGTATGGTGCAGCCTAAAACTGAAGATGAAGTTGTAATCGATTTGAGATAAATGGCTTTAAAACAAGTTAACGATGGAAACTATAGTCGCCTACAAGTATCAACAACCAGAATAGCCATCGTATGGTTTTCTGTAGGCTGTCTTTTCATATATATCCTTGCCAGATTGTTCTGGATACAGGTTCTTTATCCTGAAAATCTTATCCGCGAAGGTAATGCTCGCGTAGTCAGAAATTATCATTATGAGCCTCCAAGAGGTCTAATCACTGATAGAAATGGCAAAATTCTAGCTATTTCTGTACCTGTAAAATCAGTAGAAGCTGATCCTAAATTCTTACACGAAGAAGGCGTCTATGATGATCCTTCTAAGATGAAAAAGTTAGCAGCAATTCTTGAGCTTGATGTTAATGAGCTCTACAAAAAGACTAAAGATCCTACACGCCGTTATGTGCATTTAAAGCACTATTTAGAGATGGATAAGGCTAAAGAAGTCCGCAAGATCTCTAAGACCGGTATCATTCTCAATGACTCCTATCGCCGTCATTACCCAACAGGTGAGATTAACGCAAACTTAGTTGGTCTTTTAAATGGTGATGGTGTCGGTGTCTATGGTGTAGAGCAGAGCTTTAACTCATACCTTACCTCAACTACTTCAACACAATTAGCTAAAAAAGATCGCTACAACCACATTGTTGAAAACTTAGGTACAGTCAAAAAGGGTAGTCTTGGCGGTAACTTAATGCTAAGTGTGGATAACCGCCTGCAAGAGTATGCTCATGCCATGTTAAAACAGGCAGTTGAAGAGAATGATGCTGACAGTGGTACAGCAACTTTAATTGATGTTAAAACCGGTGAAATTTTAGCTCTTGCTAATGCTCCATCATTTGATCCAAATGACAGAAAACACTTTGATAGTACTAATGCTAAAAACAGAGTAGTAACCGATATCTTTGAGCCAGGTTCTACTCTAAAACCTATTGTGGCATTAGCTGCCTTAGAAGCTAAAGCTACCAACTGGTCTGAAGTTTTTGACACTAGACCTTTTATTGTAGATGGCAAGATGGTGCGTGACTCTCATGCGATGGCTCAGGGTACCTTAGCAGACATTATTCAGTATTCATCAAATACTGGTATGGCAAGAATTTCTATGAGAGTAGGACCTCAAAAGATCATGCAGGTTTTAACCCGTTTTGGTTTTGGTTCTAAAACAGACTCAGGTCTTGTAGGTGAGAACTCAGGACGACTTAACGAGAACAGAAAGTTCTGGTCTGAAATTGATAAGGCAACATTAGGTTTCGGTTACGGTGTGGCTGTAACTAATCTGCAGTTAACTCAGGCTTATGCTACCTTAGCAAATGGTGGTATGAAATATCCTGTTTCAATTCTAAGATTAAAAAATCCTCCAAAGGGTACTATTGTGGCTCAGCCAAATCAGGTTGCTAATATGCAAAGAGCACTTGAGACGGTAGTTGCCGAAGGTACCGGTGGAAAGGCTGCCATTGACAGATACCGTGTAGCAGGTAAGACCGGTACTGCTAAAATTGCATCGGTTGGTGGTTACGGTAAATACTACATGTCAACTTTCGCAGGTTTTGCGCCTATTTCTAATCCACGTTTTGCTCTAGTGGTAGTAATTAGTGCGCCAAAGGCTGGTAAGTTCTACGGTGGTGTAGTGTCAGGACCTGTATTTAGAGCAGTGATGTCAAAGGCATTGCAGTTATATAACATCAAGCCTGATAGAGAGAAGAACGAAAAGAATTAGAGCTTACTTGCTTTTGTTGTAAGACTTATGTGGAAACCAAAGTGAGTAGATCACAACGTGTTAGCAAATAATCAAGTAAGCAAATAGCGGTAAGCAATAAACAGATTTATATAGGAAAGAGCCGAAGGTAAAGATGAAAAAGTTAAAAGAAATCTTCCAGTACTTAGGAATTAAAAGAAAAGCTCCAGACATTGAATGCACTTCACTTGAAGTTGATTCTCGTCAGGTAAAGCAAGGTGCACTTTTTGTAGCTTTAAAAGGTACTAAGGTCAATGGTCTTGATTATGCTAAAAAGGCTTATGAACTAGGTGCTGTAGCAGTGCTTTTTGAAGAGGGTAATACTCCTTCTGAAGAGCTTTTAAAGGAAGTCCCTGTTCCATTTATCAAGTTGTCTTCAAAGAAAAGTCTAGGTGAGTTTAGCTCTTTCTTCTACGACGAACCTTCTAAAAGATTAGGTCTAATCGGTATTACCGGTACTAATGGTAAGAGTACTATCACTCAGCTTATCGCGCAGTGGTTATCTAATACCTTTTCAACAAAGTGTGCTGTCTTTGGTACTTTAGGTTATGGTTTTTTACCAAATCTAAAGAAAAGCTCTAACACTACCTTAGATGCTGTAAGACTACAGCAGGCATTAAACGAAATGGTAAATGAAGGCGCTCGTTTTGCTGCCTTAGAGGTATCTTCAATTGGTGTCTGTGAAGGTCGAATTGATGGCTGTACCTTTATCTCTGGTGGTTTTACAAACTTAACTCATGACCATCTTGATTACCACAAGACCATGGAGAACTATGCTAAAGCCAAAGAAGAGTTCTTAAGACGTGTTCCTAAAGAGAGACTGGTTATTAACGTAGATAATGAGCAAGGCTGTAAATATGCAGATACCTTCGGCAAATGCGTAGCTTACTCATGTAAGAGTGATTTTATGGGCTCAGTCTCATCACTTATCTACTCTCAATATGTATGGATTAAATCTGTAACTTATAAGCCACATGGTATTGCTCTTGAAATTGAATCAACCTTTGGTTCAGGTAAATGCGAAATCGGTCTTTTAGGTGGTTTTAATGTTGAGAACTTTGCCTGCGCTTTAACTGTACTTTTATCTATGGGCTATGATTTTGACAAACTCTTACGTGGAGCTTCAAAGTTAAAACCAATTAAAGGTCGTATGGAGTGTTTTAGAGCTGAAGGTAAACCTCATATTGTAGTTGATTATGCTCATACTCCTGATGGTGTAGAGCAGGTACTGCGCGGCGTAAGAGAGCATCATCCTGACGGTAAGATTTTCTGCATCATTGGCTGTGGCGGTGACAGAGATAAGGGTAAGAGACCTATCATGGCAATTAAAGCCTCAGTCTTCTCTGATACTGCAATTCTAACCTCAGATAACCCTCGTTCTGAAGATCCTGAGGCAATCTTACGCGATATGGCTGCAGGTGTAGGCGAGGCTAATAATGTCGTTCTCATTGCAGACAGACGCAAAGCAATTGAATATGCCTTTGAAAAAGCAGGTCCTAAAGACTGCATCGTAATTGCAGGTAAAGGTCATGAGGATTACCAGATCTTTAAAGACAAAACTATTCATTTCTCAGATAGAGAAATTGCCTGTGAACTTTTAGGAGTTAAATGTGATTAGCTTTAGTTTAGGTGAACTTGCAACCTTTGGAAATTACCTCCTAAAGGGACAGGATTTAGTTATCGATGCTGTAAGCACCGATTCGAGAAATTGTAAAAACGCTTTATTCGTAGCTCTAAAAGGCGAGAAGTTCGACGGTCATGACTATATTGAAAAGGCAATCGAAGGCGGTGCTGTTGCTGTAGTGTCATCAAAAGTTTTACCTGAGAGTATTACTTCTAGAGTAAGCGTGGTTTTATGTGATGATACTTTGAAGGCTTTAGGCTATTGTGGTTATTTAGTAAGACGCAAGAGTAAAGCTAAAATTGCTTCTTTAACCGGTTCATGCGGTAAGACCACCGTGAAGGAATTGACCCATGCCATCTTATCTATCTGTGGTAACTGCATGTGCACACAGGGTAATTTCAATAACGACGTGGGTGTGCCTTTAACTTTATTGTCATTAACTAAAGACACTAAATATGCAGTAATTGAGCAGGGCGCAAGTCACCTGTTTGATATTGCTCATACCTGTGAATTTGTAAAAGCTAATACTGCAATCATCAACAATGTAGGTGGTGCTCACCTAGAAGGCTTTGGCTCTTATGACGGTGTTTACCGTGGTAAGTCACAGATCTTAGATGATGTACTCTCTCGTGGCGGACGCGCTGCTGTTCCTTCTGACTCAAAGTACTTTGAGCGTTGGAAGAGTGAGTATGCTTCAGCTTTTAGAAAAGGTTCATTAGTATCTTTTGGTACCCATGATTTTGATTTTGTGCAGTACTCAAATGTTAAAGAGAGCTTATCTGGCATTGAGTTTGATTTAAGATCACCACTTAATGATTACAAGATCAAAATGAATGTATTAGGTGCTCACAATGCATCTAACGCAGCTGCAGCTACTACTTTAGCCTTAATGACAGGTGCCTCAGAAGCAGCTCTAAAGGCAGGCTTAGAATCAGTATCCTCAATGCAGGGACGTCTGTGCGCTCATGAGTTCAAAAATATGACTGTAATTGATGATGCCTATAACGCAAGTTTCAATGCATGTATGTCTGCTATTGATACTCTGTCTTTATATAAAGGTCATAGAGTTTTCATTTTCGGTGACATGGGAGAACTTGGTAATGCAGCTGTTGAGTTGCATGAAAAGTTAGGAGAACATGCTGCATCAAAAGTAGATGAAACCTTGTGCGTAGGTCCATTGAGTGAAAATACCAGCAGATGCGCCGGAGTTAGCGGTAAGCATTTTAATTGTCATTCAGATCTCGTACAATATGCACGCGATTTATTAGATAAATATCCTTATGTAAGCTTTTTAGTCAAGGGCTCACACTCTATGCATATGGATACAATAAGCAAAGAACTCATCGCTCTAGGAGAGCAGTTATGATAGTTTATTTATCAGATTATTTAAGTCAGTATATTCCATCACTAAGAGTTGTAAGTTACCTGACCTTTAGAGCTGTAATGTCATTATTTACAGCCTTAGCAATTTCTCTGTTTTTCGGTCCTTATGTGATTAGAAAACTGCAAATGTTACACTTTGGACAGGTAGTACGTGACGATGGTCCTCAGACTCATTTAAAGAAGACCGGTACTCCTACTATGGGCGGTGTACTGATTGTAAGTGCTATCGCTATTTCAATGTTACTGTGGTGTAACCTTTCAAATGTTTATGTTTGGTATACCTTAGCAACTTTAATCTGCTATGCTACAATAGGCTTTTCAGATGACTTCTTAAAAGTAGTTCGTCATGATCCAAAAGGCCTAAGAGCAAAATACAAATATTTCTGGCAGTCAGCCTGTGCTATTGTTTTAGCTTGCCTAATCTATGGCTCAGCAAAGCTTCCATCTGAGACTACTTTTGTAGTTCCTTTCTTTAAAGATTTCATGCCTGATATTGGCTTTTTGTTAATCCCATTAGCTTACTTTGTATTAACTGGTTCATCAAACGCAGTTAACTTAACTGATGGCTTAGACGGTTTAGCTATTATCACCACTATTACTGTAGCAGCAGGTTTAGGTATTGTTGCTTGGGCAACCTCAAACGTTAACTTTGCTTCATACTTATATATTCCTTATGTTCCAAGAGCTGCTGAAATTACCATTGCATGTACTGCAATTGTAGGTGCAGGTTTAGGCTTCTTATGGTTTAACTCATACCCAGCACAGGTATTCATGGGAGATGTGGGCTCTCTATCTTTAGGTGCTGTTTTAGGTATGATTGCCATCTTAATTCGTGAAGAAGTATTACTGTTCATCATGGGCGGTATCTTTGTATTAGAGACTGTAAGTGTGATCTTACAGGTAGGTTCATACAAGTGGACCGGACGCAGAATCTTTAGAATGGCTCCAATTCACCACCACTTTGAGAAAGGTGGCTGGCCTGAGCCTCGAGTAATGGCCCGTTTCTGGATCATTACTTTAGTTTTAGTTCTAATTGGTCTTATTACTTTAAAGATCCGCTAAGGATTAGAAAATGAATTCACAGCTAGATAACAAAAAAGTCGCCGTAATTGGTTTAGGTGTATCTAATATCTCTGTTATTGGATACCTGTTAAAACACAATTTAAAAAAGTTCTCTTTATACGACACCAGAATGAATCCTCCTCATGTAGGTGATTTACCTGTAGGAGTTGATCTGCGTTTAGGTCCTCTAAATGCTGAAGAGCTAAAACAGTTTGATATGGTGGTTATAAGCCCAGGTATCAGCATTTATAACGATGTAATTGCAGAGGTAGCAGCTTCAGGTGTTGAGATTGTAGGTGATATTGAGCTATTTGCTCGTGAAGCAAAAGCTCCTGTTATCGGTATTACAGGTTCAAACGGTAAATCAACTGTTACCGCTTTGACAGGCTACATGGCTGATGTTGCTCATATCAAGGTAGCAGTAGGTGCTAACTTTGGTGTACCTGTATTTGATATCTTATCTGACGATGTTGAACTCTATGTTTTAGAGTTATCAAGTTTCGAACTTGAAACTACACGTTCTTTAAAGCTTGCAGCAGCAACCATTCTGAATGTATCAGAGGATCATTTAGACAGATATCATGGTTCTATTGAAGAGTACGCAGAGGCTAAACGCAGAATTTTTGCTCATGCCAAAAGTGTAGTTGTAAACCGTGATGATAAGAGAACCTATCCTGTAGAGTCTGACTTAAAGAATCATGAGATTGTAAGCTTTGGTTTAGATAACAAAGAGTATGGACTGATTACAGAAGGGGATGACTCCTATTTATCAGTTGACGGTAAGAAAGTACTGAACGTTAACGAAATGCGTATCTACGGTGAGCATAACCACTTAAATGCTCTAGCTTGCATGGCTTTAGCTGATGCTGTAGGTATTTCTCGTGATGCTCAGTTAAGTGCACTGCGTAATTTCTCAGGTCTGCCACATCGCTGTCAGCTAGTTAAAAAGATCAAAGGTGTGTCTTACTATAACGATTCTAAGGCAACTAATGTAGCATCAACAGAAGCTGCTATCTCTGGTCTTAAAGGTCTTCACAAGAAAGGCATTATCCTTTTAGCAGGTGGCTTAGGTAAAGGTCAGGACTTTACTCCATTAAAGAGATATTTAGGTCATGAGGTAAGCGCTGTTTACTGCTTTGGTAAGGATAAGCAGAAGCTTTTAGACTTATCTGACAAGTACTGCTTTAATGTTGAGACTATGGAGCAGGGTCTTAATGAAGCTTACAAAGTAGCTAAAGAAGGTCAGGCAGTTTTACTGTCTCCTGCTTGTGCTTCATTTGATCAGTTCAAAGGCTTTGAGCATCGTGGTCAGGTCTTTGTAGATTTAGTAGCTAAATTACAAGAGTAACAGCTAACTTAGAGAGTGAACAAGGCAATCTAAGAGCGTAAAAGAGTAAGAGAGCAAACGAAGTTAGAGAGTAAGCATAAGATGTTATTTAACAAAGGCAAAATTCCAGCATTTGACAGAGGCTTGTTAGTAGTCTCTTTGCTCTTAATTTGCCTTGGTATTATGGTTATCAGCTCTGCTTCTGTTATGGAGTCTATGGTCAAATACGGAGATTCTCTGTATCAGACCAAAAAGCATGTATTTGCTGTAGGCATGGCTCTGTTTGTAGGTATGCTCTGTGCGATGACACCTACTGAGATTTGGAAAAAGTACTCACTGCATTGCTTTATTGTAGTGTGTGCTTTGATGGTCTTAGTAATGATTGTGGGCCGTGAAATCAACGGTGCTAAGCGTTGGTTACCTTTAGGCTTTATTAACTTACAGCCTTCAGAATTATTAAAGATCTTTTGGATCTTATACTTCTCATCCTACGTTTCAAGAAAGATTGAAAGTATCAGTACCACTACCAAAGGCTTTATAAAACCGGCTGCTTTCATCGGTGTCATGGCAGTTCTGCTCTTAGTTCAGCATGACATGGGATCATTAGTGGTGGTCTCTTGTATTACCTACTCCTTAACCTTTATAGCAGGAGCTGGTTTCATTAAATACGGTGTGGTTATTCTCATTGCTTTATTATTGGCATTCTTACTGGTTTTAATCTCTCCATACCGTATTGCTAGATTTAAATCATTTATGGATCCTTGGCAGGATCAGTATGGCTCTGGCTATCAGTTAACTCAGTCACTGATGGCTTTTGGTCGTGGCGGTATCACCGGCGAAGGTTTAGGTAACTCCTATCAGAAATTAGGTTATCTGCCTGAAGCTCATACCGACTTTATTACCTCCATTTTAGGAGAGGAGTTTGGCTATGTAGGCATGGTAGTGCTCTTATTATTAGAGCTCGTTATTGTCTATAAAGCTTTTAGACTTGCTTTTAAGATTTTAAAAAAGGACGCAATCTATCAGGGGTATGTAGCAGCAGGTATCGGCACCTTGTTCTGTGTACAGACATTCATCAACGTAGGTTCTGCCTCAGGTGGTATTCCTACAAAAGGTTTGACCTTGCCACTTGTAAGTTATGGTGGTTCATCGATGATCTCGTGCTGTATGGCAATTGCTATCTTACTTAGAATAGATTTTGAATGGCGTAATAACGTTATAAGCGATAAACGAAAAAATGAAAGTTAAAAAAGTATTAGTAATGGCAGGTGGTACAGGTGGACATGTATTCCCTGCTTTAGCTATTGCAAAAGCCCTAGAAAAAGAGGGCGCAGAAATTTTGTGGTTAGGAACTCGTGGTCGTATGGAAGAGATGCTAGTTCCTAAGTACGGTTACAA
Organism: uncultured Gammaproteobacteria bacterium; assembly: GCA_900315395.1. Taxonomy (GTDB): domain Bacteria; phylum Pseudomonadota; class Gammaproteobacteria; order Enterobacterales; family Succinivibrionaceae; genus Succinivibrio. The sequence continues at coordinate 17,287 of OMZC01000009.1, forward strand.
TATCCGTTACATTGATGTTAAAGGTGTAAGACGTAACGGTTTAAAGACTCTGTTAAAAGCTCCTTTTATGGTAGCAAGAGCCATTGTTCAGGCAAGATCTGTAATTAAAGAGTTCAAACCTGATGTAGTTTTAGGAATGGGCGGTTATGCTTCAGGTCCTGGTGGAGCTGCTGCTTTCTTATCAGGTATTCATGTAGTACTGCATGAGCAAAATGCTGCAGCCGGTATGACCAACAAGCTTTTATTTAAGATTGCTTCAAAAGTTATGTTAGGTTTCCCTGGTGCCTTTACAGGTGATAAGGTCTCTGTAGTAGGTAACCCTGTGCGTGACAGTATTATTGCACTGCATGGAAAAGCTCGTGACTTTAATCATACCCCTGTAAGAATTAGTATTATCGGTGGTTCATTAGGAGCTAGAGCCTTAAATGAGTTAGTACCAGTTGCTCTAAAGAAATTTACAGACAACTCAATTGCAGTTACCCATCAGTGCGGTAAGGGCAACAGTGAAAAAGTTAAAGCTTTATATGAAGGTGCTTCATTTAAAGTTGAAGCTACAGATTTTATCGACAACATGGATGCACTGTATGAAAATACAGATTTGATCATCTGCAGAGCTGGTGCTTTAACTGTAGCTGAAACCTCAACTGCTGGTATTCCTGCTATCTTTGTACCTCTACCATCAGCAGTAGATGATCACCAGACCAAGAATGCTTCAGTTTTAGCAAAAGCAGGTGCTGCTTTTGTATGTAAACAGTCATCACTTAACGCAGATTCTCTGTATGATTTGGTAAAATCTCTAGTCGATGACAGAGAAAAACTTGCCTTCATGTCTTCAAAGGCTTATGAATGTGCAATTACTGATGCAACAGAGCGCGCTGTAAAGATTATTGACAGCGTGGTTAAAGACTAGAAAGCATAAGTCTTAAACGAAAAGATTTAGTTACAAGATAAAGAAAGTTTTTAATATAAAGAAAGTTTTAAATGGAAAGTTCAAAGTTAAACTGCAATGTGCCTCTGATGCACAAAGTTAAAAGAATTCACTTTGTTGGTATCGGTGGTGCCGGCATGTGCGGTATTGCTGAAGTTTTAAGAAACGAAGGTTATGCTGTATCAGGCTCTGATATTGCAGCTTCAAAAGTTACCAAAAGATTAGAAAGCTTAGGTATTACTGTATTCATCGGCCACAATGCTTCAAACGTAAATGGTGCTAGTGTAGTTGTAGTGTCATCTGCAATTCATGAAGGTAACCCTGAGGTAGACAGTGCTAGAGCTATGCATATCCCAGTGGTAAGACGTGCTGAAATGTTAGGTGAGCTGATGCGTTACCGCTATGGTATTGCTATTAGTGGTACTCATGGTAAGACTACAACCACAAGTTTGATTGCATCTATCTACGCTGCTGCAAAATTAGATCCTACCTTTGTTATCGGTGGTCTATTAAACAGTGCAGGTACCAATGCAAGATTAGGTACAGGCAGATATTTAATTGCTGAAGCTGATGAGTCAGATGCTTCATTCTTACACTTACAGCCAATGATGACTGTAGTAACAAACATTGAGCCTGATCATTTAGATACTTATGGCGGTGATTTTAACTGCCTTAAAAAGACCTTTGTGGAGTTTTTACATAACTTACCATTCTATGGTGTAGCTGTAGTTTGTGTAGATGATCCTAATGTAAGAGATATCATTCCACAGATTGGCAGAACTGTAATTACCTATGGTGTAAGTGAAGATGCTGACTTTAGAGTAACCGACTTTAAAGAAACAGGTCCTCACAGCTCATTTACTCTAGTAAGAAAAGATGCAGCTCCTTTAAAGATTGAGTTACCAATTCCTGGTCTTCATATGGCAAAGAATGCAGCAGCAGCGATTGCTGTAGCCTTAGAAGAAGGTATTGAAGATGACGTCATTGTACAGGCTTTAAAGAACTTTAAAGGTGTAGGCAGACGTTTCCAGAATTATGGTGAGTTTAAGACCAAGAAAGGTTGTACCTTAACTTTAGTTGATGATTATGGTCATCACCCAACTGAGGTTGATGCAACTATTAAGGCTGCAAGACAGGCATATCCTGATAAGAAACTAGTAATGGTATTCCAGCCTCACCGTTATACTCGTACCCGTGATTGCTATGAGGACTTTGTAAGAGTATTACAGCAGGTAGATAAGTTAATCCTAGTGGATGTATATCCAGCAGGTGAAACCCCAATTCCTGGTGCTGATGGCAGACGCCTATGTATGTCAATTAGATTACAAGGCAAGATTGAGCCTCATTTCGTGCAGACTGTAGATGAAGTTCCTGCTCTGTTAGAAGAACTAGTTGAGAATAACTCTTTAGTTCTAACACAAGGAGCTGGTAACGTGGTTCAGGTTGCAAGAAATTTAAGCGAAATCTGGGAAAAGATTTAATTAGGCCCTAAAGACTATGGCAGGCAGTAAACAGACAAGAGGTTATTTTATAGCAGGTGTACTATTCCTGCTACTCTTACTTATTGCCATAGTAAAAAGTGACTATATCATTCAGAACACTCTGTCTAAAACTGGCGCATTACCAGTTAAGGCAGTCAAAATTGATGGTGTATTCAGACAGCTTACCAGAAAAGGTATAGCTGATGTCACTGGTAGAATTTGTGCAGGTCAGAATATAGCAACTCTAGATACAAATGTACTAAAGGACGAGCTCATGAAAAATCCATGGGTAGCTCAGGTTGCTGTAAAGAAAAAGATGCCAGATACTATCGTATTATCTGTCATCGAACATGTTCCTGCTGCCTACTGGAATGACAATGGCATCTATGATGCCCGCACAAAATCAATTTTTTATCCGGATCTGTCACAATTTAGCCAACCATTAGTGAAACTTGGCGCATTTAGGGATAATCTGTGTAATGAAGTTTACGACAGTGCTGTTTTGTTCATAAGAGCAATGACTGACAGTCCATATCAGATGGTAGCTTTGTATTTAGATAAAGTAAGGTGTTACACCATTACTTTAGATAATGGAACAAGGCTTATCTTAGGTAGAGGACAGGATAAAGCTTTGAGCAGATTAAAGAGATTTATCAGATCATTCAGTCACTCTGGACTTAGCATCGATGATGTCGATTATGTGGATTTAAGGTATGATGTGGGCTTTGCTGTAGGTAAGAGAGACGCTAATTCACCTGATGCAGTTTCTACCGAGAGTACAAGCTATTAGCTTATTAAAAGAAGAGATTTTTATTAAGGGTATTCATAATGCTAAATATGAAGAAGAAAAACAATAATGCAGTTGCAAAGAGTGATAAGGAAGAACTTATCACTGCCCTTGATATTGGTAGTAGCCATCTGCGTTTATTAGCAGGCTATGTAGCTCCTGATAAGCAGATTAGAGTAAGAGGCTATAAAGAAATTAAGAGTGCTGGTTACTCTAAAGGCGAAATCAATGATATTACAAAGTTAGCAGCCTCCATTGCTTCAGTTGTACAGCAGTTCCAAAATGAGTACGGCATTGAAGTTAAAAATGTAGTAACTGGTGTTCCAGGTCACGTCATTCAGGGCGAGAATCAGCAGGGCAATGTCACTGTAGGCACAGGACATGTAAGCGAGTTTGATAGAAATAGAGCTATTGAAAATGCCGCAGCTGGTCTTCAGCAGTTAAATCGCAATGACTTTGTGATCATTCATAAGAATCCACAGAATTATTCAACTGAGTCATCAGAAAATATTGTCAACCCAATTGGCTTTTATGCCAAAAGACTTGATGTAAATGTACATTTCATCGGTTGTAAGGGCTTGTACAAAAAGAATATTGAACAAGCTATCAGTATGATTAGCTCCAATATTCATACTAAGAATGTAATTTTTGTCGGCAATGCCGTCTCAGCAGCTGCAATCACTGAAAATGAAAAAGAAATTGGTGTAATTCAGGCTGATATCGGTGGTGGCACTATTTCATTTACCGTATATGATTCAGGTAAGCAGCTAATCTCACAGGGCATTTCTGATGGTGGTGACTACATTACCAATTCAATTGCTAGAGAGTTTGGTATTCCAAAGCAGTCTGCAGAACAGGTGAAACTTCAGTATGGTATTGCATCTCCTGAGTTAATTCCTGAAGGACAAGAAGATTACCAAATCAAAGTTCAAGTTCCATCTCAGCTATCTAATAGCTATGAAGAGTTAACACTGACTATTACTGATCTTTCTACAGTGATCCACAGATGTTTACTCAATATGTTTGAGCTTTTATTCCAGAGAATTACCAGTCACGGTAAATCCTTCTTAAAGTCTCTGGATATTGGTGCCGGCGTGGTTCTAACCGGTGGTACTGCAATGTTATATGGTATCGACAGGGTTTTATCTGAGTTTATTGTTGCCTATACTCAAAATCCTGCTAATGATTTCTTACATTGCAACTACAAGGTTAAGATTGGTCTGCCTTTAGGCGTTAGAATGTGCGACGATGTGCAGATCCCTGAAGAACTTCGTGGTGAGAAAGCAGGAATTGCAGTAAGACCAGATCAGGCAACTGTATTTGGTCTTTTAAGAGTAGCTAAATTTGAGAATTTAGATCAATATTCCAATTCAAGAGCAAGAGATGATGATTCTGAAGAACATGGAAAAGGGATCCTCGGTGCCTTCAGAAATTGGATGAAAAGAGAGCTATAGATTATTAAAAGTTCACTTTGACGTGAGCTATAACAAAAATTTATGCTAAATTTGAGCAGAATGTCTCAAATATTGGTATGATTTAGAAAAGATTTTTAAGAGAGTACAAAAATGAGCGATTTTCGTGTTGAATCAGTGTCAAATTCAAATGCAGGGAGCACTATAACTCCTTCAGGAAAATGTGTTATCAGAGTATTAGGCATCGGTGGTGGTGGCGGTAACTCACTGCAACACATGATTAATGACAGTCTTTCAGGTGTAGAGTTTATTGCTGTAAACACCGACTCTCAGGCTCTTTCTAAGTCAACCTCACCATTAAAGGTACAGATTGGTGTTAAGTTAACAAACGGTCTTGGTGCAGGTTGTGATCCAAACAAGGGTCGTAAAGCAGCTGAGGAAAGCAAGGAAGACATCAAGAAGTTGATTCAGGGATCTGACATGGTATTTATCACAGCTGGTATGGGCGGTGGTACTGGTACTGGTGCAGCTCCTATCATTGCTGAGATCGCTAAAGAAACAGGTGCTCTTACAGTTGCAGTTGTAACTAAGCCATTTAAGTTTGAAGGCAAGAGACACATGGTTAATGCCGAGTCTGGTATTACCGAGCTTTCAAAGCATGTAGATTCTTTAATCGTTATCGATAACGACAAGTTATTAAAGAACTTAGGTGCAAACATTTCTATTGTTAACGCATTTAATGCAGCTAACGATGTTTTATTAAATGCTGTTAAGGGTATTACTGACGCTATCACAAGTCCTGGTTACATCAACCTAGACTTTGCTGATGTTGTAACCGTAATGCGTGGTCGTGGTCATGCAATGATCGGTAACGGTGTAGGTCAGGGCGCAAACTTTGTTGAGGATGCAGTTGATAGAGCAATCCACTCACCTCTAATCGAGCAGGTTGATATCAAGTCAGCAGCAGGTTTACTTGCAAATGTTCGTGTTAACCCTAACTTCCCAATTGCAAAATGGGAAGAAATCTGTAATGCAATTCAGTCATATGCTGATGAAGAGGCAGATTGCAAGTTTGGTATGAGCTTCGACGATTCTATCGCTGAAGATCAGGTTGCAATTACCATCTTAATTACTGGTATCAGTGCAACTGACAATACATTAGCTGCAAACAAGCCTCGTCCAAACGCAGTTGAAGGTTTAAACCGTCCTGCAATGCCAGGTACAAGACCTGCAGCAACTAGAGGTTTCTTTACTCAGGCAAGAACTGATGCAGCTCCTCAGAGCTTCACCGCTTCACAGCCTCAGCAGCAGTCACAGCAACAGCCTCTGCAGCAGCCTCATGCTCAGACACCTGATCCATTTGCACAGACTGCTTACAACGGTAGCTTCGGTTCAGCAGCTCCTCAGGAGCCTACCTTCTCAGGCTTAAAGGGTGCAACTGAAGTTCCTGTAGACAGCTTTGGTAAGGGCCCAGCTGAAGATAACAGCAACATTTGGGAATTACCTCCAATCTTACGTTCAAAGTCTGAATAATAAGACTAAAAGTAAGATCTTATAAAGAATTTAAAACGGAGCTTTGGCTCCGTTTTTAGTTCGCATCTTCCACTTTTTTTACCACCTAGTACTTTTTTTTCACGTCTTTAAATATCCCTCTTTTACTCAATTTGTGTGCACAAGCTAGAAATATCCGCCTAAGGTTGCAAAATAAAATTGATTTTTTATAATGTCATTCAATATAAACTTGCGGAGCCAAGAGATAAATGAGTGATGTTAAAGTAGAAAACGATATCAACATGCAGGGAGATACTATTACTCCATCATGTGGTTGTGTAATTAGAGTAATTGGTGTCGGTGGCGGTGGTAACAACGCACTGCAGTATATGCTTGATAAAAATTTAGCCGGTGTAGAATGCATGGCTATCAATACTGATCCTCAGACTCTTGAAAGAACTAACGCTAAATTAAAAGTTCAGATTGGTGTAAGAACTACCAATGGTCTAGGTGCAGGTTGTGATCCTAACAAGGGACGCAAGGCAGCTGAAGAGAGCTATGAGGATATTAAAAAATTATTATCAGGCTCTGACATGGTATTTATCACCGCAGGTATGGGCGGTGGTACCGGTACTGGTGCTTCTCCAATTGTGGCAAAAGTTGCTAAAGAAGTTGGTGCTTTAACCATTGCTATCGTAACTCAGCCATTCTCATTTGAAGGTAAGCGTCACCGTATCAACGCTATGGCAGGTATTGGTGAACTTGCTAAGAATGTTGATTCCATCATTATTGTGGACAACGACAAGTTATTAAGAAACTTAGGACCTAATGTTTCTTTAAAGACTGCTTTTGAAAAAGCTAATGAAGTTTTATATCAAGCAGTAGAAGGTATTACCTCTGCTATTACCAACACAGGCTATATCAACCTTGATTTTGCTGATATTGTAACTGTAATGAGAAACAGTGGCTTAGCTATGATTGGTTCATCTGAAGGTCAGGGACCAAACTTAGTTGAAGATACCGTAAGAAAGGCAATCAACTCTCCATTAGTTGATAACGTAAACTTAGGTTCAGCTACCGGTCTAATTGCTAATATCAGAGTAAGTCAGAATATTCCTGTAAACATCCTCTCAGAAGTTTGTGATGCTATTCAGTCATATGCAAGAGAAGATGCTACCTGTAAGTTTGGTCTGTACTTTGATGACAAACTTGAAGATGGCAAGATTGCAGCTACTGTTTTAGTAACAGGTATCAGCTCAACTGATATTGATTTACCATCAAATCAGGCTATCAACAGATTAAATCCAATGAACTAAGAGATAGTTAAAATTTGGATAATAAAAAAGCTGAATAATAAAAAAGTTGGACAATAAAAAAGTTGGACAATATTAACCGTAAGAACAGGTTAATAAACTGATTTAACAGGTTAAATACTTGTAAAAAAGTAAGCTTAAATCAGATATAAATCGGTTTTTACATACGATAAAAGCGTAATTGCACTAGACATGTAATTACGCTTTTTTCTATAATTTATTCAGAAAATAAAAACTAGGTTTGTCGCTTTCTGCTAATTTATCCCTAAGAATAAGCGACTAATATCACATGCAGCAAATAAAAGATTTGGGAACTTTTGTTAAATCAAAGACTCTAACGAAAGAGCTCTAACAGAATAGTTAAGATTTGTTAAATTATTGTTTAACTTATTGTTAAAAATGTTCGCCAGATCGCAAAAAAGTTATATAATGTGCACCAATTCTGCACCATATTGGCGTGAGGTATTCAAATGATCAAGCAGAGAACAATCCTAAAACCTGTATCAATGACAGGTATCGGTCTTCATTCTGGTGCTAAGGTAGAAGTGGCTTTCAGACCAGCTCCTGCTAATACCGGTCTTGTTTATACACGCACAGATTTAAATCCTGCCGTAACCATTAAATGTACAGCTGATTCAGTTAGAGATACTCAGCTATGTACCGCTTTAGTTAACGATAACGGTGTAAGAATTTCTACTGTTGAACATCTAACAGCAGCTCTAAGCTCACTTGGTATCGATAACCTTTTCATCGATGTTAATGCTCCTGAAATCCCTGTAATGGATGGCTCTGCACAACCTTTTATTTACCTGTTCGGTACTACCGGCATTAAAGAGTTATCTGCTCCTAAGAAGTTTTTAAGAGTTGCTCGTAAGGTTCGTGTAGAAAACGAAGGTAAGTGGGCGGAATTAACCCCATCAGAGAGTGGTTTCCATTTAGATTTACAAATCGACTTTAACCACCCTGCAATGGATAGAGATAAGCAGCACTTTGCAATGGACTTTACAGGTCAGAAGTTTGCAAGTGATGTTTCTCGTGCTCGTACTTTCTGCTTCATGCGTGATGTTGAATTTATGCATGCTCATAACTTAGCTTTAGGTGGTTCTTTAGAGAACGCTGTAGTTTTAGATGACAACAGAGTAATCAACCCTGAAGGCTTACGTTACGAAGATGAGTTTGTAAAGCACAAGTTACTAGATGCTATCGGTGATCTATATATGGACGGTCACAGCATCCTAGGTAACTTCAAAGCTTATAAGACCGGTCATGATTTGAACAACCGTCTTTTAAGAGCATTCTTAGCTGATCCTAAGAACTATGAAGTTATCGAGTTTACTGATGAAGTAGCTGATAGCGCAGAACATGCTATCGATTTTTTGGATAGCAAGAAAGCATTAAGAGCCTTTTAAGGAATATAAATGCTCTCCATTAAGGCCGGTTGGATAGAAGGTGTTCGTCAAGTACCGGTCAAAAGATTCGGTCCACGTCCTAGTGGATTTGAAATCTCTCTAATCGTCATCCACTGTATTGCTCTGCCTCCAAAACATTTTGGAGGTCATTATGTGGATGATATCTTTACAGGATGTCTTGATCCTAATGCTCATCCTTATTTTAAGGATGTAGCTCCTCTTGAAGTTTCCACTCATCTATTTATTAACAGACAAGGTCGTATTACTCAGTACGTTTCGTTCCTTGATAGGGCATGGCACGCAGGTCGCTCTTCATATAATGGGCATAAAGAGTGCAATGATTACTCAATTGGTATCGAACTTGAGGGAAGCGATGATAGTGAATACACTATAGATCAGTATAAGAGTTTAAAAGAAGTCGTAGCTCTTATTAAGCAAACCTATCCTGCAATCGGCAATAACGTTGCAGCTCATAGTGAAGTCGCTCCTCAAAGAAAGACCGATCCTGGTCCTTATTTTGATTGGAGTGGTCTAAGATAAAAATAAAGATAACCTAAGACAAAGAGGTGTACCAAAAACATATGGCTAACTATCTTACTTCTTACTTTGAACAAGCTAAAGCTCGCAAGGAAGCAGGTGTTGAACCTCTTGCTTTGAGCGCAGAATTTACAAAAGAACTTGTTTCCCTTTTAAAAACACCTCCTGTAGGCTCAGAAAGTGAGCTTTTACACCTCTTAAAAGACAGAATTAACCCAGGCGTTGATGAGTCATCAAAAATCAAAGCTGACTTCTTATATGAAGTTGCAACTGGCAAAACTGTAAGCCCAATTGTTGACAAGAAATTAGCTGTAGCTCTATTAGGCAACATGAAAGGTGGCTTTAACGTAGGTTACTTAGTTTCTTTATTGTCTGATAAGGAATTAGCATCTGATGCTGAAGATGCCCTAGAGCAGACTCTTTTAATCTATAACGCTTTTGATGATGTAGCAGCATTAGCTACTAAAGGTAACAAGAATGCTCAGTCTTTAATTCAAAAATGGGCTGATGCAACTTGGTTTACTAAAAAAGCAGAATATCCAAAGAAAGTTACTTTAACCGTATTTAAAGTAGCAGGTGAGACTAATACTGATGATTTCTCACCAGCACCTGATGCTTGGTCACGTCCTGATATTCCTCTGCATGCTCTTGCAATGTACAAGATCTCACGTGATGACTTAAAGGCTGATGTTGAAGGTGTAAAGGGCCCTATCTCTACTATTGAGAAATTGAAGTCAAAGGGCAATCCACTCTTATTCGTAGGTGATGTAGTAGGTACCGGTTCATCAAGAAAGTCAGCTGCTAACTCACTTATCTGGCACATCGGTCATGACATCGAAGGTGTACCTAACAAGAGAGCAGGTGGTGTTGTAGTAGGCGGTAAGATTGCTCCTATCTTCTACACAACCTTAGAAGATTCTGGTGCTCTTCCAATTGAAGCTGATGTTTCAAACTTAAACTCAGGTGATGTTGTAGATTTAAATGTCTATGACGGTACTATTACCCGTCATGATTCAGATGAAGTTTTAATTAAGTTTAGCTTAAAGACTAATACTTTATTAGATGAGGTAAGAGCAGGCGGTCGTATTCCTCTTATCATCGGTAAAGATTTAACCTCAAAGGCAAGAAAGTTCTTAAAATTATCTGAGTCTGAGGTCTTTGCAAAGCCTGCTAAGATTGAAGGCACTGGTGGCTACACTAGAGCTCAGAAGATTGTAGGTAAGGCTTGTGGCCTAGAAGGTGTACGTCCTGGTCAGTACTGCCAACCTGTAATTACAACTGTAGGTTCACAGGACACAACAGGTCCTATGACCCGTGATGAGTTAATTGATTTAGCTTGTTTGAAGTTCTCAGCACCTGTTGTAATGCAGTCTTTCTGCCACACAGCTGCTTATCCAAAGCCAGTTGATGTAAAAACTCACCATACCTTACCTCAGTTTATCCAAAACAGAGGCGGTATTGCACTACACCCAGGTGATGGTGTTATCCACTCATGGTTAAACAGAATGTGTCTGCCTGATACTGTAGGTACAGGTGGTGACTCACATACCCGTATGCCATTAGGTATCTCATTTGCTGCAGGTTCTGGTCTTGTAGCATTCGCTGCTGCAACCGGCATCATGCCACTTGATATGCCAGAGTCTGTATTAGTTCGTTTTACAGGTAAGAGAAAGCCTGGTATCACCTTGCGTGATCTTGTACATGCTATCCCTTATTTTGCAATTCAAAAGGGCTTATTGACCGTTGAGAAGAAGGGTAAAAAGAACATCTTCTCAGGCAAGATCATCGAAATTGAAGGTCTTGAAGATCTGTCAGTTGAGCATGCTTTTGAATTAGCTGATGCTTCAGCTGAAAGATCAGCTGCTGCCTGTGCTATCTCTCTGTCAAAAGAGTCTGTAGCTAAGTACTTAAAGTCAAATATCGCTTTATTACGCCAAATGGCAAAAGACGGTTATGAGACTAAAGAAGCTCTGTTAGCAAGAGCTGATGCTATGCAGAAGTGGCTTGATAATCCTGAACTTATCGAAGCTGACAAAGACTGCTCATATGCAGCAGTACTTGAGATTAACTGTGATGAAATTAACGAGCCTATCTTATGTGCTCCTAATGATCCTGATGATGCACGTCTGTTATCAGATGTTGCAGGCACCAAGATTGATGAGGTCTTTGTAGGTTCATGTATGACTAATATCGGTCATTACAGAGCAGCTGCCGAGATCTTAAAAGGTCAGAGCCATGAAGTTCCTGTAAGACTGTGGATGACTCCTCCTACCAGAATGGATAGACAGGAACTATCAGATGAAGGTCTGTTCTCAGTATTAGGTAAGGCTGGCGCTAGAATTGAAATTCCTGGCTGTTCATTATGCATGGGTAACCAGGCACGTGTTGCTGACAACGCAACTGTAATTTCAACCTCAACTAGAAACTTCCCTAACCGTTTAGGTAATGGTGCAAATGTGTTCTTAGGTAGTGCAGAGCTTGCAGCAGTAACTGCTAAGTTAGGTAAATTACCTACAGTTGATGAATACTTTGAAAACACCAAATGCCTTGATGGCAAAGAGAATGAGATTTATTCACTACTAGATTTTGCAAAGTAGTAATAACTATTTTCTGAAAATCAACCTATACTTGAAAAGCAGAGTGAGAAATATACTCTGCTTTTTTTATATGATCTCAATTTTGAGAGTTGTATACTATTCACATTGCGCAAGCGATGTAATCGTTTGCTATAATAGGAAAAGGTAAAAGATTTATCACTTTTTAGTAGAACTTAAAAAGAGTTTTACTTTTATAAAGTTTTGACAATAGATTTTTTCAAAATAAAGTTCTAGGCAATAGAGCTTTGTAAATTAGTTATTGTTAGGAGTAACACATGAAAGTTGCAGTTTTAGGTGCAGCAGGCGGTATTGGCCAGCCATTATCAATGATTTTAAAGAACAATTTACCAGCTGGTTCTTCTCTGAGCCTGTTCGACGTAGCACCATTTACCCCTGGTGTTGCAAAGGACTTAAGCCACATTCCTACAGACGTAACAGTTGACGGCTTCACAGGTGACGACCTAACTAAGGCTTTAGAAGGCGCTGACGTTGTAGTAATCCCTGCAGGTGTTGCTCGTAAGCCAGGTATGACTCGTGATGATTTATTCAACATCAACGCAGGCATCATCGCAAACTTAGTTCGTAACATTGCAAAGACCTGCCCTAAGGCATGTATCTGCATCATCACCAACCCAGTAAACTCAACTGTTCCATTAGCAGCTGAAGTATTAAAGGAAGAAGGCGTATACGACAAGCACCGTTTATTCGGTATTTCAGTTCTTGATGTACTACGTTCAGAGACTTTCTTAGCTGAAGAGTTAGGCATTTCAAATCAGCGTATCCTAGTTCCAGTAGTTGGCGGTCACTCAGGTACTACTATCGTTCCTTTAATCTCTAAGGTTATCGGTCACGAGAAGATCTCTCAGAAGAGAATCGAAGAGTTAACCAACCGTATCCAGAACGCTGGTACTGAAGTTGTTGAGGCTAAGGCTGGTGCAGGTTCAGCAACCTTATCAATGGCAACTGCTGGTGCTCGTTTTGCTCTTAAGGTTGTTAAGGGCTTATTAGGCGAGCCTGGTGTTAACGAGTACACCTACGTTGAAGGCGGTTCAAAGTATGCTCCATTCTTTGCTCAGTGCGTACGCTTTGGCAAAAACGGTTGGGACGAGGCTTTCGATTTAGGTACTGTTTCAGAGTATGAGCAGAAGTTAATCGATGAGGCAGCTCCTCAGTTACAGAAGAACATCGAAAAGGGTGTTAACTTCGCTAAAGATTGGCTTGCAAAGAACAAGTAATCTTAAAGAATCATAAGTTATAAATAAAACTATTCTTGGGAAGGCAGTTTCTTTTGAAGCTGCCTTCATTTTTGATGCAGTGCAAAATGCGACATTAATCTTAGGAATAATCTTATACCCCATTTTCCTTTCATCATCCAAAAATCCCTGTCATAATCGCATCGGCTTTGTCGCTGACACTCACAATTGCAAAATAAAATTAAACTTTATTTAACTTTTACCGAAATATAAGTATTAGAAGAAAAAAGTCTTTAAATAAGTCGGAATGACAAAAGTTCTTAGCTTATTTTGAGAGTTTGTTTCTTAAAACCGTTTCATGTCACCTATACTTAGTGATATGAGGAGATTAACTTAGGAGGAACGTACGATGAGGTTAAACTGTAAAATCAGTCTCATTGCGCTTGCTGTAAGCTTGATGTGCGTCTCGGCTCCTATTTCATCCTATGCGGCTAAATATGAAGTTGTAACCAGTACTAAGGCAATGGTAGCTCGTGATACCTTACAGGGTATTGATATGAGTACAATCTCTAACTCTGGTGGCGCAAGTACAGAAATGTACACAGCTGACAGAATGAATGCCATTGTTGAAAATACTGATCTTGTGAGTGTGGTAAAAGATCAGGATAAGTGCCAGTTCACCTCCGATATTGAAGATAGAGCAAGACTTGTAAAAAGTCCTGTCTTTATGTACGCATGGGGAGTTATGCTGCTCAATGGTACCTGTGTAACACAGGATCGTGATCTTGCAATAGGATATATTAGAAAAGCAGCTGACAATGGTTATGCTCCTGCCATGGTAAGAATGTCTCAATTCTTTGAGCGCGGACTATATATGGGCAAGAACATGAATATGTCAGAGCAGTATATGCATACTGCTGCCGCTCTAGGATCTAAGACTGCTAGATTGGGTTGGGCAGATATGTTAGTACGAGGCTATGGAACTCCTGCCTTGTATGAAGAAGCTTATGGATGGTTGTATCACTCTGAATATGAGGATAACTACTCTAAAGCTAAAAAAGCATATCTTGAGAGTCAGCTAAAAAAGCACTTACCACCTAATGTAATTGCTCGTAATGAGGCTTTTGAGCCTGATTATTAAAAACTTGTGGACGGCAATGCCGTCCTAAGTTTTTTATGGAGTCATCTTTACTCGTCGCTTACAAGTCTAATCACACAAGTTTTTTAAACATATAGCTTACTTCCTGTACCAAGCCTTTCTTTAACGCATCGAACTCGTTATATCTTTTTGAGATCTGCTATAATCACTGAAGTTTTTGTTTTAAAAGTTTTACTGTAGTTTGTAAGGATAAATCCTTATATCTACAAGCTTGACTGTTTACTTTTACTACACAAGACAGAAACTGTCTTGTGTAGTCTTTAGATGAGCCTTAAAGATGTTTGATAATCTTACCCAAAGACTTAACCGTACCTTAAAGAATATTAGCGGTAAAGGTCGCATTACCGAAGATAACATTAAAGATACTTTACGTGATGTTAGAACCGCACTGTTAGAAGCTGATGTTGCTCTGCCTGTAGTTAAATCATTTACAGCAAGAGTAAAAGAAAGAGCTTTAGGTCAAGAAGTTGCCATGAGCTTAACTCCAGGTCAGGAGTTTATTAAAGCAGTTCATGCTGAACTTGTAGCTACCATGGGTGGTGAGACCTCTGAAATCAATTTAGCTCACCAACCTCCAGCTGTGATCTTATTAGCAGGTCTTCAAGGTGCTGGTAAGACTACATCTGCTGCAAAACTAGCTCTTTACTTAAAAGAGAGAATGAATAAAAAGGTTTTGTTAGTATCAGTTGATACTTACAGACCTGCTGCTATGGATCAGTTAAAGACCTTAGCTCAAGAAATCTCAGTAGACTGCTATCCATCAGATCCTAAAGACAAGCCTGAGAATATTGCACAGGCTGCCTTAAAAGAGGCAAAACTTCGTGCATACGATGTCATGATCTTAGATACAGCTGGTCGTTTGGCTGTAGATGAAGAGATGATGAATGAGGTTAAGCGTCTGCATGATTTAACCGATCCTATTGAGACCTACTTCGTAGTTGATGCGATGACAGGTCAGGATGCCGCTAATACTGCTAAAGCTTTCAATGATGCTTTAGAGTTAACCGGTGTCATCCTAACTAAGGCTGATGGTGATGCTAGAGGTGGTGCTGCTCTATCTGTAAGAGAAATTACCGGTAAGCCAATCAAGTTTATCGGTATGGGCGAAAAGATTGCAGCCTTAGAGCCATTCCATCCAGACAGAATTGCTTCCCGTATCCTTGATATGGGCGATATCTTATCTTTAATCGAAGATCTGCAACGAAATACTGATCTTGATAAAGCTAAGAAGATGGCTGAAAAGATTAAGTCAGGCGCAGGCTTTACCTTTGAAGACTTCAGAGATCAGATTGCTCAGATGAAGAAGATGGGCGGTATGACCGGTCTTTTAGATAAATTACCAGGCATGGGTAATTTATCCGACAAGATTAAAGATAAAGTCAACGACAAGCAGATCGATCACATGGAAGCTATCATCAATTCCATGACCAAAAAAGAACGAATCCACCCAGAAATTATCAAAGGTTCTCGTAAAAAGAGAATTGCTATGGGTGCAGGCGTTGAAATCCATGAGGTTAATGTACTCTTACGTCAGTTTGATATGACCCAGAAGATGATGAAAAAGATGGGTAAAGGTGGTGTACGTAAGATGGCAGGTGCTATGCGTGGCATGATGGGTGCTATGGGTGGCATGGGCGGAATGGGAGGTATGGGAAACTTCTTCCGTCGCTAAATATTTTTATTGAAGAGAAAAGGCTCTAGCATGCTTGAAGATGCCTTTACTCTTTGATAACTGAAGTTAACAGTTGCATAAATTTTTTACTCTTGATTTTTTGAAATTAAAGTGTAAAATAATGCAACTGTTTTTGTATGTTGACAATTTTTTTAGATTGTCAGATTTTTTTAATTAATATAGGTACTAGCGAAATGGTAGTCATTCGTTTACGTCGTTTAGGCGCAAAAAAACGTCCTTTCTATCACGTTATTGTTGCAGACAAGCGTTTTGCTGCATCAGGCCGTTTCATTGAGCAGGTTGGTATTTACAACCCTATCGCTCAGGGCAAGGAAATCCGTCTACGTTTAGATTTAGAAAGCATCAATGCATGGATTGCAAAGGGTGCACAGCCATCAGATCGTGTAAAGCGTCTTTTATGGGAAGCTGAGCAGGGTGAAGAGGCTGTTTTAAAGGCTAAGGCTGATAAGCACGAGAAGGCTGTTGCTGCTCGTAAAGCTGCTGCTGAAGCTAAGGCTAAGGCTGAAGCTGAGGCTGCTGAGTCTTCAGAGGCTGCAGAGGCTTAATAGCTGCTTATGGCAGATACACCGCGTCCAATGGGAGCTTTAGGCTCATCATTTGGAGTAAAAGGATGGATGAAGGTCCGTTCTTTTGCGAGCCAACCTGAGAACCTTTTTGACTACTCGCCATGGTTTATACGTCAGCGCGGGGCGGAATGGCGCGAGGTTCAGGTTGAAGAATACAGACCACATGGTAACGACTTTGTCGTTAAGTTAAATGTGGCCTCAACTCCTGAGGAAGCAAAAGCTTATGCAGGAGCTGAGATTGGGATCAGGCGCTCAAGCCTGCCTCCTGTACCTGAGGGTACATATTACTTGTGCGATCTTGAAGGTTGTACAGTAATTGGACTTGAAGGTGTAATGCTCGGCAAAGTGTCGAGAATTAGGGATTATGGAGCCACTCCTATTTTAGAGGTGTCTCCCTCTGACCACCTGGCTAAGGAACGCACAGAAGACTTTCTGATTCCTTATGTCGTGGGCCCAATTGTTAAAGCAGTTGATCTCGAAGCTAAGACAATTGAGGTTGAGTGGGGCGTGGATTATTAACCATGTATTTTGGTGTAGTTACGCTCTTTCCTGAGATGTTTGATGCTGTGACCAAATCTGGGGTTACACGAAGAGCCTGTGAAAACGGGCTGATTAAAGTAGAATGCTTTAATCCTCGTACCTATACCTTAGATAAGTTTCACAACGTGGATGACAAGCCATACGGTGGCGGTCCAGGTATGTTGATGCAGGTTCAGCCATTGCGTGATGCAATTCATGCTGCTAAAGAAGCAGCACCTCAAGGAACTAAAGTAGTTTGTTTATCTCCTCAAGGTAAACAGCTAGATCACTCTCTGGTCACCAAATTCCACAGCTGGGGCTCAATGATTCTTGTAGCAGGTCGCTATGAGGGTATTGACGAGCGTGTCCTTCAGACTGAAGTCGATCTGGAGGTTTCAATCGGTGACTACGTCCTGTCAGGGGGTGAACTTCCTGCCATGTGTATCATCGATGCAGTTTCAAGAATGGTGCCTGGTGTTTTAGGCAACATTCAGAATGCACAAGAGGATACTTTCGCTCAAGGCCTTTTACATTTTCCTCAGTACACACGTCCTGAGGTTATCGACGGACTTAAGGTTCCTGAGATTTTAATGAGTGGCAATCACGAGAAAATCCGTTCTTGGCGTTTAAAGCAGTGCTTAGGTCGCACTTACGAGCGCAGACCTGATTTACTGCAAAACCGTGAATTGACTAAGGAAGAGAGCAAGTTACTCTCAGAGTACTTAGAAGAGCACGGCTTGAACTAAGTTTTTTGTTTTTACTTAATGGTAGGTACATTAAAATGGCTAGCAACCCAATTATTGATCAGCTAGAGAAAGAGCAAATCCGTACTGATATCCCTGAGTTCAACCCAGGTGACACCGTACGTGTTGAGGTTAAGGTTGTTGAAGGCGATAAGAGCCGTTTACAGGCTTTTGAGGGTAACGTTATCGCTAAGCGTAACCGTGGCTTAAACTCATCATTCACCGTTCGTAAGATTTCTTCAGGTGAAGGTGTTGAGCGTGTATTCCAGACCAATTCACCACTTATCGCTTCAGTTAAAGTAACTCGTCGTGGTGACGTTCGTCGTGCTAAGCTTTACTACTTACGTGACCGTGCTGGTAAGTCAGCTCGTATTCGTGAGAAGATCAACTAATCAGTTTTTAACTGATAAGTTAAAACGCCCAGTCAATGCTGGGCGTTGTTATATGCGAGTAGGACAATTCTCAATCCTATTCAGAATCAGTATTCTCCTCTACAATAAAATATTTTTCACCCCATTTACTTATATTATCTAAGACCGGAATAATCGATCTGCCTTTTTCCGACAGTGAATACTCAACCTTTGGTGGTATTTCATCATAAGACTGACGTACTATCATTTGACTGCTGATAAGCTCCTTTAAAGAAGCTGCTAGCACTGCATCAGTGATGTTATCAATCTTACTTTTGATTTCACCATATCTTAAATTATCAGCTTTAGATAAAACTGATAAGATCCTTGATTTCCATTTTCCACTGAACATATCAAGACTATATTCTAGAGAATTCCGGATATCTTTCTTTAGTTTTCGTTCGTACATCGTTACCTCTGAGTATATTAAAAGTATAATGAACATCGAACTTTTATAAAGTAACTATAAAAACTATTATCTAAACGTAAATCTCAAAGTAACAATAGAAATAACATGTTACTAAACAAGTGCATAGTAGCTAATAATTTTGCTTACTTCTTACGAACACTTACCTACTTTTATACAATTAGCATACCGTAATTTGAAAATCGGTTTTATTGATGCAAAACGTGCCTAGTGTACGCGTACTCGTCAAACGGTGTAACGATCATGACGAGCTTCATCAATAATCCTCTTTCAATGTTTTACGCCAGTTGTGACCTCTTACAGCTGGCGCTTTCTTTGATTTTTCTGTGTAAAAGTCATCTCAATCCTTATAAGTAATTTCTATTGATCGGTATTAAAAAATAGTATTATCAAATCTCTTTGTTTTTATTTAAGATAAACCTATAAAACAGATAGGTTAAATGAAGAAGAGATTGAGAATGTACATATTAAAGTTGTTTTGCATAAAGAATCGAATGCGTAACTCCTGATATACAAAGGTTTGTTTATATCAGGAGCAATCACAGTTATTTGATTCAGTTTTTATGGAGAACACAATTATGTCAATTTCAAAATCATTATTAAATATCGTTAAAACCACTACTATTGCAACTTCAATTCTTGCATCTACTGCTGCTTTTGCAGATGAAACTTACATCATTGCTACCGAAGGCGCTTATGCTCCTTTTAATTATGTAAACAGTGACGGTACACCTGATGGTTATGACATCGCTGTAGCAAAAGCTGTTGATGCGAAATTAGATGACGTTAAGTTTGAGTACCAAACAGTTGAATGGTCTTCAATATTCGCAGGACTTGAAGCTGACAGATATGATCTTGTGGTAAGTAATGTTGCAAAGAATCCAGATAGAGAGCAAAAGTATCTGTTCTCAGATGTGCCATATGCTTGGGATATAGGCGGTGTAGTTTATAAGAAAGGTCGCACTGATATTAAAGGACTTCCAGATCTTAAAGATAAGACTGTCTCTGTTGCCGTAGGTAGCTCAAATGCTCATACAGTAGAGCAGTGGAATAAAGAACACGGTGATCCTATCAAGGTTGTATACGGCGAAGGTGAAGTTTCAAAAGCTATCTTAGATGTACAAGAAGGTCGAGTAGATGCAACCTTAGCAGATCCTGTAGTAGCTTATAACGTTATCAAAACACAGGGCTTTGATGTTGAGTATGCAGTTCGCAGTGAAGCAGAGCCTGTACCAGTATTCTGGCTTCTAAAAAAGAATGAAAAAGGTGAGAAGCTAAAAGCAAAAGTTGATAAAGCCTTAAAAGAGTTATTAGAGGATGGCACCTTAAAGAAGTTAAGCGAAAAGTACTTTGGTGGTGACTACTCAACCAAAGAGGCTGTTCTAGCAAAGGTCGGTAAGTAAAAGAAACAGCCCTACTCAATAGGTAGGGCACTTCTTTAATAGATGCATTGGGGAATGGTGAAATAAGATGGGTAAGGCCTTTGATTTAGATTTTATGATCTCAGCTATTCCTGAGTTTTTGTATTATCTTCCAGTAACCTTAGGTATAGCTTTTGCTGCCGGTGTCTTAGCTTTATGTATCGGTTTTACAGTAGCTTTAATCAGATACTTTAATGTACCTGTCCTAAAAAAGATCTGCATTGTTTATGTTTCTTTTGCCAGAGGCACTCCATGTCTGGTGCAGCTACTTTTGGCTTATTACGGTATTCCTATTTTCTTAAAGTCACTAAATGCCTATTTAGGTACAAATATCTCTGTTAATGGAATTCCAGCTACGGTCTTTGCCATTACTGCACTCTCTTTAAACATCGGTGCATTTATGTCTGAGACTTTAAGAAGCTCTCTTTTGTCAGTAGACAAAGGACAGTTTGAAGCTTGCTACAGTGTGAATATGACCACTTTTCAAGCTTTAAGACGTATCGTGATCCCTCAGGCTTTTACAGTGGCTATTCCACCATTAGGCAATACCTTCATCTCACTAGTTAAAGACACAAGTTTGATCTTTAGCATATCAGTTGTGGAAATGATGGCTGTAGCAAAGATTGTAGGTGGCAGATCATTTAGATTTTTTGAAGTTTACATCGTGGTAGCACTCATTTACTGGTTAGTGTGCATCCTTTTAGAAAGAGTTGTCGTAATCGCTGAGAAGAAATTTAGAAAATATCAGGCAGGTACATGCAATGATTGAAATTGAACATCTTAAAAAGACTTTTAATGGAAAAGAAGTTCTGTCTGATATCAATTTAAAGATCAACAAAGGTGAGATTGTATCTATTATCGGAACTTCAGGTGCAGGTAAAACTACCTTACTTAGAACTTTAAATTTATTGGAAACACCTGATTCAGGCATCATTACAATTGGGGATGCTAGAGTCGATGCAACTTCATACTCAAAGCATGATTTAAGGCAGTTAAGAAGCAAGTCAGCTATGGTGTTTCAGCACTACAATCTTTTTAAGAATAAGACTGCTCTTGAGAATATTACTGAAAGCCTAATCTATGTTAAAAAGCTAAGCAAAGATAAAGCTAAACAGAGAGGATTAGAACTCTTAGACAGAGTTGGTCTGTCAGATAAAGCTAATGTCTATCCTGTATGCTTAAGTGGTGGTCAGCAGCAACGTGTAAGTATAGCTAGAGCTTTAGCTGTTGAGCCTGAGGTGATCTTATTTGATGAACCTACAAGTGCTTTAGATCCTGAGTGGGTTGGAGAAGTATTGCAGGTAATGAATGAGATTGCCAAAGACGGTATCACCATGGTCGTAGTTTCTCATGAGATGCGCTTTGTGCACAATGTCTCTACAAGAGTGCTGTTCTTAAATGAAGGAAAGATAATCGAAGATGGCAGCCCAGATGAGGTCTTTGTAGCTCCTAAGAATACACGTACAGCCAAGTTCTTGTTTCAAGCAGATCTGCTATTAAATCGAGCTTCATAATGAGTAATGACATTCCCTTTGAAGTTCTTACAGAGCTTGAAGAGAACTTCAAGTATTTGCATCAGCATCCAGAGACTGCACTAAAGGAATTTAAGACCACAGCCTTTATAAAAGACTATCTTGAAAATAAGTGCAAGGTAGAGCTTTTGGATTTAGGTTTAGATACAGGTTCGCTTGCTATCATCAGAGGTGATAGCAATTATGGATCGGTAGGCTTTCGTGCTGATATTGATGCTCTTCCATTAGAAGAGCAAACTACGCTTGATTACAAATCCAAAAACGAAGGCTGTATGCATGCCTGTGGGCATGATGCACATACTGCTATTCTGTTAGCTTTTGCCCGTCTTTTAAGTCTAGATAATCCTTTTAAGGGTAATGTTATCTTTCTGTTTCAACCAGCTGAAGAAGCTGAGCACGGTGGACAAAGAGTAGTTGATGCAGGTCTTTTTTCAAAGGTAAAGATTGACCGCTTTTTTGCGTTACATGTGACTCCTGAGCTCAACGTAGGTCAGATTGCCATAAGTGCAGGTCCTTTCTCTGCTAATGTTGATCGTTTTAGCTATGAGATTAAAGGTATTGGTACTCATGCAAGTACCCCTTATAAAGGACTTAATCCAATTAAAGCTTTAGAGTTGTTATCTAATCGCTTATCTTCACTGGTAGCACAGAACATTCCTTGTGGTGATAAAGCTCTGATATCTTTAACTCATGTAAGCTCTGGTAGTACCTGGAATATCATTCCTGATTTTGCCTATGCTGAGGGTACTGTAAGATCATTTTCTGCTTCAGCTCGTTCTACAATCATTGAGAAAATGACACAGTTAAAAACAGTCTTAGAAGCTGAAGGCTATAAAGTAGAATTTAACTTTATCAAGGGCTGTCCTGCTACAAACAATGATCCTAAATTGTCAGAGCTCATTAAAGAAGAAGCTACAAAGCTAGGTTTGACTGTAGTCTCTCAAAGAGCAAATCTTGGGGGAGAGGATTTTTCGTGTTTCCAAGAGCATGTGCCAGGTGCGATGTTTAACCTAGGAACAGGCATAGGTCCTAGCTTACATAATGGTAAATTTAAAGTTGATCCTGATGCTTTAAAGATTGGTCTTAATGTCTACAATAGCATTCTAAAGAGACTATCTCGTGTCTAAAAATGTAGTCATAACGGGCGTTATGACTACATTTAGCTCACTTATTTCTTACCTTCAGGGAAGAGTCTTTCATATATTTGCTCATAAGCCATTCCTAGCAAAAACACAGGAGCATGAGCGTATAGGCTGTCTAATAGGCGTTTAGAGCCTTTGATGTGAATTCTATTCTCTTTAATTGGATTTAACCGTCTGCAGCCAAAGTGAGCAATGATTTTAGGAATTCCATCTTTTTGCCTATCACTAAATTTAGCTGCGTTATGATTCTGCAACAGTATGGCATCAGTTGAGGCACCATATTTAATTTCGCTGATATCAAAACGCAGAATGAAAAGGCACTCTAAGAAGTATTCAGGGTATTTACCATCTTCAGACTTGGGTCTTGTGATAACGATGAACTCCTGATCATCATGTTTTTTGATGTAGTTATTCCAAATGTATGGAACAGGATCTTGCTTAATTTTGTTGATAGCGTGTGTGTACATTTCTTCAAAAGTCATTTGATACTCCATGTCTCTTTTTTACCATATGAGCATTAGCTAAAAGGGGAGACTAGATGTCCGCGTAACTGCCAACTCATATTGCATCTGTTTCCTGCTCTTGTGGCGCAGGTTACCAATTTACTTAAGATAGACAGAATTAGAATAAGCTTCTGTCTTATAGCTCAATACTGAAAGTTTCTTGCAGCTACAACCTCGGTTATTACTGCAAATTACTTAGTCACTTTGTTTTCTCAGGAAAGAGGTGTTTATAGACCTGATCACAGCACATTCCCATTAAGGTCAAGGTGGAGTGAACATATGCACTGTCTAAAAGAAGTTTTGATCCTTTGATATGGATCCTTTTCTCTTTAATTGGATTTAACTGTTTGCAACCAAAGTAGGCAATGATTTTCTGAATACCTTCTTTTTGCATATCAGTAAATTTAGCTTCGTTATGATTCTGCAAAAGCAAGGCTTCAGTTGAACTGCCATAACAGATCTCACTGATATCAAACTTCAGATAGTAGAGACACTCTATGAAATATTTTGGGTACTTACCTTCTTTTGGATAAGTAATTACTATGAATTCCTGATCATCATGCTTTTTTATACAGTGATTCCAAACAAATGAAACAGGATCTTGCTTAATCTTGTTGATAGCGTGTGTGTACATTTCTTTAAAAGTCATTTGATACTCCTTGTCAATTATTACTTGCCACATGAGTTTGTGTTCAAAGTGGTGATAGGCGAGATACGTAAAGCTGCAAGCTCACAGTCACCTAGTGGCGACATTCACCTATATATCTGACTAATAACATCCATTAGTCTTTGACAGGAAATTCAAGATTAAGTACTTAGCATTAAGATTTGATTTTGTTATGTATTAACTAAGTACACTTTCATTATAGAATTCAATTTCTAAAAATCAATAAAGAGGGGATTAATAATTTTAAATATTAAGCTAACTATTTAATAATTAAATAAAAATAAAATTATCATGATTTTAAAAATTGCAATATTTTTCCAAACCAAGAAAATGAGAATTTGGGGATAAGAAAAAAAACAAGAGGCTAGAAACGAAAAAAGTTCGCTTTTTGCGAACTTCTAGGAATTGGTTGCGGGGGCAGGATTTGAACCTACGACCTTCGGGTTATGAGCCCGACGAGCTACCAGACTGCTCCACCCCGCGTCAAATTGTGAGCACATGATATAGGCTGAGAGTTCTAATGTCAAGCATTTTGTGAGCCAAATTCAATTTTTTTTCTAAAAAAGACAGTGCTGAATTTAGATAATATCTATGGAGTGCGATTTACAAGCCATTCGTATAATGTAATATCAAACTAAGAACATTTGTATAAGATCTCTGAAAACAGTAAGGATGATGGGGAGCTTTTTAGACGAAGATTCTTTTACAGTGGTAATGTAATTGGAACTTCAGTATGTAAAATCCAAGCTTAGGACTTTAGGCAAAAATAAAGCGGAACTTAATCCGCTTCATTCTTCATAAATAGTGAGTATTAGTCACGAACTGCTGAAAATACTGAGTTATCGCCACCAAATGGGTTAGCTACATAACGCTCAGCATCCCAGTCGTTATCATACTTAACGCTGTTGTCTTCAAAGGTGTACTTAAATCTGTACTGATATGAAGGCTGCTCGCCAGCTTTTACAGTGATTGAACCCTTGAAAGTGCCATTCTTCTGAGGCTTCATTGCAACAGGCTGCCAGCCATTGTGCTCACATAGAAGATCGATCTTCTTAGCATTCTGTGCTGCAGTCTTTTTGATTGTGAAGGTTACAGTTACCTTATTGTCTTTGGTAAACTTCTTAGAAACACTCATCGTATTCTCCTATAGTTACAAAGCACCGGCTTTGAAAACTTGTCACAACTTTCTACTACAGACGGTACTTTATTTTTATAATTTCTACACACAGGTATTGTAAGCCTTTTTTTGTGCAATTTTCTATTTTTTAACCGTAAATAGATAATATACATATTCAATGTGTGAGCTATGATAAATTTTTAGCGTGCATTAAAAATGAAAATTATTCTACATTTAGAAATTTAACACTCTGAAATAAAGAGTTATTTTTCGTCAGAATGTATGTTTACGCCGTAAACGTTTGCAAGAGTGTGTATTGTAAAGAATAGATTAAATCTTTGTAAAACAATGAATTAACTAATTTTAAAATAAGGATAGAAATTATAGTAATAAAATAAAAATGAAGCTAAAATCAGAATAAATGCAAATTTTTATCGAATACTATATTAACCAGAATGCTCCGTTTTGGTGATTTATATCAGCAAAAACTCACTTTTTAGCCATCAGTTCTTTCTCAATTAGCTCTTTAGTGAAACTTCTGCGCATATAAAAGCCACGAGGTCTGGTTTTTATGATCTCTCCATCAATGCCTATACAGTCTGTAAGCGCTTTTCCGTTAGCGCATTTTGGTCTTAATTGCATGATTTGACCAATACGCGCATTGATACTTTCAACGTGACCAGTTTTTATCATCTCGTACAGTTCATCATAGTCGCTTTTTATCTGATTAAATTGCGCTTCGTTTGGTGTGAAAAAGAAATATCCTGCTATGACTCTGTCTTCAAAATCCATGTCTCTTTGAGCTGTAACTACCACAAAGAGCACTCGTTTTATTTTTGAGTACAGAGCAGAGTTTTCAAAGGTTAAGTGTCTAATTCCTGTTAAAGGCGCATGACAGAAGAAAGTAGATTCTAGAGGAACTAAATTCTTATCAACAGGTAGAGTTTTTAACTCCAACCCTAAATTTGGAAAATCTGGAATTGGTCGATTTTCAGCTGTAGCTCCTAAGAGAATTTCTAAAAGCTCACCTGTAAAACCTTTGCCATGAGTAGTGGAAATTGGCAGGGGAACATTGGCAATTTTGGCAAGCTCACTGATGGTTTTACCTACAATCGAATTTAAAGAATTGATGAGCTCTTCAAAAGTCTCTGGACTTTTGGTTCGGTTAATTTTGTTTTTGGTAGTACTCATCAAATAAATCCTTTTAAAATAAGCTAAAAACGAGATCTTGTGAGGCTTTGGATTTGGCGTTCTCTGCTATAATACATCACAGTTGTGATTTGTTTTAAACGTAGGATTTTAGTTTAAAACAAAGAAATTAAAAAGTTAAATAGACTAGGCGGTTTTCAGTGATAGACAAAGACGGATACAGACCTAATGTAGGTATCGTAATCTGCAACCGCAAAGGTCAGGTCTTATGGGCAAGACGCATCAGACAGAACTCTTGGCAATTTCCTCAAGGAGGAGTTGATTACGGAGAGACTCCTGAAGATGCTATGTACCGTGAGCTTTATGAAGAACTTGGTTTACAAAGAAGTGATGTAAGACTGTTAGCATCAACACGCTTTTGGCTTAAATACAGACTGCCTAAAAGATTGGTCCGTTGGAATGAAAAGCCTGTGTGCATAGGTCAAAAACAGAAATGGTATTTGCTGACACTGTGCTCTGACAAATCAAGTCACATAGAGTTTAGCCGTGAAGGTCATCCTGAGTTTGATGACTGGAGATGGGTAAGCTACTGGTATCCTGTAAGACAAGTGGTTGCTTTCAAAAGGGATGTTTACAGAAAGGTACTGACATTCTTTTCTCAGGATGCGCTGTTTGGACGTAATTATTTTCCAAAGAGCGATTTCGTGAAGAACGAAAAAGTCGAGAAAAACGATAAATTCGAGAAGAACGAAAGACGAGAGAAAAAATTCGGTAAGAACAGGAGAGGAAGCTGAAAGTGGAAGAAAATCAAAATTCAATCCTTCTAGCTTTGCGCCAGATTATTCAAGAAGTATCTACTAAAAGCTCTTTAGAAGATACTGTAACAACTCTGGTAGATAGAATTCGCAGCACTACACATGCTGATTGCTGCTCTCTCTACCTATTAAACTCTAGAAAGTCTCTGTTAAGACTTGCTGCAACCGATGGTCTGCAAAAAGACTCCATCGGTAAAGCTACTTTGCAGGTAGGCGAAGGTCTAGTAGGTTTAGTAGCTAAAAAACAGGAGTTGTTAAATCTTGCTGATGCTCCTTCTCATCCAAACTTTAAGTACTTACCTGATGTAGGTGAGGATGAGTTTTTATCCTTCCTAGGTGTACCTGTAATTAACCAGGGTGAACTCTTAGGTGTGCTGGTTATTCAGTGTAAACAGAATAGACAGTTTACAGAACAGGAAGAGACCTTCTTAATTACTCTGTCAGCACAGATTGCATCTATCATCTCTGTGAATAAGACAGGTAAAGATACAGGCTCTGACTTTAACAACGGTAAGCGCTACAAAGGTAAGACAGGTTCTGGCTCAATTGCTATTGCTCAGGCAGTAGTATGGAAACCACCAGTAAACTTTGAGACCATGCAGATCATGTATTCTGATGACAAGGATATTCAGTCAGAATTATTCCATCAGACCATTTTCCAGTTACAAACTGAAATGGATTTAGCTAATCTGCATCTTCAGGAGAGCTCTCACTCAGAGGCCTCATCAGGCTATATGTCAGGTTATGGCAGTATGCTTGATGATCAGACTTTTGAAGATGAGGTTGATAACGAGATCTTCTCACAGGGGTATGTAGCAGCATCTGCTATCAAGGTTGTAGCTCAAAGACGTATGGATGAGGCCTCTGAAAAGAAGCAAACTGATAAAGTTCGTGATATCCGTGACTTTGCCTCAATCCTTATCACAAGACTGGTACATCTTGCACCTAAAGAGACTGATGTAACCTCACCTATTGTTTTAGTTGTAAAGAGCATGCCAGCAGCATTAGTAGCTGAAATGCCTCACGACAAGGTTGCAGGTTTCGTTTGTGTCGATAATGCTACCTCAGCTCATACAGCTATATTAGCTCGTGATTTAGGTATTCCTGCTGTTATCGATGTAAATCTTGATTTAAATGACGTTGATGGCAGAACCATCATCGTTGATGGTCAGAATGCTGAGGTTATCGTTGACCCATCATCAAGTGTGGTTGATGAGTACATGCAGTTAATCTCTCAGTCCCGTCAGTTACATGATCTCTTTGAAAGTGTTAAGTTTGAAAAGGGCGTAACTTTAGACGGTCAGAGAATTACCATTCAGTTAAACGCAGGTTTAAATCATGAGGATGATGACTTGGCAATTCAGACTGATGGTATCGGTTTGTATAGAACTGAAATTGCCTTCATGCTAAGTTCATCTTTACCATCTGAAGAACAGCAGATCACCTGGTATAAGACCTTACTCTCTCAGTTTAAAGGTCTGCCAGTATGTATGAGAACTTTAGATATAGGTGGTGACAAGAGCTTACCATATCTGCCAATTGAAGAGGATCAGAACCCAGCTCTAGGTTGGAGAGGTGTTAGAGTTTGTATCGATCAGCCTAATATCTTAAAGACTCAGCTTCGTGCCATGATCATCGCTAATCAGGAATTTGGCAATCTTGAAATCATGTTACCTATGGTCTCAAGATTAGAAGAAGTTTTAATTGTAAAACGGATTTTAAATGAGGCCTTAAAGGAGGTAGCAGAACAAACCGGTAAAGAGGTTGTTCGTCCTCGCTTTGGCGTCATGATCGAAGTTCCATGTGTAGCTTTCATCTTAAATGAGTTAGCAGCAGAATGTGACTTCTTCTCCATAGGTTCAAACGATTTAATTCAGTATCTGTTCGCAGCTGACAGATCAAATCCAAAGGTATCAAAGATCTTTGATCCGTTTAATCCTGCTGCCGTAAGATGCTTGAAGTACTTGATTGATAGAACCTCAGAGGTAGGTAAACCTCTGTCAGTATGTGGTGAACTTGCAGGCTCTCCTGTAGGCTCATTACTTTTAATGTCATTAGGCTACAGCAATCTGTCTATGAACTATTCTCAGATTGCTAGAGTGAAATACATTACCCGCCATGTAAATCTGCAGGATCTGCAGAGCATCGGCAAGATGGCTCTAACTTTAAACTCAAGTGTAAAGATTAAGAGCCTCTATATCGAATATGCAAAATCTCAGGGTTTATCCTCTGTCATAGATCCTAAGAACTATAACCAGAACAGGAGCTAAGTGTGCAAGTTTATTTAGATTTATTAAAGAAGATCATGGAAGAAGGTACCGATAGAAGTGATAGAACCGGTACCGGTACTCGCTCCATTTTCGGAACACAGATGAGATTTAACCTAGAAAAAGGTTTCCCATTAGTAACTACTAAAAAGTGCCACTTAAAGTCTATCATCCATGAGCTGTTATGGTTCATCTCAGGCTCTACTAACATCAAGTACCTGCAGGAAAACGGTGTACGTATCTGGAATGAGTGGGCTGATGAAAACGGTGATTTAGGTCCTGTCTACGGTAAACAATGGCGTGACTTTGAAACTCCTGATGGCAGACATATCGATCAATTATCAAATGCTATCGATTTAATTAAGCATCATCCAGAGTCAAGACGTATCATCGTTTGCGCTTGGAACCCAGCTGATGTAGACAAGATGGCTCTACCTCCATGCCATACTCTATATCAGTTCTATGTAGCCAACGGTAAGTTATCATGTCAGCTTTATCAGAGAAGTGCTGATATGTTCTTAGGCGTACCATTTAACATTGCAAGCTATGCACTGTTAACCATGATTGTAGCTAAAGAGTGCGATTTAGGCTTAGGTGACTTTGTATGGTCAGGTGGTGATACCCATATCTATAAGAACCACTTTGATCAGGTTAAATTGCAGTTATCTCGTACTCCAAGAGCTCTACCTACTATGAATATCTTACGTAAAGCTCAATCTATTTTTGATTACAAATATGAGGACTTTGAGTTAACTGGCTACGATCCATATCCTGCTATTAAAGCTCAGGTATCTGTTTAGGAATAATCTGAAACTTAATATTTGTCAGAAAAGTATTAAGCAGAGAAGTAGGAATATTGAGAAAAGTAGCTTTGAGTTAATCACTTTGTAAGTGAATAAAGAGAATTACCATGGTAGAAGTCTCAGGAAAAGTTAAATGGCAGTCAAGACGCGGTATGCGTGAGCTTGATTTAATGTTATTGCCATTTGTAGATATTGATTTACCAAAATGCGACGAGCAGATGTTAAACGATTATGTTGATCTTTTAGAAGCATCTGATTTGGAGTTGGTACGCTGGTTTAATGGTACTGAAGAAGCAAATACAGAAAGTCGTCGTAAGGTTATTGAATTTATTAAAAAGTGCCATGCAACACGCATGGGTAAAGAGGGCGTTTAATGCTGTTTTCAGAATTTGGTCTTCCAGATTTTTTAGTTGAGAATATTGAAAAGTTAGGTTGGGATAAGCCTACTCCAATTCAGACTTTAGTCATTCCTAAAGCTCTTGAAGGTGCTGATATTTTAGGTGGTGCTCCTACCGGTACAGGTAAGAGTGCTGCTTTCTTATTACCTGTAATTGCAAGATTGTCACTAGAGAAAAAGCCTGGTGTCAGAGCAATTATTTTAGAGCCTACCCGTGAACTGGCTCTTCAGGTAGAAAACGTCTGTCAGGCTTTAATTGAAGGTTATAACGATCTTAGTGCTGGCACTATCATCGGTGGTGGCAGTAGAGAGATTGAGCGCGAAAATCCAAGCTCAATTATCGCAGCAACTCCAGGCAGACTTATTGAGTACATCGAAAAAGGTTGGTTAGATACTTCAACTGTACAGATGTATGTCATCGATGAAGCTGACAGAATGCTGGACATGGGCTTTAGAGATGATGTAGCTAAAATCACTCGTGAGCTTTATAACCGTTATCAGACCCTGTTATTCTCAGCTACCTTAGAAGGTTCAGGTATTGAGGAGTTTGCGTCCTCCGTATTAAATGATCCTCTAGAGGTAAGAATTGGTGCCGGTGGTGAAGAGGATGAAGTGCTCCCTGAGGAATTACAGTCAAGAGCATATTATGCAGCAGGCGATCCTCAGAAATTAAAGATCCTTGTACATCTGCTTACAACCATCAAAGGTAAGTCCATTGTCTTTGTAAAGACTAAAGACAGATTACAAAGATTAGAAGCTTCACTGCGCAGAAACGGCTTTAAGTGTGCAAGTTTGCAAGGCTCTATTTCTATGACTGAAAGAAAAGCAGCCTTACGTAAGTTCAATGAAGGTGAATGCGATATCTTAATTGCAACTGATGTAGCTTCACGTGGTCTTGATCTTCCAGATGTAACTCATGTTTACAATTTTGATATACCAGCTAATGCTGCTATCTATGTTCACAGAGCAGGTCGTACCGCAAGAGCTGGTGCGCAGGGCGTGGTTACTACTTTAGTAATGGCAAACGAAATCGGCTTTTTAGAGAAGCTAGAGCGTTACACTGGTAAAGAAATTGAAAAGAGAGCAATTAAGAATGTCTGTGCAGTTTTCCCTGTAAAAGATCCTAGTGCTCCACGACAGTCTGAAAAGAAACGTTCTCGTGCAAGCATCGGTGGTAACGGTGGCTTTGACAAGAAGGTTAAAGATGAGGAAAAGAAGACTCATAAAAAGAACAGACTTCGTGATAAAAAGAATAAGGGCAAGCCTGATTTTGCTGCTAAGAGAGCTAAGAAAGCTTTAAGAGCTAAAGCAAAAGAGCAGGCTACAAAGTCTGAATAGCCTTTAGATATTGAATAAATAATAAGGATGCATCATGGCAGTAACAATCATTAAAAATGCCAAACTCCATGTAACTTCAGAGGAGTTTGTTGACGCCACATCATTAGCTATCATGGATCATAGAATTGTACCTATGGATCCTGGTCTATTAGAGGATGGCACTGCCGAAGAAATCGATGTCAAAGGACTGCACGTATGTCCTGGTTTTATCGATCTTTTAGTTAATGGTTGTGCTGGTGTTTCATTTGGACAGACTCCATCTATTGAAGCACTAGAGCAGATGCGGCGTTATTTAACTCAGCATGGTACTACTACCTTTGTGCCAACCTTAATCTCAGGTCCTCGTGAGAATTACACTAAGGCAATGGCAGCGGTAGCTGAGTTTAAAGAAAAGCATCCTTCTATCTGTCCTGGTATTCACCTAGAAGGACCTTTTATTTCACAGTTACATAAAGGTTTTCACCCATCAGGATACATAAGACCATTAGGTCAGCCTGATCTTGATTCACTAAGAGCTCAAAAGGATATCATTGCCTATATGACTATCGCACCTGAGGTAGTTAAGGCAAAGAATATCATTGAGCTCTTACAAAGTAAGATAACTCTATCTTTAGGTCATACAGCTACTAGCTACTTTGAAGCTATGCAATCATTTAAAGCAGGTGTTACTAACGTAACTCATCTGTTCAATGGTATGCGTCCACCAGTAGGCAGAGAGCCAGGTCTAGTTGGTGCTACCTTACAGAGTGAAAAGGTCTTTGCAAGTATCATTGCTGATGGTAAGCATGTTCATCCATCTTTAGTAAAACTAGCTCATAAGATCTTAGGCGACAGACTGTATATCGTATCTGATGCTCAGCCTGTAGCCGGTATGCCAAAGACTCCACAGTCATTTATTGTAGGTTCAACTGAAGTCTTTGTAGATAAGCGTGGTCTTATCGATGCTAAGGGCGCTTATGCAGGAACTAGCATCTGTATGATGGATGGTGTGAAGTTCTTAATTCAAAGCTGTGGCTTTAGTATTGATGAAGCTCTGCTTGCAGCTACCTATACTCCTGCTAGAGCCATTGGTCTTCAGGATATGGGAAGAATTGAAGGTGGCTTTATTGCTGATCTGGTTATCTTTGATGATGACTTTAGAATTCAGTACGTAGTACAGAATGGTTTTGTTAAGAGTATTGCTGAGTTAGTTTAATTATGGATAACATTCTTGACAGAATCGCTGCTGAAACAGATTTAACCAAATCTGAAAGAAAAGTAGCTGCTACTATTCTTAAAAATCCTGGCTTAGTTGTAAATGAGAATATTGCACAGCTAGCTAAAAGAGCTCAAGTATCAGAACCTTCAATCTGCAGATTCTGCAAACGCTTTGGCGCTGAAGGTTTTCCTGCATTTAAACTGATTTTAAGTGCTACAGTCTCAGCTGAAAACCTAAAGAAAGTTGAAGCTGTAAAGCAGGGCGATACTGTAGGTGATGTAATTTCAAAGGTCATTGGCGCTGCTAAAAACTCTGTATCAAGTGCTGAGCGCGCAACAGATGAGGGCACTGTTGCAAGAGCTATTGATGTAGTAAGTCAGTCCCGTCGTATTGTAGTTTTATCTCAAGGTCTAACCTCTTTTATCGGTGTTGATTTTGTAAATAGAATGCTAAATTTAGGCTTTTTCTGTCAGTCATACACTGACAGACAGTCAATGATGTTAGCAGTCTCATCACTGCGTTCTGGTGATGTAGCTTTAGCAATTTCAGCTACAGGTAAGAATAAAGATGTCTTAGATGCATCACTCGAAGCACGTGCTAGTGGTACATGTGTGCTGGCAATTTGCCCTGAGAACACTCCAATTAGTGAATGCGCTACAATTCATTTAAAGTCAGCTGAGAGTGTAAGTCCTGAGGATGACAGTATCTTTGCAAACAGATTATCTTTAATGCTGTGCTCACAAATTATTATTGGAGGAGTAGTTCTGCGTCGAGGAATTGCAATCTCAGATCTTAAGCCAAAGCTAAAAGAAACAAGACTCAAATCCTATGTGGGTGTCGAAAAAGAAGAGAATGTAAGCGCAGACACTAACGATGAAAATGACGATGGTTCATTAAAGCCAGGTGCTCCTATTACTACCTTAGATTGGCATCCTTACTAGGAGCATATCTTTAAAAGTAAAGCTCATCATGCTGCACTGAAACAGTCAATAAAGACTTTATTTGTTTTGATCCTGTAATTTTGAGGCAGAACTATTTTTATAGCAAAGCTTTTTTCTTAAGAATGCTTAATTTTAGCCACTTAAAAAAGAAAAGTGTTTAAATTGCCTATATAATCTAGGCTAAGGTTACAGGGGATTATTTGTATGAAAAAGATAGGCAATTCAGAATCTTTCAAAAAGTTTTATTTAAACAATCAAATATATGTTGATAAAACTGAATATATCTATAATCTTCTAGAGACTGAAGAGAGAGTCTTTATCTCAAGACCTCGTCGCTTTGGAAAATCTCTTACCTTAGATACTATTGGAACCTTATTTGGAAAAGGAGTTGATCCCTACTTTAAAGGTACCTGGATTTATGATAAGTGGAAAGACACGACCTATCCTGTATTTAGATTAAATCTGATTGAATATCCTAAATCAGACCTAACAGAATTTAAAAGACGACTAATCAAAGATATTTCAAATTTTGCCCATTTAAACAAAGTTGAAAACTATGTTGAAGATGAATCCCCAACAGGTTCACTAAAAAGTCTTTTAGAATCATTAGCCTTGAAAGGCAGAATGATAGTCGTTTTAATCGACGAATATGACTGCCAGTTAACCGCTAACATCAATGACAAAGAAGTCTACGATTCTTTTCAGGAGTTCTTAAGAGAATTTTACGGAACAATCAAAGGAAAGTTTGCCATTAAGTTTTTAGGAATAACTGGAGTTACCAGATTAAAAGACGTATCAATCTTTTCTGTAGGTTCTGATATCAAAGATATGACTAATGCTAGTGCCTATTCTCAGCTGATAGGCTTTACACGAGAAGAGATTAAAAAGTACTACATTGATTATTTAAAGTTAGCCGCATCCTATGAGAACAACTGTAGTGTTGATGACGTAACCGATGACAAACTTGAGTCTTTGTTAGATAGACTTGCTCAGAATTATGATGGTTACTGTTTTGATGAATTCTATAAAAAGAAAGTCTTCTGTACATGGTCTGTAAATAATTTCTTGCAAGGTGTGGTTACTAATAAATTTGTTTATTTTGATGAATATTGGTACTACAACGGAGGCTTGCCATCTATCTTAGTTAACTATTTAAAAACTCATGAGCTAAATGCTTTTGACTATTTAAATAAAGAAAAGTCTATAACAATTCCCGTTAATGATTTTATGAATCCTACTGCACTAACTACAATCAACCAGAATGTACTGATGTGTCAGACAGGCTATTTAACCTTACGTTCAGCACTTACTAGTGGTGATCTTACAGTAGATTTAGGTATTCCAAATGGTGAAATTTATAAAGCCTTAAACAGATTACTTGCTATCAACTTTTATAAAGAAGGGATCTACGCTTTAGCAAAAGGAGTAAGAGATCTGTTAGATACAGGTGAGATTAAAGACATCATTGACAGATTTAACTCTGTTATCAATTCAGTATCTTATGATCATTTCCCTATTAACAGTGAAGCTACGGTTCAGAACTATCTATTCTTATTCTTAATAGGAGCAGGTATTGAATCATCAACTGAAAGTCACTCCTCAAAAGGAAGGGCAGATTTAATTATCGAAACTAAAAACAGACGCATTGTTTTTGAGTTGAAGTATGCTCAAAA
>OMZC01000022.1 GCA_900315395.1 uncultured Gammaproteobacteria bacterium
GAGCATTAAAGATCACGTTAAATGATCTAAAGGGTAAATAGATTATTCAGAGACTTGTGCTTTTACCCACACTTATGCACGAAGCCTCTTAAAAATACGTGGTAACTGATTTGAAAATGGTAACCAGAATTTATGCATTTCACTTACAGAAGGCATAGCCTCAGCAAGCTTTGCCTGCTGAATGAAGGCGCTTGCGTATTTATCGTTTGCAATATCAGGATCATCTAAAAGTTTTGATGATGCTGGAATTTCACCTGTAAGCTTAAATCTTGGTTTTGCGTATCTGTCTTGAGTTAAGAATTTAGCCAACTTTAAGGCAGCTTCATAGTCTTTAGCCCAATGAGAGATGGCAAAGCCTCTTACACCTAAGAAGCCTACCATTTGTCGACCTTCTTTATTTACAGGTAAAGGCGCAGTTGCAAAATCAACATGACTCTTAAGAGCAGAACCTACATCCCATGAACCTAGGATGGTAGCAGCAGCTCTGCCTTGGCAGAACATTTCAACTAAATTAGTAGAGCCATTAAGACCGTTGACAACGTTAGGAATTAACTTTGCATTATAATATTCTTTAAGCTCTTTAATGGCACTGATAGCCTCAGGAGTGTCTAGTCCTACATCATTAACATTTACAGCACCAATTTTGTTTCTGCCAAAGACATAAGCTCCATGAGCTGACAGCATTGGCATTGCATAGAACAGATCATCGAACTTTGCGACAAAGCCGTTTCTGCCATTTTCTTTTTCAAGTTTGGTGTATTTAAAATAGGAATCTAGAGTATCAAAAGGCTTTGAGAGGTATTTCTTGTTATAAAAGATAGCTAAAGTTTCGACACTCTTAGGTACAGCATATTGAACCTGATCGATAGAGACAGCATCGATGACGTTATCAGGATATCTAGCCTTTTCCTCATCGGTCAGATATACAGGATCGATCATGCCTTCTTTAGCAGCCATACCTAATTGATCGTTTGGCAATAAGATGACATCTGGTCCCTGTCCTACAGGACCATCTAAACGCATCTTTTGCAAAGCATAGATATAGGTTTGTTCTTGTATTTTTACATCGATTCCAGTTTCATTAGTAAAAGCACTGATTGCCTGTGCTAAACCTGATCCCTTACTGTAATCTTCCCATACTGTAAGCTCTAGTGCCTGAGTAGAGCTAATAGAACAGCACATCACAGTGAATACAACTGCAAGTCTCGTCCTGAGCGACATTTTTAAACTCCAATAAATAGAGAGAGCTGTTTTTTATCGTTTGATTTTATTTTTATAATTTATGTGATCGTTAGGTCACCTAATCCCATATTTATGCTTGATTTTACGATATTTTTGGGGAATTTATAATGAAAGTGATAAAAATGCACGCATGATCAAAAAAAATCCACCTTAAGAGAGAATAAGGTGGATAAAACACTAAGAAAATGAGGAAACACAAGATTTACTTATATAAGGCATAGCCTTGACTTAAAACTTATAAATCTGTCCTTAGTTTGTTTGAATGTCTATTTAACTTGACTTTCAAATATTCACAGAACTTATATAGCTTTAATCTAGCGAATAAAGTTATATGGAATTTCTGGCATAGCGCCCTTTTGAGTACATACATAGGCAGCTACATTCACAGCTTTTTCATGAGCCTTAGCAAGAGGTTCACCTTTCATTAAAGAGCTGATGATAGTTGCAGTAAAGGAGTCACCTGCACCTACGGTATCTACGATATTCTCAACTTTTGGAGTTGGTAATAATGACTTTTCATCATTTAGATACACAGTGCTTTCTTTAGCTCCTTCTGTAAAGATAAAGCAATCAATGCCTCGGTTTTGCAGATACTCAAAGTATCTGTCAGCATTGCAATCTTTAAGACCTGCAATCTCGCTTAAAATTGGTAATTCATCTTCATTGCACTTAAAGACATTTGAACGCTTTAAAGACTCTTCGATGATAAATTTTGAGTAATATTCACGACGCAGATTTACATCAAACACTTTTAAAGAGCCTTCTTTCATTACATCTAAAAATGCCATGATAGCGCCGTGAGAGATGCGATTTCTCTGTGCTAATGAGCCAAAGCACACCATATCAAGGCTCTTAGCGGTTTCTAAGAGTAGTGGTGTTAATGGAATGTTGTCATAAGCTGTATCTTCTAAGAAAGTATAAGTAGGTACACCATCATCACTTAAATCAACATTTACAGCACCGGTCTGTTTGTCGTTCTCTAAAAGTAATGCTGGCAGGAACTTACAGGCTAATAAGTCACGAGCCTTAAAGCCTAAAGCGTCCTTACCTACAGAACTAATAGCCATAGCTTCTAGTCCTTGCTGCTTACAGTGGAATGCAAAGTTAGCAGGAGCACCACCAATTTTTGCGCCAGTAGGTAAGACATCAAATAGAACCTCGCCTAAACCTGCGCACTTAATTCTCTTTCCTTGAAATTTTGAAAAATCTAACATGATAACTCTCACAAAGTTTGAATTGACTGAACGACTACATCTGAATTTCTGAACTCGATGCTCTTCTTAACAACATTGATTTAAGGCAGATCTTTTCAGGATCACCTTGTTTACCCTTAATTCTTTCTAGCAAGATTGAGGCAGCCTCACGGCCCATCTCATCTACAGGCTGACACATTGAGGTGATAGGTGTTGGATAGAAACGACACCAGTCACTGTCACCGTATGACACCACAGATACATCTGTTGGGAGCTTAAAATCTTTTAAATTCAGGGCATATAAGATACCTGCAGTGATAGCATTGTTAGCACCAACAATAGCTGTAGGTCTTAAAGCCTTATTCTTCATCATGAGGATATTGGTCTTTTCAAAAGCACCAATAAAAAGCTCGTCATAAGACTCTGCATCAATCTCTTCAATTTGCACGCTTGATGAGTTGGTAGAGGCTTGATTTGTACTCTCAACTCCCAAACAGCGCTCATTGAAGGTATAAACACGTCTTGCACCTGTGATAAAGACAATTCTGTCATGGCCTAATTCACGCAAATGATCAATAGCCTGGCTTGCGCCATAACGGTTATCTTCAATCACACTGTCAAAAGACAAATCCTCACTGTTTCTATCCACCAAGACAATTGGATAGTTAGCTTCTACAGAGTTAATCGTTTTTGAAAAACGAGCTGTAGGCATAATGATAAGACCCTTTAAATTTAAAGAGGCCCATTGCTTTAAAAGACGGTTTTCAATACTGCTCTGCTCATAATTACATCCCACAATTGCAGAATATCCGCTGTTCTCTAGAGTGTCGTGAACTGCCTTTACAATCTGGTTTGAAAATGAGTTTGTAAGATCAGCTACGATAACTCCAATTAAATTGGTAGCAGTAGCAGCAGTGGCATCGTCTCTTAACTTTTGTAAATAGCCCAGTTTTTCTGCCATTTGCAAAACTTTGTGTCTAGTGTCTAAAGAAACCAACTCAGGTTTCTTTAATGCTCTAGACACTGTTGATGGAGCAATACCGAGCTCTTTTGCAATTTCAGTAATATTAGCCATAACAATAAATACACATCACTGTCAAAAACCGTCATAACAAAATTCACAAGTACATTTAGAATTTAAAAATCAAAATTCATTTACAAGTACTTCATTTGAATTTTTCATGAACTTAACTTTGGCGAATTATACAAATGAAAAAATTTGTTGTGGAATAAAATTTTTTGCTTTTAGGCTCTTTTCAAATTTTTTAATGCAAATTTTTGCAAAGATATAGTAAAGTTTTTGTAATTTTCAAATAGATTGTTTTGAATTTACATTTGATCTGCTAATTGATTTTTACTTTCATATTCTTGATTTATAAGAATTATTTTAACAAAATCCTACCTCAAAATTTACAAATTTTTGCACAATTTTCATTCCAAAATTTTACAAAAAGCATATAAATGACCTTCTGTTTATGATTTATGCAAAATTTTTGCATAAGATTTTGTGAAACCATTGCATTTTTTATTTTTCAACCTTGTGAGATTATTTGCGCCAGACAAAAATCAGATCTTCTGAATTTACTTATTGAAATTTTCTATATATAAATTCAGATTTTCTGGGCAATCGAACAATGTTTTAAGGGATTATTGTCATGAACAAGAAATTATTACTCTGGGCTATCACCTCAGCTCTAGCAGGATTTCTCTTCGGTTTTGATACCGTAGTTATTTCTGGTGCTGAAAGCAAAATTCAGCAATTATGGTCATTAAGTGGATCAATGCATGGTCTTGCTATCTCAGCAGCACTTTGGGGTACTGTATTAGGCTCTCTAATCGGTAGTATCCCAGCAGCTAAATTTGGTAGAAAGAAGACCTTAGTTGCAAACGGTGTGTTATTCGTTGTAGGTGCTATAGGTTCAGCTATCGCCTGGGACGTATCATCATTCTTTATCTTCAGATTCATAGGTGGTATCGGCATTGGTGTTTCAACCGTTGCAGCTCCTCTATTTATCTCTGAGATCTCACCTGCTGGCGACAGAGGTAAGTTAACTGGTCTATTCCAGTTCAACATCGTATTCGGTATCTTAATGGCATTCTTCTCTAACTACATCATTATTCATTTAGCTCCAGAAGAGACTGCATGGAGATGGATGTTAGGTATTCAGTTACTACCAGCTTTAATCTATACCGTAATGTGCTTCTCATTACCTGAGTCACCACGTTGGTTAATTGTTAATGCTAAAAAGGATGCTGAAGGCAGACACGTATTCTCTTTAATTAACCCTAAGATGTCTGATGCTCAATTAGACGAATTAGTTCAGTCTGTAAAAGAGAGTGCAGCATCTGAAGATAAGTCTCATCAGAGCAAGACTAAGTTCTTCACCAAGCGTCTTCGCTACCCAATCCTATTTGCTTTCTTAATTGCAACATTTAACCAGTTATCAGGTATTAACATCATTCTATACTTCGCTCCAAGACTGTTAGGTCTTGCTGGTATGGAAGATCCTGTGGCTGCATCTATCGCTTTAGGCTTTACTAACTTAATTGCAACCTTTATCGGTATTAGACTTATCGATATCTTAGGAAGAAAGACCTTACTTATCATTGGTTGTGTAGGCTATATCGTAAGCCTTTCAGTATGTACCTATGCTTTCTTCCACTATGATGAGTTAAAGGTTGTTTCATCAGCTGTTGATACTGCATCTAGCGCTGATAAGTTAATCAAAATGGATAAAGGTGAGGTTTACTTCACCGCAGAGGATCATGAAAAAGCTGTTGCTGATTTCAATTCAGCAAAGCAGGCTTTAACTGAAGCTACTGCTCCTTCAAAGTACACTGGTACTAACGTAGTATTCGACGGTGAGAGCATTCAGGAAGTTCACGACATTGCTTTAAACATCAAGCATGAGGCTTCTGGTTCATTAGGCAATGTAAGTATGACCGTTCTAATCTGTATGGTTGTATTCATCGCAGCTCATGCTATCGGTTCAGGTACTATCATCTGGGTATTCATCTCAGAAATCTTCCCTAACGATCAGCGTGCTAAAGGTCAGTCTTTAGGTAGCTTTACCCACTGGATCTTTGCTGCAGGCTTAACCTTAGTATTCCCAATTGCTATTGCTCACTTTGACGCAGGTTACATGTTCGGATTCTTCTGCTTCATGATGATCTTACAGTTAATCTGGTGCTTAGGTATGATGCCTGAGACTAAGGGTAGAAGCTTAGAAGAAATTGCAAAAGCTCTATCTTCAAAATAGTGAGAATAAGCAATTTACAAAATTCATAAGACATAAAGAGTAAGTTGTTATCTCTGTAAATTTAGCAGGATCTTAAGATCCTGCTTTTTTTATTTTAAGAGATGCATTTTTTACTTTTGTTGTACTTAATTTTAGGGAACTTAAATAGTTGCTATTAAATAGTTGCTACAAATTTCAAATCTAAAGAGGCAATTTTACTCTCTCGCTTTTATTGCATAAAATCTTGCTTTCTGTCTTCTCAATGAATAGTGCTAATAAAAGTGAACGCAATTTTCATACTTTTCAGTATTATTGGCAAAATATGACAGTATCTTGCAGTTCTGCTGTTATAAATAATGTATATTTATAACTGAAAGATAAAAGAGCAAATTCAAATCTAAAACAGGATCTAATGATGAGCAACAAACAATTCTTACCATTACCAACAAGTGTTGATAACTTTGCTGAG
>OMZC01000041.1 GCA_900315395.1 uncultured Gammaproteobacteria bacterium
CGTGACAACGGAAATGCATTATAGACTTTTTTTGATTGTTGTCAAATTATTTTTTACCTTTTCTTAATCTTTAACTCTTCAAAATTTTACACTTTGGCTTTCCTATGCTGTAAGAAGACCTTTAAAATTTTTTTTAGAATTTTTAATTCAGACTTTTCTTTTTTACATCTGAAATTTCAGTAAGTTAGGAGTCTAGCTATTGTTTTTTCTAACTGCAATTACACTTGTTTTTTACACGTAATTCATAAGTACTTGACAGGTTAGCTATACTTAACTGTATCTACATTTACATTTTTCATTAAGGAGTATTCATGGATACTTTAGATTGCATCTTCTCAAGACACTCTGTTAGAAAATTCAAAGATAAAGAAGTACCTGATTCTGATATTCACACTATCTTACAGGCTGCTATGAGTGGACCATCTGCTGTTAACTGCAGACCTTGGCAATTTTTAGTTACTAAAAGAAAAGATGTTCTAGAGCGTATGGCTAAAGCAAATGGTCCTTATGCAACTCCACTTACTCATGCTGCTTTTGGTGTCATGGTAGCAGGTGACTTAAGTAAAGCTTACAGCAATGCTCCTGACTATTGGCAAACCGATTGCTCTATTGCAGCTCAGAATATGATCTTAGCGGCTCAGGCTCTAGGCGTAGGTTCTGTATGGTTAGGTACTTTCCCAGAGCAAGAGAGAGTTCAAGCTCTAAAAGAGGAGTTTAATCTTCCGGAGAACATCGTACCTCACTCTTTAATTGCCTTTGGTTATCCAATTGATAACGACAATCATCAAAGAGATCTCTTTGAGTCAGATAAGGTACATGTAGATAAGTGGTAGTTCTAAAAAGCCTTAGCTTTTAAGAAAGACACTGTTTTCTCAATAACAGATAAGAGTGGCTCGTCAGAGCCATTATTTGTAAAGTCATGACCTGCATTTACAGTCTGAAGTTCATGTTCTCCTTCATGGCAGGAAATGATACCTTCAGCTTGAGCAGGTTCTGGCCATACTACATGATCGTTAAGACCTACCTGAAGTAACATTGGTCCTTTGTACTTTGCTATGCTTGCATGAGCACTCATCCTACACAAACTTGTAAAGAATTCTCCACACAGTTTTCTTTTGGCATTCCAAATATCAAACTCGTAAATCTTATGTTCGTCTTTACAAGCATTCATGACAGGATCAACACCTGCAATTGTCAACATAACTTCCATCATGTTCACTGCAGGATTCCACAGTACCAAAGACTTTATCTTGCTGTCTTTTGCACAAAGTGCTGTGGCAACTAAACCTCCAAATGACAGTCCTA
Organism: uncultured Gammaproteobacteria bacterium; assembly: GCA_900315395.1. Classification (GTDB taxonomy): domain Bacteria; phylum Pseudomonadota; class Gammaproteobacteria; order Enterobacterales; family Succinivibrionaceae; genus Succinivibrio. The sequence continues at coordinate 1,306 of OMZC01000041.1, forward strand.
AAACAGAGATCCTGTTACCATCAACAAGATCACATTGTTTTAGATAATCACAGGCAACAATTGCATCTTCTAACTCAGTAAAAGCAGTTATTTCTTCAAGCAAGCCTTCACTTTGTCCGCTTCCTCGCATATCAATACGCAAAGAAGCGATACCGACATCAGACAATTTTGAAGCTAGTAAAGCAAATTTACCCTTTGGAGCTGATTTACTTACAGACTCGTGACGATTTCCTGTAAAGCCATGAATTAAAAGCACTACAGGAGCTTTTGTATCACTATCTGGTAAGCTCAAAGTACCAACTACTTTTTTGCCTTTAACTAAAAAGCTCAAGTTTGTTTCTTTCACTGTAAATCTGTCCTTACTAAGCTTTAATTATCTTTGCTTACCAATTATCTTTGTTTACTTATTATCCTGATTTTTGAATGAGCAGTTGTCAGAGCAACCTACAGGATATTCTTGTTTGAATGAAGTAGCTCCTGAGAACATCTTGTATGAAGACACACCAGTTAAATCAAAATTCTTTAAAGGCTGGTTGAATGATTTAGCATCTGTGAACATACCTGGAGCGTTTTGCAGTGTTGCAAGATCCCACTTCTCTAAAGGCTGATTGAAGTTTTCTGCTTCTCTGAACATGTATGCCATGTTAGATACTCTTGAAACATCCCATTTTTCAACAGGCTTGTTAAATGACTTAGCACCAAAGAACATACTAGACATATTCTCTACTTTTGAGACATTCCAAGCACTGATGTCCTGATTAAACGCACTTGCTCCAAAGAACATATATGCCATGGTTCTTACATTAGATACATTCCATGAGTTCAATGGCTGATTAAAGTTCTTTAACTCATAGAACATGCCTTTCATGTTCTGAACATTTGAAACATCCCAAGCATCGATTGGCTCATTAAATGAATCTGCTTCAAAGAACATTGACTGCATGTTTACAACTGAAGACACATTCCACTTTTCAATGCCTTTGTAATCTTTTCTAACCTCATCCTTACGGCAGGTTCTTTTGACTCTAATATATTCAGAGTCATTGCTGATATAGTCACACTTAGCAAAAAGGTAACTCATATCGGTGATCTTGCTAGTATCAATTCTGTCTAGTTGAACTTTCTTGTTCTTAATTAGCTTTCTTAACTCAGCTTTATCAATTGGCTGATAGTCGTAAGGTTTGTCTTTGATAAATTTGTCATTTACCACAGCTCCTGCTGAGAAAATTAAAATAGCTACAGCAAGACCTGGAATAATGTAAGCTGAAAGACGTGAGGTAGAACTTTTACCATGTTCTAATTTATGCTCACGACGTGAAATAATACCTAAGAAATGCTCTTTTACTTGGCTCTCTTCACCTTTTTCAATTAAAGGATATTCCTCAGTTGACTTAATCATATTAAGTCTTACTTTTGACAGTTTTTTAAGACCGCTTAAACCTTTAATTTTGAACTGCAATAGCAGTTTTAAAACTAAAAGTTCAGTGCTGTTTGGATTTTCTTCTTTTAGAATAGAGATCTTCTCTTGAGCTTCACTCCAGTGTTCTTTTTCAAGATCACGTAGTGCAATTTTAATCCATTTGTTAAAGTCTTTATTTGTGTCTGTAATCATAACTGTCATATCGAAATTCCAAAAATTTATCTGACAATTTTAATGTAATGAGATCATGCAAAACTTGATAATAAGCAAAATATTCACAATTTCAAAAAAAATACCGCAGATTTTGACTGCGGTACTTGCTATCAATTAAAGCTTATTACCACTTAGGGGAATTATTCCCACTCAATAGTTGCTGGTGGTTTTCCTGAGATGTCGTAAACAACTCTTGAAATACCATTGATTTCGTTAATGATACGATTTGAGATATGACCTAATAAATCATATGGTAACTCAGCCCACTTTGCAGTCATAAAATCGATTGTCTTCACAGCACGTAAAGATACTACGTAATCATAACTACGATGATCACCCATAACACCTACGGCACGAACTGGTAAGAATACGGTGAAAGCCTGACTTACTTTCTGATACCAGCCTGACTTGTTCAACTCTTCCATGAAGATTGCATCAGCCTGACGTAACAGATCTAAGTATTCTTTCTTAACTTCACCTAGAACACGGACACCTAAACCAGGACCTGGGAAAGGATGTCTCATTACCATAGCCTCAGGTAAACCTAAAGCTACACCAATGCGTCTTACTTCATCCTTGAAGAGTTCACGTAAAGGCTCAACTAACTTGAACTTTAAGTCCTTAGGTAGACCACCTACATTGTGGTGAGACTTAATTACGTGTGCTTTACCAGATTTGGCTGCTGCTGACTCAATAACGTCTGGGTAAATGGTACCTTGAGCTAAGAACTCAACACCTTCTAACTTTCTAGCCTCATCAGCAAAAACGTCAATGAAGGTCTTACCAATTGCCTTACGCTTTAACTCAGGATCTGAAATTCCCTTTAGAGCATCTAAGAATCTGTCTGAAGCATCTGCATATACGAAGTTCAAATCTAATGGAGCGAACATCTCTTTTACCTGAGCACCTTCGTTTAAACGTAATAAGCCGTTATCAACGAATACACAGGTTAACTGTTTACCAATTGCCTTTTGTAGTAATAAAGCGGTAACAGATGAATCAACACCACCTGACAGACCTAATAATACTTTCTTATCGCCTACCTGCTCACGAATTCTCTGTACAGCATCTTCGATAATAGCACTAGGTGACCATAATGCGTGTAAACCGCAAACATCAATAACAAAGCGTTTTAAGATCTCACCGCCTTGCTTAGAGTGGGTTACCTCAGGATGGAACTGAACACCAAAGAACTTCTTATCTTTGTTGTAAATTGCTGCATATGGGCAAGTATCTGTGCTACCTACGGTTGTAAAACCTTCAGGAATTGCAGTTACCTTGTCACCATGAGACATCCAAACATCTAACTTATGCTCACCTTCATGATCAGTTAGATTATCAAACAGAGGGCACTCTGCTTTGATCTCTACAGTTGCGTGGCCGTATTCACGTTTAGATGAACCTTGAACCTTACCACCTAACTGAACTGACATTGTCTGCAAGCCATAGCAGATACCAAGAACAGGAACACCTGCTTCATATACCCACATAGGAGCACGTGGAGAACCAGCTTCTGTTGTTGACTCAGGACCACCTGAAAGGATGATACCCTGAGCACCAAAATTCTTGATTAAATTAAGATCTGCATCAAATGGATAAATTTCGCAGTAAACACCGATTTCACGTACACGGCGGGCAATCAGCTGTGTCACCTGAGAACCGAAATCTAAGATGAGGATCTTTTCAGAATGGATGTTCTGTGAAGACATAATTGAATCTCTTGATAGATTTAAAAACGACAAATGCACCTGCATTGCAGGTGCATCATGAAATATTAGACGTGGCTCTGATAGTTTGGAGCTTCCTTAGTGATGGTTACATCATGAACATGTGACTCATGGAAACCAGCACTAGTAATACGTACAAACTGAGCTTTAGTACGTAAGTCATCGATTGTTGCACAACCGGTCAAGCCCATAGCTGCACGTAAACCGCCCATCTGCTGATGGATGATGTTGTGTAATAAGCCCTTATATGCAACACGACCTTCAATACCTTCAGGTACTAACTTGTCAGCAGCATTGTCTGACTGGAAGTAACGGTCAGCTGAGCCCTTTGACATAGCAGCTAAAGAACCCATACCACGATATGACTTGAATGAACGACCCTGATAGATTTCAATCTCACCTGGAGCCTCTTCGGTACCAGCGAACATTGAACCTACCATTACGCAGTTTGCTCCAGCTGCTAATGCCTTAGCGATATCACCTGAATAACGGATACCACCATCAGCGATAACAGTAATATCAGTACCCTTTAAAGCTTCTACAGCATTTGAAACTGCAGTCATCTGAGGAACACCGCAACCTGTTACGATTCTAGTTGTACAAATAGAGCCAGGGCCAATACCAACCTTAACAGCACTTACACCAGCGTCAGCTAAAGCTAAAGCACCAGCTGCAGTAGCTACGTTACCACCAATAATTGGTAATTCAGGATATTCTTTACGTAACCACTTTAATCTGTCTAAAACGCCCTGTGAATGACCGTGTGATGAATCAACTAACAGCACATCAACACCAGCTTCAACCAAAGCCTTTGCTCTGTCTTCATTGCCAGCGCCAGCACCAATTGCAGCACCAACTCTCAATCTGCCTAAAGCATCTTTACATGCATTTGGCTTATTTGATGATTTCTGGAAATCCTTTACAGTAATAAGTCCCTTTAAGTGGAAAGCATCGTCAACTACTAAAACTTTCTCAATACGATGTTTCTGCATTAAAGCCTGAACGTTTTCGCGAGACTCATTCTCTCTTACAGTAACAAGACGGTCTTTAGGAGTCATAACCTCGTGAACCTTAACCTCACCATTAGTTAAGAAACGAGTATCACGACCAGTGATAATACCTAATAAGTTATCTTTCTCATCTACTACAGGGAAACCGTAGAAACCATATTTAGCTGCCATCTGGCGAACCTGATTGATGGTGTTCTCTGGGTGAACTGTAACAGGCTTGGTTACCATACCGTTCTCAAAACGCTTTACACGAGCAACTTCCTGAGCCTGTCTTTCAATAGACATATTCTTGTGAATGAAACCAATACCACCTTCCTGAGCTAGAGCAATAGCAAGGTTTGACTCGGTAACGGTATCCATTGCAGATGAGATCATTGGAATGTTCAACTGAATGTTGGAGGTCAATCTGGTACGAAGATCTGCAGTGTTTGGTAAAACAGTTGAATGTGCAGGCACTAACAGTACGTCATCGTATGTTAAAGCCTCTTCCATAATGCGTAGCATAAATTCCTCCAAAACTTGTAAAATTTGATCGGACATTATACAAGAAAAAGTGATCGTTTTATCAGTTTTCAAGATGATTTTTTTGTATACAGGTATGTTCTGAATTTCTTTTGCAATTGAGATTGTTTAAAAGAGGTGAAAAATATAATTTACTCTAATTAGTCAAAGCTAATTTTTGTATAAGAATTGTCTGCTATAACATCCTAATCACTTTGAACTTGTGTTACTATCTGACAAGTTTTAGATTTTGGATAAAATAATGAACAACTACTCTTTAGAGCCTAAAGATGGCGACTTTGTTGCCCTAGTAAAGCAGTTAGAAAAGAAAAACATCACAGCCATGAAAAATGACATTGTAAAAAGCAATGCCAATCATCAGGCTCATATTCAAAAAGATGCAATCAACGAGCTAAATAATGTAAAAAGCACAGCTTCTACTGAAGATAGCTACTTCTCAGAAAACTCTTTTGCAGATGATGCTGTAATTCCTGTAAAAAAAGCTCGTCCTCATGTACGTTCAAACGCAGGTAATTTCTCCACTGTTGCATCTGCTCCAAAAGATGCTAGAGAAAACGCCTATAGAACTCAACGAAATAATCTAAGTCAAAGTAGCAATGCAAAGGTAACTTCAAATCAGAGTGCCTATCAAAATTCAGCTTCCAGAAGTTCAGTTTCAGGTAGTTCTGTAAATCAGAATACAAACAATGCTCCTAAAAAGACCTCTCCATTTGTGTCTTTCTTAATTGTAGCTTGTGTGTTTGTGTTCTTTAGTTTCATTGTAGTTTCAGATAATCCTGAAAGATTGATTAGACTTTTTGTTCCAATTTTCTTTGCCCTGATATTTTTCAATATCTTTAAAAAGAAACCTAAAAAGAAATAGCTTAGGAGTAAGGTATGTCAGATTACTTAATTTGGTTAATAGTTGCTCTAGTAATACTAGGCAGTGAAATGATGTTAGGCACAATCTACCTTTTAGCTTTTAGTGCTGGTGCACTAGCAGCCTGCATTTGTGCCTTATTTGGACTAACTCTTACAGCTCAATTTACTGTCGCAGCTCTAGTAATTGTCTTAGGTGTAATCATCGCTCTTTACTTTAGACGCAACTTAAGAAAACTCACTCCTAATACACAATGTGACAATCTTGATAAAGGACAGATTGTAAGTGTTACTAAGGTCAACGAAGATGGTAGTGCTAAAGTAAACTACCGTGGTACCTCATGGACTGCCTATGCTGATAATGGTTCATTAGAGTGTGGTGTCTATAAAATTGATAGAGTAGAAGGCACAAGACTTATCCTTAAAAAATAAGATTTATAGCTATTTACTTAATTGTCTTGGAATGATTGTCTTTACAAGATTGACAAGACAAATTGCTTACAATAACAAAGATTCAAAAAATAACTTTTACGGAGACTTTAAATTATGTTTGATATGTACGATGACTCTTTGTCAGGCGGACTTGTAGTTGCGATTGTTTTAATTGTGATTGCAATTATCTTTGCTTTTAAATCAATCAATGTGATCCCTCAGCAGACAGCTTGGGTTATTGAAAGATTAGGTAAGTTCCACAAGGTCCTAAATCCAGGTCTTAACTTTATCATTCCATTCATTGATAAAGTAGCTTACAAGCATTCACTAAAAGAAATTCCTCTGGATACTCCAAGTCAGGTATGTATCACCCGTGATAACACCCAGTTATCTGTAGACGGTATCTTATATTTCCAGGTTACCGATCCAAAGCTAGCTAGTTACGGTACTTCAAATTACATCATTGCTGTAACACAGTTAGCTCAGACCACACTACGTTCTGTAATCGGTAAAATGGTGTTAGATGAAACTTTTGAAGAAAGAGATCTTATCAACAATCAGGTTGTATCTGCTATTGATGAAGCAGCTTTAAACTGGGGTGTTAAAGTTCTGCGTTATGAAATTAAAGACTTAACACCTCCTGCTGTGATCTTACAGGCAATGCAAAGACAGATCACCGCAGAGCGTGAAAAGAGAGCTGTTATTTCTGAGTCTGAAGGTAAAAAGCAAGAGCAGATCAACTTAGCAACTGGTGCTAGAGAAGCTGCTATTGCTAAATCTGAAGGTGAAAAGCAGTCAGAAATCAACGTAGCTGAAGGTAAAGCTCAGGCTACTATCGCTATCGCCAACGCAACTGCTCAGGCTATTTCTTTAATTGCTAAAGCATCTGAAGAGCAAGGCGGTAACACTGCAATTAACTTAAAGGTAGCAGAACAGTATATCGATGCCTTCTCAAATCTTGCTAAGACCAACAATACTCTGATTGTTCCTAGCAACCTCTCTGACGTATCAGGTATGGTAGGTTCTGTCATGAAGATTGTGCAGAGCACTAAAACTGCAAAATAATTTAATTTAGCGATTTTAAAAGACAAGATCATCTAAAATGATCTTGTCTTTTTTATATGACAAACGGCATATTAATGGTTGTTTTAGATGTGTTATCTGTTTTAAAAAACTGCTTTTGATATTAGTCTGTCAATTCTTGGAAAAAATTATGAGTGAAGAAAACAATAATCAGTCCTTTCCTGCTGATAACAGTGAAAAATCACCTGTTATCATTATTGAAGGAAAGACCTCAGGCAGTTCTCATAAGATCTGCAAAAGTATAGGAAAAGTACTGCTTACTATTGGCTCTGTAATTACTTTTGCTAGAAACTTGGTTTTCAACTTAATCTTTTTACTGCTTATTCTTGCAATATTCTCAGGAATTTATTTTGCAAATAACGCCAAAGATATGGTCGAAAACACCGCAGTTAACGCTGATGGTTCAGCTAAAACCGTGTCTCCAATTCTCTATTTTGATTTATCTGGCACCATTCATGAAATGCCACAACCAGACAATGAGTACACTAAGTTTACAAAGCAGTTTGCTGATGTTTTAAATACTCCTGAGTACAATGATGTCGTTTCAATTGAAGATGCTTTAAACACAGCAAGTGACGACAAGAGAATTAAGTCTGTTTACTTTAACTTTTCAAAAACAGGCAGAATGCCAATGCCTGTAGCTTCAAGGGTTAAAAAAGCTATTTTAGATTACAAAAAGAAAAATCCAGGTGTCATGGTAAGCGCTTACTCAGACTCATATAACGCTTCATCATATTTAATTGCAGGTGCCTGCGATAAGATCATCTTAGATCCATTAGGTGGTTTCACATTCAGAGGCTTTTCAGCATCATCTCTTTACTTTAAAGATCTCTTAAACAGATTTAATCTCTCCCCTTTAGTCTTTAGAGCAGGTGAGTTTAAGAGTGCTGTAGAGCCATTTACCTCAAACAGAATGTCAGAGCCTGTAAAAGAGGAATACCGCAAGGCCTTCAATATTCTATGGCTTACCTACTTAAAATCTCTAAATTCAAGACCTAATACCGGAAGCGTCATAGGTAACCTCTATGCTGTACCTGATAACTACATTAAGACTTTAGTAAATTACCAAGGCAGTGAAGCTGAGCTTTTAAAGAAATTGAATCTTGTGGATGAACTGATGTCTCAAGAGGACTTTAATGCTTCTTTAATTAAACTGTATGGTCAAGGTAAGAGTATCTTTGAGCCAAAGATTACAGGATATCAGGATTATTTAACTTTAGCCTCATTAGCTAAAAACAAAAACTCAAAGAAAGATGATAAGAAAGTAAGTTCAGTTGCGGTTATCTACGGCATCGGAGATATTGTAGACAAAACCGAGACTCCTACTACCTTCAGTCCTGATAATATCAAAGAAGTTTTAAACGATATTAGAAAAGACAAATCCGTAAACAGCGTGCTGTTATACATAAACTCTGGTGGTGGTTCAGTTACTGCCTCAGAAAAGATTAGAAACATGCTCGTTAACTTTAAAAAGGAAACTGGTAAAACACTAACTGTTTCTATGAATGGCTTGGCAGCCTCTGGTGCTTACTGGATCTCAACTGCAGCTGACTATGTTTACGCAAGTCCTGAGACTATTACAGGTTCTATTGGTGTGTTCTCTTTGGGCATCAGCGCAGATAAACTCTTAAATGAGTACGGTGTTTACGAAGACGGTGTCGAAACCTCAGAGCTTGCTAAAACTTCTATAGCAAGAGAAATGCCTCAGTCTCAAAAGATTGAATATCAGCTCTCTGTAGAATCTATCTATAAGAGATTTATCACTCTTGTAAGAAATGCTCATCCTGAGCTACAAAAAGTAGATTACAGAGAGTTTGCCGAAGGCAGGATCTTTACAGTATATGATGCTAAGAACCTGCATTTAATCAATGATATTGATACTTTTGATAACTTAATTGCCAATGCTAAAAAGCAGATTGAAAAAGATGGTGACACTCTTTGCAAAGTAAAACACTTTGTACCAGATGGAATTGACAGTCAGTTTATCTTAAAGAGAATGTTATCAACTCATATTCAGGGTTTTGTATCAGATAAGACTTTGAAGATGCTTTTATCTTGGTTTGATACAGCCTCTGTAAAAGATAACGGCACTCATACGCCTAAGATCATGGCTACAAGTGCTTTTACTTCAATTGATTTGTAATTTATTACGATCATCTAAAAAATAAGGTCCAAACGGACCTTATTTTTTCTTTACATGTTTCCTTGTTCTGCTATTTCATCTTGTCAATTTTCATGTTTCGATTCTGATGTCTTGTCAAAGCTTCAAATGAAGTACTGTTTTTGAGCTTTGAATGACTTGTAAGTCTTAACATGAATACCTTAAGACAAGGCTTGTTTACATAGATCTTTTTAACTCCATACATCTCTTTTTCATTAGGAGCACCTGTAGGATCGGTAGTATCTAATACTTCTACCCATTCAGCGCCCTCACGAGGTATTGGAAGTTCAATAAGATGCTCGTTGTATTTTTGATTAAAGATAAAACACCAAGTTTCTCTTCTCTCTTTACCTTCAGAACCTAAGGTTAAAGTAATGGCATCAGTATTTGGATCATTCCAGGTAGTAGAATCCATAGTTGAGCCATCAGTCTTGAACCAGTGAGCTTCATACTTCTCATCTTGCAGATGGAAAGAGTCTTCAACTAAAGTTAATTCTCTTAACATCTTAGATTTATGTCTTAATGAGGATACTCTTTCAATGAAGTTTATAAAATCCTGATTCTCTTTGGTGTAATCCCAGTGATTCCAGCACATAGCATTATCCTGACAATAACCATTGTTATTGCCATGCTGTGTTTTGGAGAACTCGTCACCTGACAGAATATGAGGTACACCTTGAGATAAGAGTACGGTTGCCATTAAGTTTCGCTTTAACAGCCAGCGTTTTGCCAGAACTTCACTGTTTGTAGTAGGACCTTCTACACCTTGGTTAGATGAGTAGTTCTCATCAGTACCATCACGGTTGTTCTCGCAGTTAGCCTCATTGTACTTATGTGAATAACTTACAAGATCTTCAAGAGTGAAACCATCGTGATAAGTGATGTAGTTCAACGAAGCGTTAATTGAGCGCTCTTCTGAGGAGAAGACATCTCTTGAGCCCATAATTCTGGTAGCAAAATCACCGATAAGACCTGAATCACCTCTCCAGAATCGTCTTACGGTATCTCTGAATTTATCATTCTGCTCTGACCAGCCTGTAGGGAACTGTCCTAATCTGTAACCATTAGGACCAACATCCCAAGGCTCTGCAATCATGATTGACTGAGCTAATCTGTCAATACAGAAACATGACTTTAAGAAAGCACTGTCTCTGTCATACTCATGGAAGATACCTCTATGACTTTCTCTACATACGGTAACGCCTAGGTCAAATCTAAAGCCATCGACCTGCATCCACTTAGTCCAATGGATTAGAGAATCTAGGATTAGGTTCAATGTAGGTCTTGCTTGAGCATTTACTGTATTGCCACAACCTGTTACATCATAGAATGATGAGAAATCTTTATTGCCGTTTTCATCTTCTTTAAAGGTGTAGTAGTTAGCAGCATCCAAACCTTTCAAACTTAAGATAGGACCGCCCTTACCGCCTTCAGCTGTATGGTTGTATACCACATCAAGGATCACAGCAATACCGTTACGATGCAGTTCTCTTACCATGGTTCTGAACTCATCGACACTCTTTAAAGGATCAACTGCATATCTTGGATCAGGTGCCATAAAACTTACTGGATTGTAGCCCCAATAATTAACCAAACCATGCTTAATTAAATGAGGTTCGCTCATGAAAGCTGCAATAGGATTTAACTGAATTGCGGTTACACCTAATTTCTTTAAATGATTGATGACACTCTCATGGCAGATACCTAAATATTTGCCACGTAATTTTTGAGGGACCTTTTCATTTAACTGAGTTAAACCTTTGACATTTGCTTCATAGACAATAAGATTGTCTCGACCAAACTGAGGCTTGGTTACGCCTTGCCAGTCAAAGCTTCTGTCAATCACTACAGCTTTAGGAATGAAATTAGCATTGTCGTTTAAATAACGCTGCTGATTATAGGTGTAAGGCTTATTTAGAGCTTTAGCATAAGGATCAACTAAAAGTTGTCCTTTTTTGAAAAAGAGACCTTTGTCAGGATCATATTCACCTTCAGCTTCAATAGCATAAAGATCACCTACCCCAACATTAGGTATAAATCCATACCAGATATTTCCAAACTTGTCGGTAAGTTTTACCTTATAACGTTCTTTTTCATCATGATCATAAATGTGTACGATTACAGATTTAGCTTTAGGTGACCAAATAGAAAAATAGCATCCACCCTGAGCTATTGAAGCACCTAAAGGTACTAGTCTGAAATCAATATTAGATGGTAACTTTCTTAGCATATAACTGACCTTAATTATTATTATTTTTCGCTAGGTGTCATTTATTCTTACTCAACTTTTGCATTTGGAATTTAATTCAAAATGCAGATAACAATGCGGTTTA
>OMZC01000090.1 GCA_900315395.1 uncultured Gammaproteobacteria bacterium
AAAGTACAGAATGTTCTATGATGAAAATGAAAAGATGAACCTTAATGTAGAGCAGGTATCAGGTAGCATTCTTTTAGTATCTCAATTTACTCTGGCTGCTAATACTGCTGCAGGTAATCGTCCTAGTTTTGATCCTGCTATGGCTCCTAATGAGGCTAAAGTATTGTATGAGAAGTTCACAGCATATGCTCATACTAAGTTCCCTCGAGTTGAAGAGGGCATATTTGCAGCCGACATGAAAGTTACCCTAGAAAATGACGGTCCGGTTACTTTCATGCTGAAGTATTAGAAAAAGCAAAAATAAATTTAACAAAAAAATTTAGCGCCTAAAACATTTGCTAAAATAGAGCGTTGACTTTTTATCGGATAAAAAAATGCGCATTTTAGGTATAGAAAGTTCTTGTGACGAAACTGGTGTTGCAATTTATGATGACAAGGAAGGGTTGATTTCACATACTCTTCATACACAGATTGCAATGCACGCTGAATATGGTGGAGTAGTCCCAGAACTTGCTTCAAGAGATCATATAAAAAGAGTTGTACCACTAGTAAGACTGGCTTTAGAAAAAGCAAACATGAAGATGTCAGATCTTTGTGCTATTGCTTATACCTCAGGACCTGGTCTTATCGGTGCTCTTTTATCAGGTGCCATGGAGGCAGGTGCTTTAGCTTATGCTTTAGGTGTTCCATGCGTTCCAGTACACCATATGGAAGGTCACCTGTTAGCCCCAATGTTAGAGGCTGAAAAACCAAAGCTTCCTTTTGTAGCCTTACTAATTTCAGGCGGTCATACTTTACTGATTAAAGTAGAAAAGCCTGGTGTTTATGAGCTGTTAGGTCAGTCTGTAGATGATGCAGCCGGTGAAGCTTTTGATAAGACAGCTAAATTATTAGGTATTCCATATCCAGGTGGACCTGGACTTGAAAAACTGGCAGCCAACGGCAAGTCAGGTGCTTTTGTTTTCCCAAGACCAATGATTAAAAATCCTAATTGTGACTTTAGTTTTGCAGGCTTAAAGACTGCTGTATTAAATGCAACTATTGCTCATAAAGATTCTCTTGAAGAGGTAAAGGCTGACATTGCTAAAGGCTTTACAGAAGCTATGGCTGACACCCTTGAAATTAAGTGCAAACGAGCTTTAAAGCAGACTGGTCTTAAGACCTTAGTCGTAGCGGGTGGTGTTTCTGCAAATACTGACATTCGCACCCGTTTGCAACAATTAATGGATAAGATCCACGGTAAAGCATTTTTTGCCAGAAGAGAGTTCTGCACAGATAATGGTGCTATGATCGCTCAGGTTGGCATGCTCCGTTATCAAGCAGGTCAGTTAGGAGATTTTAAAATCAAGGTTCATCCAAGATGGCCTTTATCAGAGCTGAAGGCTTTGTAAAAAGGTTTTGTAAAAAAGTTGGATAACGTGATGGATAAAATCTTTGTAGACAATTTAAAAGTAGAGTGCATTGTAGGAATTCTCCCATTTGAAAGAGAAAAGACTCAGCCTTTATATGTTTCACTGGAGTTAGAAACTCCACTAGAAGAGGCGGGCAGAACTGGTGCACTTGAAAAAAGTATTGATTATGCACTTTTGTCTGAAAAGGTAAAAGCATATATTGTAAAGCGTAAGGCTGGTCTTTTAGAAGAGCTGGCAGTTGAGCTTTGCGATTTGATTGAAAAAGAATTTAAACCGGTATCAGTAAAAATAAGATTGAATAAACCAGAAGCTGTAGCAGATGCTAAGAGTGTAGGTATTGAGATCTTTAGAAAATTTGGAGTAGAAAATGGCAACTAGAGTGTACCTTGGTGTAGGTTCAAATTTAAATAAGGAAAATGCATTAAGATTTGCAGTCGCCAAAATTGGTCCTCTGTTTAAGAATTTTGAAAAGTCATCTGTATGGGTAAGCCATGCAATCAGAGCTGGTGAGCCTGATTACTACAATATGGTATTCGGCGGTGACACTGAGGCTTCTTTAGAAGATTTATATGCTTGCTTGCAGAAAGTAGAGCAGTTAGCTGGTACTGAGCTGATGTTCAATAACGGTACTAACTTTGGTGTAAAGCGTCGTCTGGATATCGATATTTTAGTATTCGGTGATACCGTAACTACTACTCCATGCAAGTTACCAAGACATGACATTCAGGATTATCCTTTTGTTTTATGTCCTCTATGCGAGTTAGATCCTAATCTTGTGCACCCACTGTTAAATGTAAAAGTAGGTGAGATTTGGCAGGAAATGGAGCCTCGTCTTCCAGAGAACAGACGTGTAGTAAAGACAGAGATTGACTGGTCTGTTGAAGCTCCACAGTGGCATAACGTTAAGGATTAAAAATGACACTGCTACATGTATTTGTATTAGCTTTAATTCAAGGTTTAACTGAGTTCTTACCTGTATCATCAAGTGCTCATTTGATTTTCCCTTCAAAGCTTTTAGGATGGCCTGATCAAGGAATTTCTTTTGATGTAGCTGTACATGTTGGTACTTTATTAGCAGTAGTTTTATATTACCTAGCTGATTTAATTAAGATTGCCTCATTTACAGTTGAAGCCTGCGTAAAGCGCAAGGTAACCCCAATTGCTAAGATTGGTTTTTGCGTTATCATCGCAACCATCCCTGTATGCGTATTCGGTGCTTTGTTTGAGAAATTAGTTTCATCAGATATCCGTGACAGCATCGAGGTAATCGCAGGTGCTACTATCTTCTTTGGCTTACTCTTAGGTGTAAGCTCTTATGTAAATAAGAAGATGGTATGGAGAAATTTAGACAGAGTAGAAGGTGCAAGACCGGATTCATTACGTTCTTTAACCTATACTCAGGCTATTATAATTGGTTTTGCTCAGGCTTTAGCTATTATTCCTGGTACCTCTCGTTCTGGTATTACCATGACAGCAGGTCTGTTCTTAGGTTTAAAAGCAGAAGCAGCTGCAAGATTCAGTTTCTTATTATCAATTCCTGTGATCCTAGCATCAGGTTTATTTGAAGTTATCAAACTTTATAAAGATGAGACCTTAGAGCTTCAGTGGGTAAACATGATCATCGGTGGCGCTATTTCCTTTATCGTAGCTTTGATTGTGATCCACTTGTTCATGAAGTTTATTTCTCATTCAGGAATGGCTGTATTTGTTATTTATAGAGTTCTTTTAGGTGCTCTGTTACTGTGGATGTTCTAATCTTTAGTAACTAGATTTAAATAACATTAAAAGTAAGGGCGCTATAATAAGCGCCCTTACTTTAAGGATGTCAAAAAGACCTTTGAAACTAAAAACAGTCTTTGAAAACTAGTCCTTTTTAAGTCTTAATTTGAAAAAGCCTTTTTGAGTTTTGACTTTGTTTTGTGGCTTTCTCTCGTAAGTCTTTACCTTTTCTTTTACATTAGCAGGTTTTTCATTGCTACTGTCATTAAGTTCTCCATCAGGAAGTGTCTTCATGTAGCTATCTACAAGCTCTACTCTCTTAGAGAACATCTTATCTGCAATGTCTTTACCTTTAAAACCAGCTTCTACAAATTCTTTTGCTTTGACGTTTTTACAAATATCAAAAATCTTTAGAAAATACTGAGCTCTAGGGAATGGCCTATTCTCAAAGCCTTTTCTGCCTAAGAAATCGCACATACAGCACAAGACAAAAGGTTCGATGCGCTCAGGTTTTCTCCAGGCATCAAGTTTATCTAATAAAGATACAATGCCTTGAGCTCCTTTTCTGTAAAGATGGTGCATCTCTGAGTGGTATAAAACTACGATATAAGCAAATTGCTCATAGTCAGCAGGAACTCTCAATCTCTGACACAGACATCTTAAAGGCTTTACGCCTAGCTGATTATGCAGTCTATGATGTGGCCATAAAACAGTTGGAGTTTCTCCTTTGCCTAAGTCATGGCATAACATGGCAAAACGAACCACAGGGGATTTTGTAAGTGTACTTACCTTATGCAACGTCATACAGGTATGTAATCCTGAGTCGATCTCAGGGTGCCATCTGATTGGACCTGGGACACCAAAGAGTTTATCAACCTCAGGAAGCACTTCTTTTAAAGCCTCAGTTTTTCTTAAAGCTAAAATGAACTGCTCGGGGTTCTCTGTTGTAAGTGCCTTTTGCAATTCAATAAAAACTCTTTCTGGGGTAAGTTCTGATAATTCTCCTGACTTTGCAATTTTACGCATCAGCTCAAGTGTTTCATCAGCAATCCTAAATCCTAAGTGGTAGTAGCGAGCATAGAATCTTGCAACTCTTAAAACTCGCAGAGGATCTTCAATAAAGGCATCAGAGACATGGCGTAAAAGCTTGTTTTTAAGATCATCCTGACCATGGTAAGGATCGATGATATTGCCATTCTCATCCATGGCCATGGCGTTAATGGTTAAATCGCGACGAATAAGATCGTCTTCTAGGGTGATGTTTTGATTAAAATCGCAGGTAAAGCCAACATAGCCATGACCGTTTTTTCTTTCGGTTCTGGCTAAGGCATATTCTTCGTGGGTTTTAGGATGCAAAAATACAGGAAAGTCTCGACCTACTTGGCTGAAGCCTAACTTTTTCATTTCTTCAACCGTAGAACCTACGACTACATAATCTCTGTCAGCACCTTTTAATCCTAAAAGCTTGTCTCTGACAGCTCCACCTACCAAATAAACCTGCATTTGAGCTTACCTCTATCTATATCTAAATTTTAGCAAAATTTGAGATTAAAGGCACTGATAAAGGCACTCAATTGTCTTCGTCTGCTATAATGTCCATTCAGTCAAAATAAGAATTCAAATAAGAATAAAAAGAGTTATGTGAAATTGGCTATGTACAAATGACTAGTTTCAAGTGGTTAAGTACAAGCTGTCATGTACAAGCAATTAAGTACGAGTAGATATGTACGAGAAGTTTTTTTGTTTAGATGAACTGCCTTTTGATGGTTTGCCCGACAACAGGTTTTATTTTGTTGGCAACTGTCAGCATCAAGCATTGGAGCTTTTAACTAGCAATCTGTCCAGAAATGGATCGATCTGTATTCTGTCAGGTCCTTCAGGATCAGGTAAGACTACACTTGTAAGAATGCTGATACGTTCTCTACCAAAACGCATGAGAATTATCGCTATCGATGATCCAAGATTAGATCCACACATGCTTTTAGCAACCATTCTAAGAGCAAGTGGTGTTGTTGCAACTTCTTTTGAATCTATCGCTGAATTAACTTTAAAACTAAGAAAACTTTTAGAGCGCTCTGTGCAGAGTGGTATTGTCACCACCGTTATCTGCGATGAAGCTCAAGGTCTGTCTGATGAAGTCATCGAACAAATTCGTTTGATCAGTAATATAGAAGGCGAATTAGGTAAGATGATTAACTTCCTCTTAGTAGGACAAGAAGATCTTATTGAAAACATCCAAAAGCCAATGCATAAGATGTTCTGGGGAAGAGTAAAAGCTTTTGCTACCATCAGAGCCTTAAAGCGCGATGAAGTGCATTCATATGTGAACTTTAGAATGCAGATGGCAGGATGTCATGATCCTGTCTTTACCACAAGAGCCATCAATATCTTATATAAAGGCACTAAAGGACTTCCTAGAATCATCAACTCTGTAGCTGACAGGGCTTTATGTATTGCCTTTAATGCACAGAAAAAGCATGTTTCAGGTCATACCATTAAAAAGGCTATAGAAGTAGTCCGTCATGATCGTAGTCTGTTTGTTGTTGGCGTTAAGACTTTCTTTAAAGAAGTATCTTTAGCTTTATTTGCAAAACTACCTTTATTAGTTTTAGGCATGATTATAAGTGCTTTAGTCTTTAGTGCTGCCTACATATATCTGCCTCATAAATTAGATTCTCAATCTCTGCAGACCTTAGTAAATGCAGATGAAACTGTTCAGGATAACTACAACAAAGCATTAAATGCGATGTTACCTGGCAGAACCGTAAAGAACCGAGAAGTAGCTCTGTTTAATTCCTCTGTAAAAGAAAGCCTGTTTAAATCAGATGCTATCGATACTTTAGTTAAAGTCTGGGGCTATCGTCGTCAGGATGGTGCTAAAAGCACCTGCAATGATCTTGATGCTTTAAACTTAACTTGTAGAACAGTACAAAAAGATCTTAACTTTGTAAAAACAGTTGATAGACCTGTAGTTCTTTCATTAAGAAATGATGATTTGGTTCCTTTTTACGCAGTATTAGTAGGAATTAACAAAGTAGAAGCATCTTTAATCATGGGCAATAGATTGTGGAAAGTAAAAAGATCATATCTAAATCATGTCTATGATGGTGAGTTTACCTATATAAGTTCAAAACTCAAAAAAGGTGAGAAGTTTGAAGATAAGGTAACAGCTGAGAACTACGTAAAAGCCTTAAACTCACTTTCAGAGCTTACAGCTTATAGTGCACCAGAGATTAAAAACAAAAGAGATCTTAAAGAGAGCTTTGATGAGTATCTAAAGCAGTCTGATGATGAAGATCTAGATGCGATAGTTTTAGATAAGTCTTTAGCAAAAGGACCTAAACTTGAAAAACAGTAATCTTAAAGAGCAGCGAAAACTTCTTAAAGGCTACGGTTTTACTTGGTACAGTGCCTTAAAGATCTTATTATTTTCAATTGTGTTCTCAAGCTTTGGTTTGAGTGCCTTTGTATTGACCTCAGAATACTCATTTGTTAAAGCTAAAAATGAGGTGGTTGCAAGGATTGTTAATACCTATGAGAACATTGTAAAGATCTACGATGGTACCCAAAACGGCAGAAGATCATACATTGCAGGTAAAGTCATAGGACACACAAACTACAAATTTCCTAATGCTAAAACTTATGGACCTAAAGATCTTAATCTTGAGGGGAGACCTGATTTAGTAAAGGTAAAAGGTCAAAAGTTAAAACTTACAGAAAACCTCTATAAAGTCAGATTTATCGACACTAAGTAATGCTCAGAAATTGCGCAAATTCTGCCCATATAGGTCAATTTTCAGAAATAGTTTGCTTAATAAAGTGCACTAATCACAGATTTAATAACAATTCATAATCTCTTTACAATCTTAAACTAAAATCAGTCATAGGCATGTGTATCGAATTTAAGGATTAAACTATGGCTGACAGAACAAGACGACAGTCTTTAGTTGTAAGACTTGCAATCATTATTGTGGTATCTGTACTAATTTCACTTTTAGCAGTTACCTCCATCTTTTATAAAAACTCTTCATCTATCATCGAAAAAGAAATTGTTAACAAGCAATTGCCATCAGAAACATTCCTAATTGCCAATAACGTAAGATCTTATATCGAGCCTTACATCAATGAATCTAAAGTTATGGCAACTTCAGCCTATACCATGCAGTGGATTAAAAATGGCGAGAACAAAGAAGGTTACGGTATCTTCAAGCAGGATCGTATGAATATCATCAAAGAATATGATCTGTTCAGTACCTTCTTAGCTTCTTTTACCTCCCAGACTTATTACTACAAAGGCGATTCTTGCGGAAAACTCGATATTGAAGGTAGAGACTCTTGGCTTAAATACACCTTAGACTGTAAAGATGTTTATGATGTGAACATGGACTTTGACAGAGTGTCTGGCGAATTAGCTCTATTTATCAACTACAAAATGATAGATGAAAATGGAGACTTAATCGGTATTACCGGTACTGCTGCTAAGTTAAACAATCTGTTAAAGATGTTAAAAGAGCAAAAATTAGGTGAGACTGGTTACTTCTTCTGTATCAATGAACAGGGCTTAATTCAGTTACATCAAAATGACAGTTATATCCTTAAAAAGAATGTAAATGACTTTGATCCAAAGTTTTTGTCTGTAATTAAAAGTGCAACTACTGACAAGAACCATTTAGCCTATTACACCTCACCTGTAGATGGTAAAGATTACATTATCGTAGCTGTAAAAGATAAGCTATTAAACTGGACCATTGTAGGTAAGATTGCTAAATCTGAGGTTATGGCACCTCTTAATACCATGCTCATTGAGTCAGCTGTGCTGATGATAATCGCTTTAATTGCAATGCTAGGTATTGTTTACTACATCGGCAAGTTATTAAGCTCAAGACTTGGTCTTTTAAAACTTAACATTAAGAACTTCTCTGATTTCTTTGAAAGAAAGACTGATACTCCAAATTTAAAGAGACCTAAGAACTTTGATGAAATAGGTTTGGCTGTAGGAACCCTATGCGAAATGGCCGATAAAATCGAAGCAAGTTTGGAGGATAACTCTCGTTCTATCGCTGCCGTGCATGATGTGCTTAATAAGGTAAATGCAGGTAATTTCTCAGATCATGTAAGTTACAGATCAAAAGATCCATATATTTCAGAGCTAGTCTCATCCTTAGATACAGCTCTTACTAATATCAATTCTGTAATGGAGAGTGTGGATAACGTCTTAAGTTCATATGTTCATAATGACTTTACCGCACGTGTTGAAAACGGTAATTATCAGGGTAAATATCTAGAGCTTGTAAATGGAATTAACAGATTAGGTCAGGTAATGTGTGAAATTCTAAAAGCTCAGAAGCAGTTATCTGATGATCTAAAAGAAAAGTCTGAATCTCAGAACAAATCCATAAGCTCTGTTTATGAAGCATTGCATGATCAGTTAAGACTGATTGAAAACACCACCGATGCAACTCATACTATCACTGAGTCAAATACTGCAGTGGTAAAAGAAACAGGTGAAATAGAGAATAATGCTTCAAAGATCCAGAATGTAGTTTCTATCATCAGAGAAATTGCAGATCAGACTAACTTATTAGCTTTAAATGCCGCTATTGAGGCTGCTCGTGCTGGCGCTGCCGGTAAAGGCTTTGCGGTGGTAGCAGATGAGGTACGTTCTCTTGCTGCAAGTACCCAAAACAGCTTGGGCGATATTGTTAAAATCTCACAAGAGCTTTTAGACAACATCGACAATTTAAAGCTCAGTGTGCAGTCTCAAACTGAGTCAATTTCCATGATTGAGAAGTCCTCAGACGAGTTAAAAGAGAACAGTATCAGCAACTCATCCTTAGTTGAGCAATCAAACGACATTTCTAAAGATCTTGGTGTGGTCGCCAACAGGATCATTGAAGACATCTCTTCAAGAAAGTTTTAGCCAAAATTTTGCAAAGCTCTTCACTCCTTTACGGGAGTGAAGGCTGTCACTTTGTTATTAAGAGCGATTACTTTTAGAAAATGAGATTAGCATCACTCTTTTTTCAAGAAATTACAAAACATATTGTATAGAATTAAAGTTAACTCAACTTTTGCATTTGGAATTTAATTCAAAATGCAGATAACAATGCGGTTT
>OMZC01000105.1 GCA_900315395.1 uncultured Gammaproteobacteria bacterium
ACTAAGAAAACCTAATCAAATTGAGATCTTGGTGTGCTTAAATAATTTCGCCATAATAAAACAGTTAAAAATTATAGAACTGTAATAAAAACAAAAATAATAACAACACATATAAATCAAACAAAGAAAAAGAGTGCCACAAAGGGGAATTCCTTTGCTTGGTCTTATGAGCTATTAACCTTTGTAGCTTAAAGTTTACTAAACCAGCTTTCCAACAGTTCTTTGGAGGATACATGCCAGAATTTGACATGAACTATGCCTTTCTCATAGTCGGTATTCTTTTAACTTTCGCTATTCTGGCTTCTAAATTATCGTCCTTCTTCGGTACACCGTTACTGCTGTTGTTCTTATCTATCGGTATGTTAACAGGTGAAGACGGTATCATCCTGCACCTGCACTATACTGATTACTCCTCAGCTTTCTTTATTGCTAACCTGATGTTAGCGGTGATCCTGTTAGATGGTGGTTTACGTACTAGTTTTTCCATGATGAAAAACGTGGCAGCTGAATCTGCTGTTTTAGCTACCGTAGGTGTTATCTTAACCTCTGGTATTACAGGTTTAATTGCTTACCTGTTATTAGATATCTCTTTAATTCAGGCTCTGCTTCTAGGCTGTATCGTAGGTTCTACTGATGCTGCTGCCGTGTTCTCTTTATTAGGTAAAGATAAGAACATCTCCTTAAAGTCTAATGTATCTAATACCTTGCAGATTGAATCAGCAACTAACGACCCTATGGCTATTTTGCTGACAACCACAATGATTGCCTTTGCTTCACAAAAGGCAACCTCTTTTACAGATGCCTTAGTCTTCTTTGTACAGCAGTTTGGCTTTGGTATTGTTATGGGCGTCTTCATTGGCTTTATAGCTAGAATGATTGTCTCAACTATGTCACTAGGTGTAGGCCTTTACAGTATCTTAGTTATAGGTTTAGGTTTAATCGGTTTTGCTATTACCTCATACCTAGGAGGCTCAGGCTTCTTAGCTATCTTTATTATCGGTATGTGTGTGGGTAACCAAAAGACTCGTCAGGTAAGTTACATTCTGCCTGTATCTGAAGGCTTTACCTGGTTATCACAGATCACCTTGTTCTTAATGTTAGGTCTTTTAGTTACACCTCATGAGATGGTTAAGTTCTGGTTCCCAGGTGTAGTAATTGCGGTTGTAATTACCTTAATTGCTAGACCTTTAACTGTTTTCTTGTGCATAAGGCCATTTTTCAAGTCTTATAACAAACGCGACATTATCTTTATGAGCTGGGTGGGATTAAGAGGTTCTGTGCCTATTGTACTTGCTATCTATCCTGTATTTGAGCATCTTGATAACCCTCAGCTGTACTTTAATGTAGCTTTCGTGGTGGTAATTGTATCTTTACTCTTCCAGGGCTCTTTAATTCTGCCTCTAGCAAAGCTCTTAAAGGTCTATGCTCCATCCATGCTGACACCTATTACCAAATCAGATGTAGGTATCATGCTCTCTAATGACTATGAGTTATTAAACTACCGCATTAAAGAGCCATCATTTAATGACAGAACCTTACGTTCAATTACCTTCCCAAAGGGCACTACAGTTGCTGCCATCTTTAGAGACGGCAAAATGATTAAGTGTCATGGTGATACTGTAATTAAGACAGGTGACATCATCTCTATGATTGGTACCGATGCTGATGAGACTTTATTAAATGCGCTGTTCTCTCATGAGAGCAGGATCAAGAGTCATCCTCTTTATCATGGAGATAAGATTTATGCTGCCTCAACCCCAATGGTTGATTTAGCTAAACAGTTTGATTTTGAGTTAACCTCTTTTGAAAAGACCTTAACTTTAGGTGATTTGATGTCATATCATATCGGCGGTTATCCAAAAGCAGGCGATATGGTAAACCTCATTAAAGTAACCTTAGTGGTAGTTGATCTTGAAGGTGATAAGATCCGTCGAGCTGGTCTCTATCTAGCCTCCGAGAGAGCTGCTGAATTTGAACGCCTAAGAAAGGCAAAACTGAATTTACACAAGAGTGAGCAAGAGGATCTGCGCAGACGCAGAAAACTAGCTCAAGCTCAGCTCTTTGATAGCATTAACGATGACAGTGAGTATCGTTAGCTTTTTCCTGTAAGCTTTTCTACTCATTTATTGCAAGCTTACAGCATACTATTATTAAGACAAAGGCAAGAAATCTTGCCTTTTAAATTAGATAAAACCTAAATGAACAACAATAACTTAGATAAGAACTTAGATCCTAATTTAGAAAAGTTTATTCAAAACGTCAGAGCTGAATTTGACAATGTAACTTATAAACACCGTCTGAATCTTTCAAGAGAGCTTAAAAAGCTCTCTTTATGTTCTGAGAATGCAAAGAATAATAAAGATAAAAGCTCATCAAATGAAAGTAATGCCGATAAGCTTTTAGACTTAGAGTTAAAGATCTCAGACTCTCTTGAAAAGTACAAAGCTTTCTTTGAAAAACGAAAGAACAGCCTTCCTAAAATTACCTATGATGATGCTCTGCCTGTAGCTCAAAAGCATGATGAGATCATTGAGGCGATTAAAAACAATCAGGTTTTAATCATCGCAGGTGAGACAGGCTCTGGTAAAACTACCCAGATCCCAAAGATGTGTTTAGAGGCAGGCTTAGGTATCCATGGTCTTATAGGTCACACTCAGCCAAGACGACTAGCTGCCCGTGCTGTATCTACCCGTATTGCTCAGGAGTTAGGGGAGGAGTTAGGTCACAGCGTAGGTTATAAAGTAAGATTTACTGATGTAACCTCAGAGAACTGTTATATAAAACTGATGACTGACGGTATCTTACTGTCAGAGACAGCCTCAGATAGATTACTTTTAAACTATGACTGCATCATCATCGATGAAGCTCATGAAAGATCACTTAATATTGATTTCTTATTAGGCTATTTAAAGCAGTTATTATTAAAGCGCAAAGACTTAAAGCTTATCATTACCTCAGCTACCATTAACACAGAGCGTTTTTCAAAGCACTTTAATGATGCTCCTGTAATTGAGGTCTCAGGTAGAACCTATCCTGTTGAAGTAGAGTACATGCCATTAGGTCTTCAGGATACTGATGAGGATGATCCTGAGTGCGAAGTCGAAGAGCTTGATCTTAGAAACGGTATTTTAAAGGCTTTAAAATTCTTATTTAAAGAACATGGTCGTGCTGATACCTTAGTCTTTTTACCTGGTGAGCGCGAGATCATGGATATTGCTGCTTTCTTAAAGAAAGCGCATCTTCCAAATACTGAGATCTTACCTTTGTATGCTCGTTTAGCTACAGCTGAGCAGAATAAGATCTTTGCACCTCACTCAACTGTACGTGTAGTTTTATGTACTAACGTAGCTGAAACCTCACTTACTGTTCCTGGAATTAAATATGTTATTGATCCAGGTACAGCCAGAATCAGTCGTTACTCACCACGTACTAAGGTTCAGAGATTACCTGTTGAAAAGATTTCACAGGCTAGTGCCAACCAGAGAAAAGGTCGTTGCGGTCGTGTCAGTGAAGGTGTCTGTGTAAGACTGTACTCTAAAGATGACTTCTTATCACGTCCTGAGTTTACCGATCCTGAAATTCTAAGAACCAATCTAGCAGCTGTAATCTTACAGATGGTCGCACTGCATTTAGGTAATATCGTCAAGTTCCCATTTATTGATCCTCCTCAAATGCGTCAGGTAACAGACGGTATCAGACTCTTAGAAGAGGTCGGTGCCATCAATGATGCTAAAGGTAAGGGCACAGATGAGATTGAGCTTACTAAGATTGGTGTGGCTCTATCTAAAATACCTGCTGATCCTCGTCTTTCAAGAATGCTAGTACAGGCTGATAAAGAGGGCTCATTAAGTGAGGTCTTAGTAATCGTTTCAGCTCTAGCAGTAATGGATCCTCGTGAAAGACCATTAGATAAGCAGGAGCAGAGCAGACAGGCTCATCACCGTTTTGATGATGAGAAGTCAGACTTTTTAGCTTACTTAAATTTATATAAATACATTTGCGATCTGCAGACTAAGATGAGTAATTCAGCACTGCGTAAACGCTTAAAGGCTGAATACATTTCCTATTTAAGAGTTCGTGAGTGGTTTGATTTATTACGTCAGTTAAGAGCATCCTGCCAGATCTTAAAGTATCGCTCTAATGAAGTACCTTCTACTTATGAAGCAATTCACAGAGCTATCCTCTCAGGTCTGCTCTCTCAGATTGGTCATTATGAGGATAATGACAAGGGCATGTATTTAGGTGCACGTGGCGTTAAGTTTGTGATCCATCCTGCCTCAGTTTTATCTAAAAAGAAGCCTAAGTGGATTTGCTCTGCTGAACTAAATGAAACCAGTCGTCTGTTTGCTAAAACTGTAGCTTCAATTGATCCTCTGTGGGTAGAGACCATCGGTGCTCACCTTGTTAAAAAGAGTTATGCTGAGCCTCACTGGTCTAAAAAGCAGGGCGCGGTAATCGCGTCTATGACCATTTCTTTATATGGTCTGCCAATTGTACAGGGACGCAAGGTTCAATACAGTCAGATTGATAAAAAGCTCTGTCGTGAGCTCTTTATCCGTGATGGTTTAGTTGCAGGTGATGTTGAACTTAAATATGACTTCTTTAAGCACAATCTTGAGCTTGTAGATGAGGTAGTTCATGTTGAGGATAAGTTAAGGCGTCGTGACTTATTAGTAGACTCAACTGTACTAGAAGAGTTCTATGCTAAAAAGTTACCTGAGGAGATTGTAACTGTCCGTCATTTTGAAAAATGGTGGAAAGAGAAGGTAAAACAGGATCCTCACTATTTAGATTTCTCATTAGAGCTTGTAACCAAAGATAACTTTAATAAGATCCAAGAGCAGGACTTCCCTGAGTTCTGGATACAGGACAAGTTTAAGTTAAAGTTAAGCTATGTCTTTGATCCTACCTCAAAGGATGATGGTGTTACTGTTCATATCCCATTAGCTGTACTAAACAGGATAAATTCTAAAGAGTTCTTATACCAGATCCCTGGACTAAGGTTAGACTTTTTAACCTCTTTAATTAAGTCTCTGCCAAAGAGATTAAGAAAGAACTTAATCCCAGCTCCTAATTATGCTCAGGCTTTAGCTGAAGCTTTAGGTGAGCCATGTGGTGATGATCTCTATGTAAAAGCTGCTAAAGAGTTGACCCGTATGGGGGGTGAGTTAGTTACAGCCGATGACTTTGATAAGACCTTAATTGATAAACACCTCTTTATGATCTTTGCTATTGAAGATGAAAAGGGTAAGGTGATTAAGTCAGGACGCAACTTTGAAGCTTTATCTCAATCTCTTCAAGGTGAAGTTCAGGATGTTTTAAAGAAAGTAGTTAAAACTCATAAAGAGAGTGCTCCATCATCAACCTGGACCTTTGGTACGATTAAGTCTGAACAGGTAACTAAACAAGGCTCAATTGAAATTACTGCATATCCTGCTCTAACTGACAAAGGCAATGGTGTAGCTCTTGAGTTATACGACAGTAAGTTCAAACAGGAAAAAGCGATGTGGCAAGGACAAAGAAAGCTCTTGTCACTTTCAATTAAACAGCCTACAGCTTATCTTGAGCAGCACTTACCTAATAAGTCAAAGCTCTCTATGTACTATCAGCCTCTAGGCTCTGTAAAAGAGCTTATTTCTGATTTAGTATTAGGCTCAATTGATCTTATCATGCAGGAGAATCATGCTCCTTGCTATGATGAGACAAGTTTTAACAATTTAGCGCAAAAGGTAAGAGCAGATTTAAATGATAAAGCTCTATACCTGTGCTCTTTTGTTGACAAGATCTTATTTAAGGTCCATGAAATAAGACGTCTTTTAAAAGGTCAGATTAACTTATCTGTAGCTTACAGCTATAAAGATATAGCTTCACAATTAGACTCTTTAGTTTATAAAGGCTTTGTAAGCTCAACTAAACTTGAGCACTTAATGCAGATGCCACGTTATCTTGAGGCGATTATTTACAGAATCGACAAACTCTCACGAGATGTAAATCGTGATCTTATGTATACACGTAAGATTGAAGATGTAAACGAGCTTTATAAGAACACTCTTTCAAGATATAAGTATCAGGTAGTACCTGATGCTCTTATCGAGGTTAAGTGGTTAATTGAAGAACTGCGTGTTTCTTATTTTGCTCAGCAGTTAGGCGTTAAGATCTCTGTTTCTGACAAGAGAATTGCTAATGAGTTAAAGAAGATCTTAGAGGATTATCCTGATCATAATTAAAGACAATTGAGCCTATTGTCTTAAGGTGTTAGAAAACATTATTAAATATAATAGGCTGATTGTTCTATTTGGATCTATTTACCAGTAGTTCAGACTTGCTTTGAATTATCGGAGAACAAAATGAATTATCGAATTGGATTGCCTTTTTGGAAACTTGCCTACAAGCTGGGTTTTACTTTAAGTTTTAGAGTAATTATTCACAGAGGAGAAGAGCAGTCTGTATATTGGTGCGAGAGTCCAGATCTTAAAGGCTTGGTAGCTGAAAAGCCTACTATTGAAGAGCTCATAAAGGAGATTAACCTTATATCTGAGGAGCTTCTTGAGCTGAACTATAATCTAAAAACACTCAAGACAAAGTTCTACTGTCTCAATAATATGGGAAATCTTGCATAAAAGGCGATTATGAAGCGATAAGAGAATAGTAACACAGTGAATAGTAACACTACTAGTGAATAGATGCTTAAGTTTAGGTATAAATTGATGTCTCACTTGAAGATAAACAAACACCACTTTAAACAGCTTGTAGTACTCTCATTGCTGTTGCCTTTATTTATGTCTTCAGAATGTCAGTTAGAGAAAGCAAAGATCATCATCAGCTCTTAAGACAAAAATTAAGTACTATCGACAACATTAACAACCTGTTATTGTCACTGCCAAGATAGTATTTGTATATTATAATTGCTAAAGGTCAGTCACTATTAAGTAAGATCAGATAGTAAGATAGAGGCAAAAGATGATGAACGTAGTTAAAGATATGGCTTTAAAAGCAACTCGTATTGCTAAGGCTGATATAAAGTTAGCTTTATTATCTTTTGCTGTTTTATCTTTAGCCTCATGTACAAGTGATCCTAAGGTTCTAGCACAGGAAGCAAAACTTGCTCAATCACAAACTGCTGTAGAGTTTACCAAGACACTAGAGCAAAAAATGTTTTTCTACAATCTAGAAAAGCTTACAGACACTGATGACTCTCACGTTCATATCTACAGAACCCGTGGCATCTATGATGTTTCATATAACTACCTTGAATCTAAATACAGAAAGTTCTGTAACCTAAAAGGTGGTGAACTTCACTATCAGTTCTGTGTAGATGAGAAAGCAAATAAGCCAATCTTTTTCGTATCTTTTACCAATCACAGAGCTAAAACCGATGGCTTTGAAGTAAACTCTGAGATGACCTATCTTACCGATACTGCTCTATTAGGCGAGAGAAACTACTTTTATGAAACACATGTCTATGAACCCTCTAAAGGTGTAGCTGTGGATGATGAAAAGTGGCTTGAGCTTGCTAAAGCAAAAGGCTTTAAGTTCTAATTTAATCATTGTGTTTCTTCACTCCATACAACGAAAATAACGGACACAGATAAATCCCTGTGCTTATACAGGAGTGTTACCTTAATTTTCCTTTATGTAGGTTCTTGTCTTTTGTTCTAAAATAAAAGTATGGAAATAGGAATTCCCTACTTTTGGAGCTTATATGTCAGATCCTTTATATGTTTGTGATGCCAAAGTAATGGCTAAAGGTCAGGTTACTATTCCCAAGAAAATACGTGAAATTCTTGGGGTTGAATCAGGTGATCGTGTTTCTTTTGTTGTGTCAGGTAATGAAGTTAAGATCGTAAACTCAGCTGTATATGCGATGATGCAATTTCAAAAACAGATGAAAAATGCAGGAAAGGCTGTATGTCTTATGTCTGAAGAGGAAGTAGCTCAATGGATTTCAAATTCAAGACACAAGAATTCACCTGATTAGGTGAAAAAGAGAGTCATGTTTAACATGGTATAAAGTCTCTTTTGACTGGTATTTACGCAAACGTTATCTTTTTTCTCTTCTATTGCACTGACAAGACTTTTATCAGTGCAAATCTCATTTTTTATCAAATAATTAAACGTGCGGTCACGAAATTTGTACTAAGATACTGATATGATTAATTAGCATCATTATTTTAATAAAAAATTGAGAACTGACCATGTTTTTGATCTTATTCTTTTTACTAGTTTTATCACTAGTTTTAACTCACCTTAATTACAGAATTTCTATGTTTATCTTCCCAGATGGCGTCTTTGTAACCCGTCTTGAAGGATTCTTAGGCTGGTACGGATGGTTAAACCTGTTTGTATCATTGCCTTTCTTATGGGATGGCGACTTTAAACAGGGCTTATATCCTTTTGTTTTAGGCGCTGTACCTCTTTTAATCGCTATTTACCTGGTATTTAAAGACAATGATAACCGTAAGGTTGTCTTTAAAAGAAGTGCTAGGGTATATCTCAATTCAGATGTAAAACTCATTGAGCCTGGTGATGATACCTACGGCTTTTTACATAATTACAGAAACAGAATGCGTCAGATTGGTCCAAAGTATTTCTTCAAAGAGATCTTTGCTCGTGAAAAGTCTAATAAGGCTCTAGCTGACAGCTTAATTGATGATACACCTGAGAATACTGCAGCTCTCTTAAAGACCTTATCTTGGGTTACACAGAGCGCGGTTGATGTAAAAGCTCAATACATCTTTTTACTTTACTATATGATTGAGCGCTATGACAGAAACAGACTGTTCTCTAATTTCGATACCTTTACTAGAAACGCAATTGCTGTTTTAAGATTATTAGAAATTAAGTTTTCAGATCTTCCATATCCAATTGCAAAGTTCATTGCTCAGAACAATAACCTTTTATACTGCGTAGGCGGTAATGATGAGGCTAACTTTGTAATCGAGGTTGACGATTACGTCTGTGAGGATGATGAGAACATCATCGCTACCTTCTCAGACAGAATTTACCATTTAAACAGCACTCTCCCTAAATTAGTTAAAAAAGTATTAGCTGATATCCTGTATTCTTTCTCCAAAGAAGAAGGTATCTTAGTAGTAACTAATAAGAGGGTAGTTTTAATTAAAGATCATAAAGCAAAGACTCTGTCTTTTGATGTAGCAAGCTACACCATTGAAAATGGTGCGGTTACCTTTGGTAACAACACTTATTTAAAGATAGATAACACAGGCTTTTTTGATTATGTCATGAAGGCACTGACCACAGATAAGCATCTAGCTTAGTACTGATTAAATCTCAGTACACTAAGAACATGTTAAAGGCAGTCAGGATACCTGACTGCTTTAAAGCTTACTTTTAGAGCAGAAAACTCAAAACATAAAAAATTGGTAACTACTCAGACACCCCTAAGAGATTCTGAGTAGCGTTAAAGCTTTTTTGCAC
>OMZC01000006.1 GCA_900315395.1 uncultured Gammaproteobacteria bacterium
ATTAACGCTTTGAGTACTGTGGACGTTTACGAGCTTTGTGAAGACCAACCTTCTTACGCTCTACAGCACGAGCATCACGAGTTACGAAGCCAGCCTTACGTAAAGCTGAACGGAATGTCTCGTCATACTGAATTAAAGCTCTGGTGATGCCTAAACGGATAGCACCAGCCTGACCAGTGATACCACCACCGTTTACAGTGATGTACAGATCAAACTTGTCAGCAACTTCTAATAACTCTAATGGCTGAGCTACAACCATACGAGAAGTTGGACGACCAAAATACTGATCAAGAGTCTTACCATTGATCTCTAATTTACCAGTACCCTGCTTTAAGAATACACGTGCAGTTGAGTCCTTACGACGACCGGTACCATAATACTGATTTGCAGCCATTTGCTAATGCTCCTTAAAACTTGATAACCTGAGGCTGTTGAGCAGCATGATTATGTGACTCACCAGCATATACCTTTAGCTTACGGAACATAGCACGACCTAATGGTCCCTTTGGAAGCATACCGCGAACAGCAGTCTCGATAACATCCTCTGGCTTACGTGCTAATAACTTCTCGAAAGACTCTGACTTGATTCCACCTGGGAAACCAGTGTGGTGATAATACATCTTGTCGTGAGCCTTGTTACCAGTTACCTTAACCTTTGATGCGTTGATTACGATAACATAATCACCGGTATCTAAGAATGGAGTGTACTCTGGCTTGTGCTTACCGCGTAAACGTAAAGCAATTTCAGTAGCTAGGCGACCTAAAGTCTGACCCTCAGCATCAATAACTAACCAATCACGCTTAATTGTTGATGGTGTTGCAACATAAGTTTTCATTAAAAAACCCTTTTTTGAAGGAAAATTTCCTTTAAAACATACAGATAAAAATATCTGCTCTCTTTCCAAACAGACTGATTACTCAATCTGCATCAAGCAACTCGGGTGGGAAACCGGTTCCTCGATTAGAGGGGCAATGGTGTATTTTAAACAAAATAGCGACTTTTATCAAACAATATTTTTATTAATTTCACGCATTAAAATCTGGAAATTAATTTCCTGACTAACTGTTTGAATTAGGCTCTTTTTAAGATCTTTCCTCGAAGAACAATCTCTTTAATTTCAAGATTTTTATCGACAACTAAAAGGTCTGCCCTTTTACCTTCACAAATTTCACCTACCTTGTCATCAATCTTTAAAGCTCGAGCTGGATTTATAGTACAAGCTTTGATTGCACTCTCAAAACTTACGCCCATGTTTTGAACTGCATTAACAAAGCAGCTGTAAAGGTTAGTTACAGAACCTGCGATAGTACCATCTTTTAAGGTAGCTCTATTACCTTTTACAAAGACTTTCTGTCCTCCTAATGAGTACTCACCATCATCTAATCCTGTTGCCATCATAGAATCTGAAATCATGACGATGCGATCATCGCCCATTAAAGAGAACAGGATGTTGACCATGGTCTTATCTACATGTACACCATCTGTGATTAGCTCACAAAATACATGCTTATTTTCAAAAGCAGCACCGATAGGACCAGGTGCTCGATGATTTAACGGAGGCATGGCATTAAAGGTATGTGTAAGCTCATTAGCACCTGCTTTCATGGCAGCAGTTGCAGTTTCATAGTCTGTTACAGTGTGACCTATTGAAAAAGAGACTTTATTATGAAATGACTTTATAAGATCTAGTGCTCCATCCTCTTCAGGGGCTATAACTACTTTTTTAATTAAGCCCTCTGATACTTCATAAAGTGACTCTAAATCTTTAGCATTTGGCTTTAGTACATATTCAGGATTTTGCGCACCTAACTTTTTAGGACTTACAAAAGGTCCTTCCATGTAGATGCCTTCAAGTGAAGCTTCGCAATCATTTAGTTGACGATTAAATTCTAAAGCTGAATTGATACTCTGTTTAATCGCATCAATAGGCATGGTCATGGTAGCAGGCGCAATTGAAGTTACACCATGTGATGCTTCATAAGAGGCTAAAGTCTTAACACTCTCTAGAGTGCCATCCATAAAGTCGACCTTTGCCGCTCCATGAAAATGTAGATCGATAAAACCTGGGAGTACGTAACAGTCATCAGCGTTGATTACAAAAGCATCACTGGTATCAGCGCTTTCAGCACTAAGGCTTTTGATACTTTTTGCTTCAATTTTAATATCTTTGTGTTCAAAGCCCTGTTTTGTAAAAACTAAGCCATTTTTAATCAGCATATAAAGACCTTATTTTGCGCGCTCTCTTTTTTCAAATCACTTCGTTTCCAGTAATTTTTTTGTATTCTTCTGCATAATCTCCCAAATAACAAGAAAATACAGGAAGACCTTCGTATTTTGCTTTTAGAGCATCTAATTTTTCATAAACTTCCTGTTTATCAATTTGTTCAGGATCTGAACGAAGTAATTTTTCCCTTAACAGATAACATTCTTCGAGATCATCTGAATCTGCTTGTGGTGGAGTTCTATAAGCAATAAAAGCTGTAAATCCTGAAATCGTATCAAGTAGAACCTCTTTTTCCACTAAAGTACACATTTTGAAGCTCCTTTAATACTTTCTTAAAATTTGAATGCAACTTGTTTTATTACCTGCAAATTTCAATAGCTAATCCATTTTAATCAGCATATAAAGACCTTATTTTGCGCGCTCTCTTTTTTCAAATCACTTCGTTTCCAGTAATTTTTTTGTATTCTTCTGCATAATCTCCCAAATAACAAGAAAATACAGGAAGACCTTCGTATTTTGCTTTTAGAGCATCTAATTTTTCATAAACTTCCTGTTTATCAATTTGTTCAGGATCTGAACGAAGTAATTTTTCCCTTAACAGATAACATTCTTCGAGATCATCTGAATCTGCTTGTGGTGGAGTTCTATAGGCAATAAAAGCAGTAAATCCTGAAATTGTATCAAGTAGAACGTCTTTTTCCATCAAAGTACACATTTTTAAGCTCCTTTAATACTTACATAAGCTTTGAATGCAACTTGTTTTATTACCTGCAAATTTCAATAGCTAAACCATTTTAATCAACATATAAAGCCCTTCATTTATGTTCTCTTCTTTTACATTCAGCTTTGTATACAGTACATTCTTTGCATGGATCTTTTAAATACCCAAAATAGCAAGGAATTGGAGGAAGACCAAGGTATTTCTTTTTGAGAGATCGCAATTTTTCCATAACTTTTGGTTTATCGATTTGTTCAGGATCTGAAGAAAGAATTTTGTACCTTAAATGAGAACATTCTTTTAGATCATCTGTGGCTGTATAATCTGGACCTCTAGGAGTTCTATAGGCAATAAAAGCAGTTGTTGCTGAAATTGCATCAAGTAGAACGTCTTTTTCCATCAAAGTACACATTTTAGCAACTCCTTTAATATTTATCTTTTATACCCATAATAATTCAAAATAAGAATAATTACTTGATCTTCAAACACCAAAATGTGATTTGTTTTATCACCTGATAGTTTCAGTAGTTCAAAGGCTAATGTCATTCATCTTTTTTTGATGCAGATCTTTAAAGAGAAATTTCCATACTTTTGTTATTGTCACTTTTTAATGAACATAGTGTTAGTTGCCATGAGATCTAACGTCATAAAACTCGAATTAGGAGTTTTAAATGACCTTTCTTATTATCCATTTTTTACTCATTGAGCTTAAGGTTAATGAGAATTTTCAACAATAATTATCACCTTTCATGAAAAAACTTGAAAAAAGTAATGTCAGACCTCAAATAATTAAACAGTTGTGGCAGTTTTATTAGCCATTTTCGAGGATAATTTATTTGATATTTCAATGAGTACCGTTTTTATTGAAACTCCAAAATAAAAACTAAGTATTAACTAAGAAAATAAATTTATTCTCAATAGTGCGCAGTAGCAGAGCAGCTGTGCAAAGTTTAAGGTGGGATATGAATAATTACGCGCTCCTAGCAGCAATCTTTTTTGCAGGTTTTATTGTCGGTGCAGTTGCTTGTTTTTTAGTGATGGCACAGATTTACAAACACAAAAGAGTTAGAGATGAACTGTTAAAAACCAAAAGAGCTGCTATCCGTGCTCAACGTACTCTAGACAGGTTCTTTAAAACCTCTTTAGATATGTTCTCTGAAATTGATTCTGCCCATCAGCAGTATGTGCAGTTTTTAAAGGAAGCTGCCCAAAAGATTGCCCCCGAAGAGGCTGACAGTCACGAGTTTTTAAATCAGGGTATATACGAAGGTATTACCCCAAGACGAGAGTCAAAAAGACAACAGTCAGAAACAACTAAGGAAGTAACTGGTACCTTAGGTGAGATTCCAACACCTAAGGTATTAAGACCAAACGAGATCCAAACTGAGTTTGCAGATCCTGTGAAGGTAAAAAAGAATATTGAAAAACCTTCTGAGGCTGAGAGTGAGTCAAAAGAAGAAGTGGCACAAGAAGAGAAGTTAAAAGTTTAAATACCCAATTTTAGATATTAGGTTTTAATTTAGGTTCTAAGTTTAAAGTTGGTATTAAAAACAATTTAAAAGAAATTGATACTTTTATTTAGGAGTAACAAACAAAGATGTTAAACAAGATTAAGAACGCATCATTAGCAGCTGCAATGGCATTATCAATGACAGTGCTTACAGCAGGTCAGGCTCAAGCTGCAGCCCCTATTATCAATGATTTAATGGCTAAAGGAGATATGCCTTCTCTAGCTCCAATGTTAAAGAAGGTACTACCAGGTGTAGTAAATATCTCTGTTAAGGGTAAAAAAGACGTTCAAGGCTTCTCATTACCAGATGAGTTTAGATTTATGTTCCCTGGTATGGACGACTCATTTGGACCAACACAACCTCGTCAGCAGGAATTCCGTGCTTTAGGCTCTGGTGTAATCATCGATTCAGCACAAGGTCTTGTAGTAACTAACAACCACGTTATCGATTCAGCAGATGAGATCAAGGTTCAGTTATCAGATGGTCGTGAGTATGACGCAAAGTTAGTTGGTAAAGATGCTCACACCGATTTGGCTTTATTAAAGTTAAAAGAGTTTAAGAATTTAACTCAGATCGATTTAGCTGATTCTGACAGTCTTGAAGTTGGTGACTTTGCTGTTGCAATCGGTAACCCATATGGCTTAGGTCAGACCGTAACCTCTGGTATCGTTTCAGCTTTAGGCAGAACCGGTCTTAATATTGAGAACATCGAAAACTTCATTCAGACTGATGCTGCTATTAACTCTGGTAACTCAGGTGGTGCTTTAATTAACTTAAACGGTCAGTTAATCGGTATTAACACCGCTATTATGGCTCCATCAGGTGGCAACATCGGTATCGGTTTTGCTATCCCTGCTAACATGGTTAAGACTGTAACTGAGCAGTTATTAAAGTTTGGTGAAGTAAAGCGTGGTCTGTTAGGTGTTTCAGGTACTGAATTAAATGCTGATTTAGCTCAGAGCTTTGGTTATAACCAGAGTTCAGGTGCTTTTGTTAATGAAGTAATGAAAGGATCTGGTGCTGACAAGGCTGGTATCAAGTCAGGTGATATCATCACTGCTGTAAATGGTAAGAAGGTAACCTCATTTGCTCAGTTAAGAGCTGAAATTGCCACAATGCGTGAAGGCTCTGAGGTTAATATCACTGTCTTCCGTGATGGTTCATACAAAGACTTTACTGTAAAGATTGGTAAGAACACTGAGACTACTGAAGTAGCAGCTACAAATTCAAAGAACATCTCTCCTGCTTTTGAAGGTGCTTCATTTGCAAACGCTAAAGATGGTGGTGTAGAGGTAACTGATGTAGCTAAAGGCTCTATTGCTCAGCGCTTTGGTTTACGCAAGGGTGACGTTATCACAGCAGTAAACCGTGCTGAAATTAAGACTATCTCTGATTTGAAGAAGAATCTTGAGAATGTTAAGGGCAAGATTTCAGCAATTAGAATTAACCGTAACGGTGGTACCTTATTTATCACAATCAGATAATTATCTCTGAAGGTTAATCTATAGCTAAGATGTAGTTAAGATTAACTGCTGTCACAAAGGTTAATATTTCCTGTATCTAAAAATGGAGGCTTAGGTCTCCATTTTTATTGTCCTCTAGATCTTTTGTTATCTCTGCATATTCTTTTAATGCAAGTTATAATTGAAACTAGCAAATATCAGGATCAATAAAATGAGCGACAAACAATTCTTAGCATTACCAGAAAGTCCTACCAGTTTTGAAGAACTGAAAGATGAGAATTGCTACTATGTAGATAAGACAGAGTTTATCAAGACTGTGTTTACAGATTCATCCAAAATTCTGTTATTTACAAGACCAAGACGTTTTGGTAAGACCTTGCTCATTACCATGTTTGAGTCTTTCTTAAAAATAGATCCTGAAAAGCCATTTGATAACTCAAAACAACTAGAACTCTTTAAAGGTACCAAGATATTAGAAGACAAAGAGTTATGTTCTAAGTTCATGGGACAGTATCCTGTTATTGATATCACTTTAAAGACATTGACTGTAGAAAGGTGGCAATTATTGAGATTAAATCAGCTCCTACAGGCTCTGATTTAGTAACCTTAAGCGAAACAGCACTGTCTCAAATAGAAGAAAAGAATTACTCTGAACCTTTTATGGGTAACAGGATGATTCAAAGTATCTATACTTACGGAATAGCCTTTGCTGGTAAAAACTGTTTTATAACTTGTAAAAAGATTAAGTAATCTGAATTACTGTCTCAGATCCATAGCTGTAGATTTAATCTTCACAGAATAATTTTGTAAAATCATATAAAGATCAACACATTTTGATGAAATTTAAGGTATTCTTTTTTAAGAAACTCTACGTATGTGCGAACTCTTTATATGATTATTAGCAAAAAGACTCTCCCCTTTCTTATTCCTGTAGCTGTAGGCGTCATTGTTGGTGTCGCTGTACTTTTAGTAAAACCATCTACTGGTAAAAAACTAGGCGATCTTATTTATTCAAGTGGTATTTCAACTGAAGGATATTCTTACGCTGTAAACAAAGCAGCTCCTAGTGTTGTAAATATCTATGTAGCTACCTTAAAAGACGATTACTCAACTCCTGATCCTAACTCCATCACCTCATCAGCATCTGGTGTGATCATGGATAAGAATGGCATCATCGTCACTAATTACCATGTAGTACCATCAGGTAATGAGCCTAATAAAGCAATCTTTGTGCAAACTCGTGACGGTAAGGTCATGAAAGCTTTTGTAGTAGGTTGCGACAGACGTACTGATATAGCTGTTTTATCAGTATCTGATACTCCATTAACTCCAATTACACCTGCTAAGAATGAACCTAATATTGGTGATATCGCACTTGCTATTGGTAACCCTAATAATCTTGGACAAACCGTAACTCACGGTATTATCTCAGCTGTATCGCGCTCAGGTTCTGGTCTTTTATCTAAAGATCAAATGAATATCCGTCAGGGTGTTCAGGAGTTAATCCAGACTGATGCTCCTATCAATCAGGGTAACTCAGGTGGCGCTTTAGTTGATACTAAAGGCAATCTAATTGGTATCAATACAGCTTCATTCAGTGGTGACAATACCTATGGTATTGGCTTTGCTGTACCTGTAAAGATGGTTCGTGAAGTAATGAATGAAATCTTACGCCACGGTAAAGTAGAGCGTGGTTATTTAGGTATTTCAGATGATGAAACTACAGCTCTAGATTCAGAGTCTGGTGTCAGAATCGGTTATGTCGATCCTGAAGGTCCTGCTTTTGGCATTTTAAAAATAGGTGATCTCATCACTAAAGTTGATGGTTATAGCGTTAAAAACGTAAGAGAACTTATTGACTTAGTTTCAAAGTCAAAGCCAAACACTGTGATGAACTTTGAGATTAAGCGTGAAGGTAAGGTAAAACAGGAAAAGGTTACTTTAGCTGAGGATAATACTTTGGTTGACTAGATCTTTCTGAATAGAATTACAAAACCACAACGCCACATTTTTATACAGCTTTAGCTTATGTAGTTTTAGTATTGCTGTAAAAAATGTGGCGCTTGTTTTAGTAGTACAAAGCTTTACAGGTACTACTTAATAGGCTCAATCTTAGTTAAGATCTTCTGATTGCTAATAGCAGCAGAGATGTCATCAGCAACAGTTAAACCTGCTGTAGTTAACATATCACCTGTGATCTCAGCATTGATACCGTACTTATATAAATCAGTAAAGTATTTCTGAATGATGAGTCTGCCACCAGCTAATCTTAAAACTGTCTTTGGCAATACATGTCTGAAAAGAGCAATAGTACGTCTTACCTCATCTGGGTGAACTGTAGGACGATTCTCTAAAGGTGTACCTTTAATAGGATTTAAGATATTGATAGGAGTACTGTCTACCTGTAACTTGCGTAACTCTAAAGCAATATCTACTCTATCCTCAACACTCTCGCCCATACCTAAGATACAGCCAGAGCAAATCTCAAGACCAGCCTTTTTAGCTAAAGCAATGGTATCTTCTTTTTGCTTCATGGTATGAGTAGTGCAGATCTCTTTAAAGAAGTTAGGAGAGGTCTCTAGGTTATTGTGGTAACGCTTAAGTCCTGCTTCTTTTAACATTACAAAATCGTCAAAGTCTAAAAGACCTAAAGAACCACAGCATGAGATCTTAAGCTCTGAGGTGATCTTTTTATAAGCCTGTGCAATAGTCTTTAACTCAGCTTTTGACAGTCTTACACCTGCAGTTACAATTGAGAAACGGTGCACACCACGTCTGTCATTTGCCTGAGCCTCTTTAAAGAACTCATCTACAGACTTTAAAACAGACTGTTGAATTTCGGTATTGTAGTAACGACTCTGAGAACAGAATTTACAGTTTTCAGAACATTTGCCACACTTACCATTAGAGATACAACACAGTTCGATTGCTTCTTTAAAGAAGTGTGAAGTAATTTTGCTGGCACTTTCCTTGAGTTCCTCAAGAGGAGCATCATATAGCTCTAAAGCTTCCTCTTTTGAAATCTCATATCCATCAATGATTTTATCTGCAAGATCTTTAAGTTGCACTTTTAGCTCCGAAGATAGGAAACGTGTCTTTCTGACAGTTTAAAAAAGAAGACAGGATTTCATATCCTGTTAAATTGAGGTCACATTATACACTGTTTGGATAGGTTTTGTATGCAAAACAAAAGATACT
Source organism: uncultured Gammaproteobacteria bacterium (assembly GCA_900315395.1). GTDB lineage: Bacteria > Pseudomonadota > Gammaproteobacteria > Enterobacterales > Succinivibrionaceae > Succinivibrio. The sequence continues at coordinate 9,116 of OMZC01000006.1, forward strand.
GCACATGATACAAATTGAGTTTTACGCTATGCCTTTATGCATGCTGTTTTGAGTTTTTTATTCACTTGACTAAATTTATGGCAAAATTATCAGGTGTGTTAGCAAAAGTTAAGTAAAATAGCTCAACTTTTGCATTTGGAATTTAATTCAAAATGCAGATAACAATGCGGTTTAACACGGCATTTGCTCTTTAAAATATGATTTTTGATTATTAAGACGTTTGTGGTAGCTGAATGTACATTTTTATGTAGTCAGTAATACCAGAGAACCAATCTGAGATTGCGTTTGATATTACTTCTTTAGCCTTAGCTAATTTACCTTTACAGATACAGCCTGCTGCATCTAAGGTAACAGCTAGATCGTCAATAAGTAGAAGTAATGTTTGCAGA
>OMZC01000058.1 GCA_900315395.1 uncultured Gammaproteobacteria bacterium
GAGCATTAAAGATCACGTTAAATGATCTAAAGGGTAAATAGATTATTCAGAGACTTGTGCTTTTACCCACACTTATGCACGAAGCCTCTTATAATTATCAGATTAAAATCAGAGCAATCTGACTTAGCTGTTTGAGCTCTAAGCTCTGTACATAACTTTTCCTGTAAATTTCAACTTCTGCTCCTGTATAGCAGTTCATGTAAGAAGATATTTCCAGAAAAGCAGTAAATCCTTTCTTTTGCACTTAACAATTTATGTTAAAAAACTAATAAAACCGCTTGGCAATGCTCTTTTACTCTATTTACAAAATTTTAACAATTGCACATTAGTAAGTTAACAAAGTCTTTGTATCTTAATCATGTCGATTGATATGGAGATTTTAAAAATGAAATTTAACAAGACATTGTTATCAGCAGTTTGTGGTTGTGTATTAGGTTTTTCTGCATCTGCTAATGCCGGTGCTGTTATTACTGACGGTTCAACTTCAATGGAAAAGGTAATGGGTATTCTGATTGAGTCATTTGAAGGCAACGGAATCGATGTTACCTACAATCCAACTGGTTCAGGTGCTGGTATCACTGCTGCTTTAGAAGGTCGTGCTGACATCGGTCTGTCATCCAGAGCCTTAAAAGCTCAGGAACAGGAAAAATTACAGGGTATCGATGTTGCATACGACGGCATCGTAATCGTTGTTAACAAGTCAAACAAGTTAACTGATATCACTACTGAGCAGATTAAAGATGTATTTACAGGCAAGATCACCAACTGGAAAAATTTAGGTGGTGCTGATGCTCCTGTAGTTTTAATTGGTCGTGAAGCAGGTTCAGGTACCCGTGATGGTTTCGAGTCTGTAACTGGTACTAAGGATTCATGCAAATATCGTCAGGAATTAACCTCAACTGGTGATGTTATTACCACTGTAGGTCAGAACGAGAATGCAATCGGTTATGCTTCTCTATCAGCTGTAAATGATTCAATCAAGGTTCTATCTTTCAACGGTGTTGTTCCATCAGAGGAAACAGTTTTAGACAAGAGCTACAAGTTACAGCGTCCATTCGTATTCGTTCTAAACAAGGCTAAACAGCCTTCAAAGGATGCAAAGGCATTCATTGACTACGCTATGTCAGATGAGGCTAAGCCTTTAATTGTAAAGGCTGGCGTTGTTCCTGCTAAGAAGTAATCAATCATTATCATGGAGCTGCAGGATCTGATCCTGCAGTTATTATTTTATGCAATTAAGAAATCATCAAGAATGCGCAGACATGATTGCTACCTGGGTGTTCACCATTCTAGGTTACCTCAATATCGTATTCGTAGTGGTCATCTGTCTGTATCTAATTATTTCTGGAATTCCCGCTATTCATGAAATAGGCTTTTTTGACTTTATCTTTGGAACTAAATGGGCATCAACAGCAGCCGATCCTAAATTCGGTATTATGCCTTTCATTCTGACCTCTATTTACGGTACCTTTGGTGCAATTTTATTAGGTCTTCCAATTGGTTTCTTTAGTTCTGTATACCTGGCTAAGTTTGCTCCTTTAAGAGTAAAGCAGTTTATTGAATCAGTAGTAGATTTATTAGCGGGTATTCCTTCAGTTGTTTTCGGTTTTATCGGTATGCTGGTTTTAGTCCCAGCTATCAAAGATATTTTTAACCTTGCAGACGGTTCATCATTATTAGCAGCAATCCTAGTGCTCTCTATCATGATCTTACCTTCAATTATTAAGGTATCCATCGGTGCACTTGAGGCTGTTCCTCATGAGTATGAATTAGGCTCACTTGCATTAGGCGCCAATAAGGTTGAGACAGTTTATAAAGTTGTAGTCCCAGCTGCTCGCCGTGGTATTGGTGTTGCAGTGGTTTTAGGTGTAGGTAGAGCCATTGGTGAAGCTATGGCTGTAATGATGGTTGCAGGTAACGTAGCTAATATGCCTGGCATATTCGAATCAGTAAGATTTTTAACTACCGCAGTAGCATCCGAGATGTCATATTCAGCAGGTCTGCAGCGTCAGGCTCTGTTCTCAATCGCTTTAGTGCTGTTCATCTTCATTATGGTAATCAATGCACTGTTAAATCTTGTCTTAAAGAAGAGAGGCAGCAAGTAATATGAACAATGCTTTAAGAAGAAATATCTATAAGAACGTAATGCTGTCTTTTGCTTATGCAGCTACAGCACTTACCGTCGCAGTAGTTCTTTTCATTATTTTATATGTCTTTATAAGAGCTATTCCTCATGTTTCATGGCAGTTGTTAAGTACTAAGCCTAGCTACATCAACGATACCATCGGTGTGTTACCAGATATTCTAAACACCATCTATATCGTAATTGCTACCTTGGTCTTTGTGCTTCCTCTAGGCGTAGGTGCTGCTGTATATCTTTCTGAATATGCAAAGAACATGAAGGTAAAACGAGCCATTGAATATGCTATTGAAAGTTTAGCTGGTATTCCTTCTATTATTTATGGTCTGGTCGGTATGCTTATCTTCTGTCAGTACTTTGGCCTTAAGACCTCATTATTAGCAGGTGCCCTAACACTTACTATCATGAATTTACCTACCATTATTAGAACTACCCAGGAGAGTTTGGATTCTGTTCCTACTTCATACAGAGAAGGTGCTTTTGGTCTTGGAGCTAATAAGTGGTACTCAATTAGAACTGTTGTTTTACCTTGCTGTATCGACGGTATTGTTACTGGCTGTATTCTCGCCATCGGCAGAATGTTAGGTGAGTCAGCAGCTCTTTTATTTACCGCAGGTTTTGCCCATAAGGTAAATGGTTTTATTGATGCGATGTCATCATCAGGTTCAACTTTAACGGTTGCTTTGTATGTCTATGCTAAAGAGCAAGGCGAGTTTGATGTTGCTTTCGTAATTGCTGCCATCATGCTTTTCATGAGCCTCTTAATCAATTACACCGCAAGCAAGTTATCAAAGAGAATTCAGAATAAAAGGTACTAGAAATGAATACCACACCAATTATCGATGTAAAAAACTTTAATCTTTACTATGGTGAAAATCATGCTCTGCATAACATCAATATGCATATCAATGAGCACGAGATCACTGCGCTTATTGGTCCATCAGGATGCGGTAAGTCTACCTTTTTACGCTCATTAAACCGTATGAATGATCTGATTGAAGGTTTAAGAGTTGACGGTTCAATCAAGTTTAAGGGTACAGAGTTAGTAAACACCAAGATCAATGTCAGCGCTTTGCGCAAAGACATTGGTATGGTTTTCCAAAAGCCAAATCCATTTGCTATGTCTATCTACGATAACATCGCATATGGTCCAAGAATTCATGGTATTAGAAATAAATCAGCTCTAGATGAGTTAGTAGAAAAGTCTTTGAAAAAGGCTGCTATCTTTGATGAGGTAAAGGACAGATTAAAGTCTTCTGCTTTAGGTCTGTCAGGCGGTCAGCAGCAAAGATTGTGTATTGCAAGAGCTCTGGCTGTTGAGCCTGAGATCCTGTTAATGGATGAGCCTACTTCAGCACTTGATCCTATCTCTACTGGCAAGATTGAAGAGCTTACATGTGAGCTTAAAAAGAAATATACCATTGTGATCGTAACTCACAATATGCAGCAGGCTTTAAGAATTTCAGATAGAACAGCATTCTTCCTGTTAGGTGATCTTGTAGAGTGCGACAGCACTGATAACATATTCACTAAACCAAAGGATAAGCGCTGTGAAGACTATGTAACCGGAAGATTTGGCTAAAGCTATTTGGCTTAATAGGAGTAAAAAAATGAGATTCCAGTTAGATGAGCTGATGTCACAGATTAACAATTCTTTGATTTTAATGTCATCAGCATGTGAAGAAAGCTTAACTAATGCTTTTGAAGCTTTTAAAACTCACGATAAAGGGAAGGCTTTGAGCATTTACAGAAAAGACTATGATTTAAATTCAAAAGCTCGTGAGATTGAAAGCCTGTGTATTAAAACTCTTTTAAGACAGCAGCCAGTAGCTCACGATATGTTAGTAGTATCAGCTACCTTAAAATTAGTATCTGATGTTGAGCGTATTGGTACTCAGGCAATAGCCATTGCTGAGATTATCACTCACTTTGATTTTAACTACAAAGGCGATGACATTCTACTTATTGAAAAGATGAGTGAAGAAGCTATCGAGATGGTAAAAAAGAGTATTGATTCTTTTGTGAACAAAGATGGCACATTAGCTGCAAATGTTATAAAGCATGATACAGTAGTTGATAAGTACTTCTTTACCATTAAGGATACCTTAATTCATGAGATCAAGAGCTCTGAAAATGATGCAAGCTATTCACTTGATCTTTTAATGATTGCAAAATACTTAGAGCGTATTGGAGATCATTCTTGCAATGTAGCAAGATGCACTCAATATATGCTTACAGGCAAACTAACAGGCCAGGAGTAGGATGTTTATGATTTACTGTCTTGAAGATGATGCTGATATTAGAGAGCTTGAGCTTTATACACTCAATTCAATGAATTTTAAGGCAGAAGGCTTTGCCGATGCCCAGAGCTTTTTTCAAGCAATAGCAAAAGAACTACCTGAGCTTGTAGTTCTAGATGTAATGTTGCCAGATATGAGTGGTGTTGATGTTCTCAAAAAATTAAGAGCAAATCCAAAGACAGCAAAACTACCTGTAATTATGGCCACAGCACGTGGTGCTGAATATGAAAAGATTAAAGCCCTGGATTTAGGTGCTGATGACTATATGACCAAGCCATTTTCTGTAATGGAAATGGTTGCCAGAATTAAAGCTATCTTGCGACGTTCAAATGAAGGTAGCGATGCTAAAGGCGAGGTTAAGTTTGGCAAGATCGTAATTAACGAGGTAAAGCACTCAGTTACTGCTGATGATAAGAAACTAGACTTATCATTAAAGGAGTTTGAGTTACTGTTTCTTCTAATTAAACATCCGGGGCGTGTCTACAGCAGAGATGAACTGTTAAATCTCATCTGGGGAATCGATTATGATGGTGAAAACAGGACTGTTGACGTTCATATCAGGGCTCTGCGTTCAAAATTAGGAGAACTTGAGAATGTCATTCAGACTGTAAGAGGTATCGGATACAAGGCTGACGCATGATTTCTAGGATCTTTCGTTCTGTATTTTTTACAACTATTCTGGTCCTGATTTTAGGATTGGGGGCATCTTTGTTTATTTCATCCTATCAGCTTATAAAGGCTGATAGTGATGATCTTATTTCTTTTACAACCAAACTTGAAAATGCCATAAACAATAATCCGTCTCTGGATTTGACTCTGCTTGAAATTGATGATTACAGAGTAAATCTTATTCATAAGGACGGACATGTTTATTATGACTCTAAGGTTGATCCTTCAACATTAGAGAATCATTCTGACAGAGACGAGTTCATACAGGCAGAGAAAACAGGTAAAAGCAGGGTATACAGATATTCTTCAACCTTGGGTCAGAGAACTGTCTACTATGCTGTAAGGCTGAACTCCGGTGACGTGCTGCGCTGTGCCTACACCACCGAGAACATCTTTTCACAGGCACTTTCTTTAGGTTTACATCTGTTTATCATTCTTTTATTAGCTATAGTAGTGTCAGTTATTTTAGCTAAGAGAATTTCAGCTAAGATTGTAAGTCCTATTAATAAGATTGATTTGAACAATCCTGCTGATAACGTAGTTTATGACGAGTTAAAGCCTTTCTTAGAAAGAATTGATTCTCATCAGCACCGTATTAAGAAGTTATTACGTAAAGTAACTGCAGCTCATTCTCAAATAAAAGTGATGACAGCCTATATGTCTGAGGGCATCATCTTTTTAAACAAGAAAGGTGAGGTTATTCTGATAAATCAGAGCGCGCAGTCTATTTTCAATATTGATGAGCCTGAAAAATACAAGGGTGATAGTCTGCTTAATATCAACCGATCTCCAATCTTTTGTTCAATCTTTGAAAAAAGAGAAGAGATCGAGAGTTTAAAACAGGATATCGAGCTGTCTGGCAAATACTACAAACTTATTTTCAACAAGATTTCAGAAAAGGACAAACTCGTAGGTTTCGTTCTGCTTTTTGTTGATATCACCAAAACAAAACAGTTGCAGATGCAACGTCAGGAATTTGCTTCAAATGTATCTCATGAGTTAAAGACACCTCTACAATCTATCATTGGTAGAGCAGAACTTATTGAAAACGGTATTGTACGTCCTGATGATTTACAGAACTTTGGTAAAAAGATCCGCTCAGAAGGTCAGGCTTTGTTGAACATGATAAACGACATCATGTTCTTATCAAAGGTTGAATCAGGCGTAAAAGCACAAAGTGAGCATATAAACTTAAAGTCACTCTCTGAAAGTGTAGTAGATTCTCTAAAAGAGAAAGCTTCTAAAAAGGGCGTAACCCTTGTGCTTGATAGTGAAGATCTGCAGATGAATTTCGTACGCAGATATATGTCTGAAATTCTCTACAACTTAATTGATAATGCCATTAAATACAATAAAGAGAATGGTACTGTTAATTGCAAGATCTTCAGGCAGGAGCATAAGTTCTTTATCGTGGTCAAAGATACCGGTATTGGTATTCCAAAAGAAGATCAGGACAGAATCTTTGAAAGATTCTTCTGTGTTGACAGAAGTCACTCTAATAAAGATAGTACAGGTCTAGGTCTTACTATCGTAAAACACATCGTTGAAGAGTGTCATGGCACTATCGATGTTGATTCAAAACTAGGTGAAGGCACAACCTTTACTCTTGCCTTTGAAATGGCTTAGTAAAAAGCTCACTTTCTGCATCATAAGATCCGCTCAGTGAATTGATTGAGTCTAATGTAGGAAGGTGAGCTTTTTAAACTAAAGATTCTATTTAATGCATTAGCTTTTCTCTTACTTCAAGACCTTATCAATTTCAATTCAATCTCATTCCTTGTTGCTAATTGAGCTTCTTCAATTTTTTTGTTCAGCCCCGTTTTCTTTATGATGTCTCAGACCTTGATTTAAATGATATGTCGTAACGAAAAATTTTTTTGTTAGGTGATTTTTAGATATTCCTTATTCTGGAATAATCAATGTCTATTGTTAAGACTAAGAGTTATCTTATGTGCTACCGCCAGTTACTTGGCCACCATGCGCCAAGAGCGCGGACAGAAGAGTAAGAGTTAGAGCACGATTTTTATTTACGAGAATGTAGGTATGTATATCCACAGAATGGGAAAGTTGAGGTTTATATGTCAGATAACAGCGTCAATTTTTACAAGACTCTAGATGATTTTCTAGATGACATGGATGAAAGACGAAAAGATAAAAATAAATTCGTGGCAATTGAATTTATATACAAAGGGGAAACCTACCGAATAAATAATGAATATCTGACTCCAACTTTTGCATATCTAGTCCCAGGTGTGAAGTTTTGGTTTTTTCTGTTTCATTTTAAGTGGGTAGATGGTTGGTGTGATCCTGATTATGACACTATTGGTCAATACTCCAGCATGGATGAGCTTTTAGAGAAATGCAAAATAGATGGTGTATTACTCAGAGAAATAATCGTTGATCCTAATACGGAAATAGTAACCCAAGATAACGAGATAGATGTTGACGATCTTGCTAATTTGTAAATTAAAACTTTACAACAAGTGTCTAGTTATGGAACGGTAAGAGCATATATTTGGAAATTGTCTTAGGTAAGGCTTTTTGTGTGACCTCTAAAGAATAATAGTTAGGCTCCTATTTCAAAAAGTCTTTTACTTCTATAAAGTTACAGTTAGATATATTTGTAACTGAAAGATAGATTCAACTCATACTTGTAAAGAGGATAGTATGGAACAGCTAAATGCAAAGGATTTACAGTCTTCATTATGGGCTGCTGCTGATGAAATGCGTGCCAAAATGACTGCCGATGTTTATAAAGATTATTTATTAGGTTTAATCTTCTATAAAAGCTTATCAGATAAGACTTTATATAAAGTTGTCGATCTTTTAGAAGATAGAGTTCCATCCTCTGTTGAAGAAGCTCAAGAAATTTATGAAAAAGCTCAAGACACTGAGGATTGGAATGATCTTGTAGAAGAGTTAACTAGAGACTTTGGTTGTTGCATTCTTCCAAAATTTACCTTTACAGCTTTCTACAACCAGATTAACGATGACAGTTTCCTTTTAGAAAACTTGCACCAAGCATTTAGAGATGTTGAAGTATCTCAGGGTAAGACCTATGAAAACCTATTTGAAGGTTTTGATATCAATTCAAAAGATCTTGGTAAAACACCACAGGATAGAAACCTTTTAATTTCATCTGTGATTAAAGCTTTAGCTCATATTGATTTTAATAAGTATGGTGAAGATGCTTTAGGTGATGCGTACGAATACTTGATTGGTCAGTTTGCATCAGAATCAGGTAAGAAAGCTGGCGAGTTTTATACCCCTCAGCAAGTATCTCAATTAATTGCTAAGATCGTAACTAGTGGCAAAGAGAATAAAGAAGCATTTACTGTGTTTGATCCTTGCTGTGGATCAGGCTCTTTACTATTACAGGTTAAAAACTACATTTCTGAAGCTCAATCAAAGCATGTTTACTATCATGGACAAGAAATCGTAAATCAGACTTATAACCTTGCAAGAATGAACATGATGCTGCATAAGGTATCTGCTCATTACCAAAGATTGAATAACGGTGATTCACTATCAGCTGATTGGCCTACAGATGAACCTACAAACTTTGATGCTGTAGTTATGAACCCCCCATATTCTTTAAAGTGGTCTGCTAATGAGAACTTTATTACTGATCCTCGTTTTGCTCAGTATGAAAAGTTAGCTCCTAAGTCAGCAGCTGACTATGCGTTCTTGTTACATGGTTTCTATCATTTAAAGACAGATGGAACCATGGGTATTGTTTTACCTCATGGAGTTCTGTTCAGAGGTAATGCTGAAGGTGTAATTAGAAAACACTTATTGGAGTCTGGTTCTATTTATGCTGTAATTGGTCTGCCTGCTAACATCTTCTTTAACACCTCAATCCCTACTTGTGTGGTTATCTTAAAAAAGAATAACTCTAACCGAGATGTTCTCTTTATTGATGCATCTAAAGACTTTGTAAAAGAAAAAGCTCGCAATAAATTGTCTGCTGAAAATATCGAGAAGATCTTTAATGCTTACAAAGAACGTAAAGATATTGAGAAGTACAGTCACTTAGCTTCATTTGAAGAAATTAAAGAAAACGACTTTAACCTCAATATCCCAAGATATGTTGATACCTTCGAGGAAGAAGAACCTATCGATCTTGATGAAGTATTTAAAGAATACCAAGATGCTTGCAAGGAAGAATCTGATCTTAATGAAACCCTAAATGGCTATTTCAAAGAGCTAGGTCTAAACATTAAGCTGGAGGTATAACTTATGAAAGAAGATAAGAAAGTACCTCAATTGAGGTTCCCTGAATTTACGGACGCTTGGAAACAGCGTAAGCTTTCTGATATTGCTCTAATTGTTGGTGGCGG
>OMZC01000043.1 GCA_900315395.1 uncultured Gammaproteobacteria bacterium
CAGATCGTTAACCAACCTAACCCTTCTGCTAAAATTGCTTAAGGTCTTGGGTATGATAAACAATTTAGCATTGAATGTGTGTTCAGTAGATACATTTAAGGTATCAGCATCAACGTGGTTTTTGAAATATCTGTACATAATTTCAATTTCATTTCTCTGACGATATCTTAAAAATATTTCTTCACACTCAAACTGTTGTGTAGAAGCTAACAGCCAGATACCTGCTGACTGGAAGTATTTATAAGCCTTTTCATTGCAGATGTCATAACGGTTAACACTGGTATTAAGGACAATAATACCTTCTTTGACTAAGTCTTGCTGTTTCTCCGTAAGCTTAGGCATCTCAGGATTCTTTTTATGTTGAGCTTTAGCCTTAGCAAGACTCTTTTTGTAATCATCATAGATCTTATTAAGCTCTGCCACCTCAGCAATAAGTTCTTCTTTAGCATCATTAGCAAGGCTAGGATTAAAGAAGGCATAAAGGTAAATAGGCTTTCTCTTTTTCTTTTGCTCTTTAACATCGAAATAATTCCAACTCATCTCAAAGCGGTTGGCGTAGTTTACTTCATTGTTATGCTCTATCTTTACACAGCCATTACCAACAGACATATCATCAACAATACTTCTGATAAAGTTCTTGATTGAAGTTGATAGAGAGGTCTTTACATGGACTATTACATCAATACCCATGTTGTATATAACAGAGAGGTTGTATATAGACCAGTATCCTCGGTCAATGATTAGGGTATAGCTCTTACAGCCAAAGTATGAAAGCTGCTTTACAGAGCCTTCTAATGTTGCAATATCTGTAGTATGTCCTGAGTAGGTACAGTGTCCTAACAGTACTCCTGTACATTGGTCAATGAGAGTTAGAAAGTTGATTATAGGATTGTCATTACCGCTTTTAGCTTTACCGTAATCAGCATTACCTATTTCCCTTGAGCTGATATCAATGTTAGTACCATCTAGAGCTACAAACTTTCTCTCATTAAAACAGGTTTGAGTTTTAGAAAAGTCTGCCTGCATCAGCTCCTGCTTCTTCTTATAAAAGGCAATGATAAACTCACTGTTAATCACACCATATAACCTCTGTATGGTGTCTTTATTGATGTTGCCTGTATAAGGAACTACATGATCTCGTATGAAGTACTCTATAGCACTTAAATGTTTTACTCCCTCACATATAGAGTAAACAAGCACAGTCATCATGATGTCGTACTGTGTTTTAGTGATTGTCCTTGAATCATATAAGGCTTTTAAAGCTCTGCCTGAATAAGAGCTCTTTAACACCTCTACTATGAAATAAGAGGCACCAATCTTCATATGACGTGCTTCTAAAAGACTGTCTTTTGGTGAAGATGCTAAAGAGCTCTTATTCCCTTCTAAAGCTTCGATGTAAATGGTGTTCTTGGCTCTGCGAAATACTTTTAAATTGATAAATTCAGGATGTGCTTTAAGGAACTTAGCATTGAACTCAATGGTACCAATACCATCTACGGTGCAGATCTTACCAATACTGGTAACATCCTTTTTTAAGGTGCTCTTAGTAGAAATGTCATAAGTAGGACGGTAAGAATAAACGTAGAAGCAGCTAGATTTCTTACTGTAGTTTGCATAGATGTTACTTAGAACAGAATAAGCAGAGCTAAGATCCATAATATTATTTCCGATATTTAATATAAATAATGTAAGTGTATTCTTATATCTGATATTTCATTAGGTAAACTAATTTTGGAGATTTTTTGATGAGTTAAAAATATAGTGTAAGAACTATGACCGAGATCTTAGGTCTATAATGACAAAACTACCACTGTAGAGGCTTTATAATCGCTAATTAACTTTCTCTGTAATACCAATATCACGAAGTAGCTTTTGCACAAAATGTTTATCTGCCAAATGTGTAGGAATTTGAACACGACCTGTTAATTTTCCATGAGCATCTTGTTTAATCCAAATCTCGTGAGAACCTTTACCGTTACGATAGTACCTGTAGCCGTGTTCTTTTAGGATTTCAATGACAACTTTGTAGTACCGTTCATTAAGAGAGTGCACCTATAATAATCCCGTTAGGAGAAATCTTTGGGTGGTCATTTTCGTCATCAACTCCATAAAGGTCGAGTCTTACTAGATCGTATGCTCCACTTTCAATAGCTTCGATTACTTCTTGAACAGTTTTTCCTTCTGCATTGAGCCCCTTAATATCAGGACTACAACCATAGATTAAACCTGTTTCTTTTGATCTAAAAATGTCATAGCGATATGATAAGGTTACGCCAAACAGTTTATATATTTGTTTCCAAAATGGAAGACCTATTCTGTACTTCATATCTTATCTCCAATCGTTTATCTATTGAGAAAAGTTACATTTTCAAAGTGGATTTTGTATTGTTTACTTAACTCTAAGTTAAACTTCTTTTTTAGAAAAAACTAACAAAGATATATAAAATTTGTGTGAACTTAGTGATCGTATAGTTGACGCGCAATAATAAGGGAATCTGGCTATTAAGTGGCGGTGAGAACGACCACCATTTTTTGCAAATTACTTTTTGATTTATAATTAAATCTAGCATATAAGATGCCTTGTGTGGCGTATATGTGGCGGTGGATCCCACGTGATTCAGCACACTCATTTTTCTCTATTATCACACAATTTAGGCAGTATCTCTACTGCCTTAAACTCACTTCCTTAAGATTGTATCCACAATAAATCTGCTTGTGTTTTTGTCTGATGATTTTGCGAGCTCTTTAATGCGATTCTTCTCATCTATTTGTATGCTAAAAATAATTAAACAGTTATTTGTTTATTATTTCATATTTACAATAAAACGTTATATAATGATATAAGTGATTAATGGAGGAGAATGCTATGCTTTTGGAGTTTAAATTTAAAAATTGGCTTTCCTTTTATGGGGAGACTGAATTTACAATGATGGCAACAAGAGAAAGAGATCCTTTTGAAAGATTAGCAACTGATAATGCTTTTACAGGAAGAGTATTGCCATTAACTGCTATATATGGTTACAACGCAAGCGGTAAAACTAATTTTATAGAAGCAATTTTCTTCTTAAAGAGGCTGGTGCTGACTAAAGATGATAAAACAAATCTCCAACCATTTGCTTTTGTTAATTCAGAGAGACAAATCCCCTCATATTTCTATATAAAATTTCTAACAAATACTAATGTATATGAGTATGAGATAGAGTTAGATACAGACAAAATTCTATACGAAAAGCTTTCTAGTCTTGGTAAAACAACAAAGAACGTTTTGTTTGAGAGAAAAGAAAATGTTCTTACTGATTTATCAAAAGAATACACAAATGATGAGAAAACCCGTTTGTCCGTCGTTATGCAAGGAACGGCTTCTTCACAGTCATTTTTAAACAATACATATTCACAACAGGTAAAGCTATTTAAAGAAGCGTATGAATGGTTTAGTAATGGTTTAATCATTATTGGACCTAACACAAACTTTTTTGAACCAAATACAAATGCCGATTCTTATGAAGATTTTAATATGTTACTTAAGAATTTGGACATTAGTAACAGTGAATATATAAGAAAACCTATCGATGCAGACTCTCTAAATTTTGTTCCTCAGTTTTTAAGTTCACTTAATAGACAACTGAAAGATGGCGACTCAATGTGTATCAGCCAATCTGTAAATGTAAGAAAGGTAAATAATAAGCTAGAATTTTCATCTGTAAGAATACGTCATAAAAATTTAGACAATCATGACAGTACTACTGAGCTTGATCTTACAACTGAATCTGATGGAACTAAGAGATTATATGAACTCAGACCTGTTTTAAGAGATCTTTTGCTTAAAAATTCTGATATTACTTTTATCGTTGATGAATTGGACAGAAGCTTACATCCTCTTCTTGTTAGACATCTTATTGAACTATTCAACCAGTGTTGTAATAGAGATATTAGAAGACAGCTTATTTTTACATGCCATGATAGTTCTTTGTTAGATCAAGAATTAATGAGAAGAGATTCATATTGGATTATTTCTAAAGACTTTTATGGTGAATCTAAAATGCAAAGGATCACAAATTTAAAACAAGGAAAGAGAACAGATAAAAGCATTAGAAATGCTTATATGTCAGGTGAATTAGGGGTGGTCCCTAGTTTTATAAAAATTAATTAACAAAATGTTGTTAAATAGTTGATCTTTTCTCCATATTAATCATATACTATATACGATAAAACCCTAGCAATATTACCAGTACTGCTAGGGTTGGGCAAAAGTACAGTGACGTACGAAAATCCACATGTACTCTTTTGTGTTTATGCGAGTATAACTCGACTTTATAAAGATGTTCAGATTATACCACAAAAGTTTCAATAGTGAGAGATTTTCATAATTTGGAGATCATAGATTATGAAAAAATCTAATGAAACCAAAGTTGAAATGAAAGAGATCTTTTGTAGATTTATCCGAAGAAAGGGTAAGATTGTCTATCCAAAGAACTCTAAGTTCTTCCACTTTTATGTTCCAGCTATAAAAGTGGTTAAATAGATCTTATTGATGTAACTTAAATTAAAAGCTCTAGTCTTGTTAATGCAAAACTAGAGCCTTATAGGTCAGGTTTGGCTTAGAGCTCACTACCTGAACCGACATTAAGAAGATATCCTAATGTGAACATAGAACACTCGCATTATAAATTTCTTCTTGATGAATTTCAAATGTGGGCTCGCAATTAAAGGACATTTAAATGACTAAATGTTTAAAGAGTTGCGAGATCTCTCAAAATACTCCCAACGAAACTGATATTGCATTTTGTCGATTTATTAGACGGAATGGCAAAATCATATACCCTAAGAATGCAAAATTCTTTAAATTCCCAAGATGAAGCAAGGAGTAAGTTATGGCAACTAATACATATAAATGCTATAGAAAAGGTGCAATAAAGGATCGTACACAAACTTACAATCCTAAAAATGATACCTTTGTAAAGAGAGATGCTGTTTCAGGTCAATTTATGGATGTGAAACAAGATGGTTCACCTTTCAAGGGCGTTGCTAAAGAAATTGACCATAGACGTAAAAGATAAAGCTGTAGCATAAAGCTTATCTACAAAGCCCTCTAACAGAGGGCTTTCTTCATTTATCTAAGCTAAGCACTAACCACAAGTGCACCTTTCTTAACTTTTGTAGTATTAAATCTCTTTAATCTTTGTGCACTAATATCAGGTGCTGTAGCTGACTCATAAAGTTGAGCTGATGGTATATCCTGAATAGTAAGCAAGAGCTTTGTAGCCTGTGCCTGAATTTCTGCAATCTTCTTGTAAGCCTTTAATGTTTCAGGTCTAAACTTGTCATGGTAGTAAACCATGTGATCAATTGCAGTAGCCTCATCCTCAGTGATGGTTAATCTATCATCTGCCTTTGGCTGCTTGTCTGTAGTATCTGTAGATTTATTGAGCGCGATAGCATAGCCTTGCTTAAATGCACGTTGGGCAATATTAACAGCTGCAACTAAAGCCTCATCTGAGATGTTGTACTTCTGGCATAAGTCAGTAAGCTGCTTTACATACCAGCAGCGTTTTTGAGATTCAGCCTCAGCCTCATGATCATCAACATGAGTTTTATTTGCAACATAGGCACCTTGAGCGCGAATTGAAGGTAATACTTCATTACAAATCCACTGACGGAACTCACGGGCAACCTTTGCACGTGATCTCATCATTACGAAGTAGAGCTGTGGCTCGGTGATCATGGTGAACTCTTTTACTCCGTAGCCTGTGTCAAATCTGGCTAAGTTTAACTTAGGTAGCTCAAATTCATCTTTAATCTGATTTGCAATAACGGTTGTATTTGTAAGATTTAGGCTTGCGCATATATCTGCAAGACAGAAAAGATAATCACCATTATCATTTTTGATAATACGGATATTTGAGTCATGGAAGTTAAAAGATACTAATGAATTAGACATAAGATGTCTCCTATTGATTTACTTCTTAAAAGCCTTTTGGGCGGTGAGTGCTAAGAAACTCGTCAATAGTCGAGCGGTGCTTATTCAGTATATTCACACCACACTCACCATACAGCAGATACACGAAGTCTAATGACTGTGTATTTAAAGAGGTGAGATGACGCTTGTCGCAACATCTGCGCTATTGATTGTCGTGTTTCTTAGGCACGGTAGCTTGTAGCTACATTTATAGTATAGCGCAAAAAATAAGAAAAGTGGAAGAGTTAATGCTGTTTGTCAAAATCCTCTTTATGACAGTATAAGGATATTGTACTTACAACATTAATCATCTTTACGCAGTCAAGCATTATGTAAAAGATATTGATTAAACAAGAAAACCCCAGTGTTGCAAAAAAGAAATTTACAAAGTAGAAGCTAAAGTTATGTTTAAAAATAAGCCAACTTACAAGACAGAACATAAAAGTAACTGTACCTTCTGTGATTGCAGATCTTACATTTGAGATTATATTTAAACAGCTTTCCCAGTCATCAGGAGTTTTGCCTTTATAAGAAGCAAGATCTTTAACACAAGATACAACATAAGGTGATGCAATCATGTAGCTTGCAATAAAGACTGAGTATAAGGTTAAGATAGTGCTGAAGCAATTCTCTCTAAATAAATCAAGTAAGGTATTGTTTAAAAAATATGAATCTAAAGTAAGTAGGATAATGCTTAAGCAAAAGATTATGATCCAATCAAAAGAGCATGATTTACAATAATCAATAAACATCTTAAGCATAGCTTTTCTAACCTTTAAAGCATTTTCTTATTAAATCAAATATATATCTGATGTAGCTATCTGAGTTACTATCTACATTCTCATCCAACTGTTTCTTAACGACGTTGATTTCCTTAACAGAGGTCTTATCTTGAGACTTAAATACTTTTTGAGGGGAAGTTTCTGTACTAATGGTTTTCATTTCAACCTTTGCCATTCCAGAGTCAGCTAAATCAGCAATACCTATAACATCAGGATCATCGTCTGCAAGCACAAGTCTGCCTTTTGACTCTACAGTTTTAAACGATGATTTATCAGCTTGAAAGTTACTCTGCATCCTTCTTAATACAACATTGGCTGCTTGCGTTTGATGAGGCATGTTTTTACCATAAACCTCTACAAACAGTTCAGATATAGTTCCTCTATTTTCTCTAATAAAGTTCCAGTAGGTCTTTGATTCAGACATTGCCATAAACTTTAATTGGATAAAAGATTTAGAAAGAGGAGTTCTAACTTTGTTAAAAAGATTTTTATCTATCATATTAAAAGATAAATTATCTTCTTCAATGCAAGCAATTTGACTTTCAAGATCTATGAAGATATTTGAATATTTTTCCCAATTGTTTACAAGTGTTGTTGTTTTTAAATTAGCTTCAAGAATTGAAGTTTGTCTTAATTTTCCAAATCTAAAGAACAAAAGTTTTTTATCATCATCTTTGAATATCAGTCTTGTTGAATACTTTTCTTTAAGATTAGAATTATCATCCTTTTCTAATTCTTTGATAATCTTAAGTAAGTTTTTCCAAAATAAGTTTTGCTTGTTGTCCTCCAATTCCTGTTCAGATTTGCCTGTTGTTTCTTTTATGTTGAAGGTAAATAACGAATGTTCTACACATAGATGGAATCTATAACAAGTCAATTGCATAACACACCTCTCTCTCTTTTCTTTAATGCTAGCAAAGCTAAGTGAATTATGCTGTGCTAGCAATCACTAAATATTTAAAACTTTAACTACCAAGCAAACAGCTTAAAACTAACTTCGCCATTACTCATCTTTAACCTCCACTCCAAAAGGGAACCATTCACCAGCGAGCTTAATATCAAAAGTCTTAACCAGGTATTTAGGAGTAAAACTATTTATAAAGAGTAATCTATTAGTTTTTGTATCTACTTCTAAATTTGTGATTGTAATCTGCTTAGTAATATTAGGTTTAGCCTTGTATCTAAGACATAAATCGCTTCCAACGTAGCAATAATGTTTTACATTGTCTTTTGCTAAAAGCTCATCAACTTCTGCTATAGTTCTAAAAGGTCGATATCTATAAGTAACTTTTGTCTCTGTAGGCTCTGTTTTCTTAACTTTGTCTAATGGTAAAAAGAAAGTATAGTGACAGCTGTAGTCAAAACTACTGCCAACTACAAAACGTTCGAAAGTATCGTCTTTAACAGTATCAATCGAATATAATGGACCAATATGTTTTTTTATTCTCAATAAATTCATCTAATTGATTTATATAGTCAGCATAGTATCCCTTTTTGCCTATATAGGCTTTTGCCTGTTCAGTGTCGTTAGGACCAAACACATCTTCAATATCAAAATTCTTAAACTTCATACTATTCACCTTTTAACCAAACGGCTAACCAAATTGTGGGGGCGCATACTTCATGCTTTTCAATGTAGCTATACTCTTGTTAATCATTAGCAGAATTAAAGTATGAGAAAAACTCATCAATCTTTTTAACAGCATCAGGATCATTAACAAACTTATTAGCCCAATATAAGAGGTCACATTCTTCAGCTGAGAATTGACGAGGATCTTCGGCGAGGGTGTAATTCAAAGCTTTCTTAAAAGGCTCTATATCATTTGAGTATTTAATGGCTATTAGTGATTTTCCACGTTCCTTTGCCAGCTTATTCAGATAATCAAAATTGATTAAGATACTTGTAAGCTGTTTAGCTGTCAGTTCAACCTTGATAAGGTTCTGTGATGTTTCATGTTCCATTGTTTTATTCCTTAGTTGGTTTATCATTTATGATTTGGGTGAGTGCTTTATGACTGTCTAACCATGCGTATACCTGAGCGCGGTTATATACATTTACATGCTTCTTTTTACCTGTGGATGGTGGAAAACCGTGACATCTGTTAAGCTGATTTAACCTTCCACTTAAATGATTACAGTCAGCTTTTATACAAAAGAGCTGCTTAAGATCTAAAGAAGTTAACTCCTCAAAAGATTTGTAACTCTCCAGTAGCTGAGCATTAACTTTTATAAAGTGCTCTCTCTTGTTCTTGGAACCAACATGTCCATAATGAAAGCCATTTGTCCAGACAACTTTGTCAGATTGCTTACCCACTTTAGGAGCCTTAGTATCAAAGTAAGTCTCAATCTTGATGTTGCATTCAGTCATTGCAGCCTGATAAGCCATATCAAGAGGTAAGCCATATTCTTTCATGTAAAGAGCTTTAGTCTCAGCTTCGTACTGCTCCAAAATCAAACTTTTAAGAGCCTTATTAGCTTTATCATGAGCATCGGCAGGGGACAGTTTATTTACCTTAACTTCATAAAGCACACGCTCTTTAATAAAGTTATCCATATCTTCGGTTAAAAATCTCATACTGGGTCTTACTCTTTAGTAACTAATAAACTGTACTTCTCGATTAGATCATCTCTGTTGTATATACACAACAAGTCCTCAGACAGGCGAACCAAGCGAGAGACATCATCTTTGATAACAGCAACGGTAAACTCCTGCATATCGATATCCTGCTCTTGCCATGCTTTTAAGTCGCCTGATACCTCGTATTCCTCAACAAAACGAGCTATAGCATCATGCAGATTGCACTCTAAGCTATCCAATCCAGGTACTTTAACTTTTAGTAAAGCGCCACGAGGAATAGGAGAGCGTAAGCGAACTTGAAAGAGAGACAGGCAATTATCTTTTTTAATAAAGTGAGCTCCGTCTAAATTCATTGACCAGAACTCGATATGTTTGCCTGCTAAGACGTCAATACCAATCTCAGGATCAGAACCATCAAATTCATCTTCAACGCTCTTAAGCCAAGCTTTAAGCTCACTTACTCTCATAGTTATGCCTTTGCTACAGTTGTCTTGTTTAAAGGATGATTGCCGTTAAGTTCAAAACGCTTTGCAGCATTTAAAAGACCTACACGAAACTTCACACGGTCAGTTCTATGCTCATCATCTTTTAGAACGCTGTACTTGTACTTAAGCTCATAAGCTTTTAATAAACGTTTCATTTGAAATACCAAGGTACCTTTATCAACTTTTGTCTTATGGCAAAGCTCATCGACTACAACAAACTCTAGAGCATGGCTATCCATCTCAAAGTTTGATAAGTTTGCATTGATATACTCATCATCAAAGCCTAGAGCGCGAAGTAGCTTGTCGTATGTGCCTACTCTTACACCAAAGACATACTTTGCTTTATCTACATTGACCTTTACTACAGGAACGGCTTGCTTTGCTGCATCAGCTCCTTTTGTTCCTGTTCTTGGAGAAACCTTAGCAAGTGTCTTAATCTCAGTCTCCGTCTTTTCATCTGCTTTAACCTCTGCTGAGCTTCGGCAGGCTTTCTCAATGCTCTTCTCATCTTTAATCTCAATCACTGGCTTTTTGTATTCTTTCTTAGTATCTGTAGCTTTACTCTCTACAGTCTCAACGCGCTCTACTGTCTTGGTATCAGATTTAACGTCTTTAATTTCATCTTTGGCTTTAGCCTCATTAGCTTCCTGAGCTTCAACAACACCTTTGGCAAAAGCCTGTGGTGTATCAGGATTAGCTTTATCAAGCTCTTTGTTGATCTCATCCATGGTTTTGCTCTCAGTTTCATAAGCATCATAGGTGTTGTATGCTTCCAAAATAGTTTTAGGATCTTTCAGATAAGGTTGGATCTTATTGATAACATCAGGAAAAGCACCTTTCTTTAAAGCGATAAATGCTGCTCTAATATCTGTAGGTCTGGCACCCATAAACAGAGCCTTGTACAAAAGATATGTATTAACAGGCTCATAAGGCTTTAATGTCTTATCAGTAAGTTTGATATCCAACATTGCTAAAGGTTCGTAATTGGTCTTGAACCAAACACCATATAATTTCTTCATCTTGTTATTCCTTGTTTACCCAATAAAAAACACTTGCATAACCGTCTACTAAATTTCCACTGTTATCAGTCATTGGAAAAGCATGTATGCACTGGATATCTTTACTTTCAATCTTATTGTCGTTGATAAACATACATAGCTTCTTTTCAGCACTGTGTATATGTCTGTATGGTGAATATTCTGATTTTGGTTCTTCATCAAAGAAGATCTTGTGAACTAAAACTCTCATTTTTTAACTCATTCCTTGTGTGATTTAAGATAATCTTGTCTTTTTTTTAGAACCCAATCATCAATATCAGGCTCTATCCATACTCTTTGAGCATTACTTGAATTTGTTAATGGGAAAGATTCAGGAAAATCTGTCCAATCCAGTCTTAAGTGTCTCAAGAACGTCTGCGTGGTCATGTGTAGCTTCATGGCAACTTCTGTTTTATTAAGTAAATTCATATAAGTTCCTTATAAACTTGCTCAAAAAGCCTGAGGTTAGGAAAGTGAATGAACTTAAGAACCTAACCTCAGTAAATCTCACTGAGGAGATATTTTCATGTTTCTAACTTACTCACCATATTTAAGAGCAGATGAGCGCGCTCTTTCTGCTTGTTTCCGTTGCTACAGAAACTGTTCTAACATTGATGCCACCATGAAAAAAGCTAAGATTATGAACATGCTTACGGTAATGTTTACCATCAGGTCATATAGCTTTTGTTTGAGCTTAGCTTTAGTCATATTGGTTACTCCTCAATGTCTGTTAGTCTTGAGCCTGTCACTAGAGCCCAAAGAATTTGTTTAACAGGGTGTAAATCTCATCTTCATAGCTGTACAGGTAGATAGTTGCAGCACAGCATCCAATAAAGCCAACACCTGCCATAAGGTCGCTTAATACAGACTTGGTCTCCTTACTTAGTTTCATTTATGAGGCTCTCCTGCTCTTTAGCTCGACAGTTATCAATAAAAGCTTTCTTAAGTCTGTCAGCTTCAGCTAATACAAGTGACCTGTCATTTTCATCATCAATAAGCTTTATTGCATAATTGCAATAGGAGATAAACTTGCTAGCAAAGCTGATACCTTTAGAATTGAACTGGTAATAGTTGACGCATATTGAGTGAAGAGCCTTGAAAGCCATTGCTGATTTGAGCTGTGGTCCTGTCCTAACCAACCCCCTGCAACATTTAAAGCCTTCCTGCTTGTCGAAGTATTGAGCGTTGAAGTTAACACCTTCAAGTACAGTTTCTTCTTTGTCTTTTAGAAGCTCCCATGCACGGCATGCTGCAAGATCTTCAAGTACACCAATATCAAATGATGCAGGTATATTCTTGAATTGGTTGTAAGCTAACTGATGAACGCTCCACAACCACTGAGGATCAGTTGAGTGAATTACCTTAAGCGCAGCAGCTTTAACAGCTTTAGATACTGATGAGCCAGGGTCACATGCTCCATCAGCTCTCTTTTCAACAGGATCTTTTACAGGTAAATCTTTGACAGGCTCGGTTGCAGTCTTTTTTGCTTCTTTAGCTGTAGCTTTAGGAGCTTTTACAGACTTTACAGGAGAACCTTTGTCTTGATCATGCTTGTCATTGGTATCGTCTGTAGGGTTCTTTGACTCATGCTCTTTACCAAGACTTAAAACTGCGTCAGTGATCTTGTCCTCAATCTTTTGAGATACAACAATCATCTGCACAGCATCGAGATAGGCGTTTTGTTTCTCATTAAGCTCTTTATTGATGTCTGACTTTAAGCTTAAAGACACTCTGTCAAAGAACTTTGAAGCCAATTCTTTTGCGTTTTCAATCTCAGTGTTAAGTTTTCTATACTCATTTGCCTTTAGGGTAAGAGTTGAGATTTGAATATCTGATACTTCAAGAGATAAATTTAGTGTTGCCATTTCAGAATACCTGTAACTAGATAAATCTATTTATTGATTAAATGATAGATCACTCTAGCAAAGGTATCAATAGATAAATCGAGTAATAAATAATATGTTGTATTTACTTGATTGAAAAATAAAGGAATTTAATTAAAGAAAAGCTGCTAAAATTTTGATGTGATTTAATAGAATTGTTTACAAAAGTAATAAATATATTATATTATAAGCACGTTCAATTTATAGGACATTAAATCATGGATGGAAAGTTATATAAGCGTTTAAGAATGGCACTGGGCTTAACTACCAGTGAGTTAGGTGAAAAAGTTGGTGTTGGTAGTAATTACATCTCAATTATGGAGAATGGAAAGAAACCTGTATCAGAGTTACAGGCTATGAAACTTAAAGAGTTGATTGAACAGCGTTACAAAGAGGGAGACGAGTGCTTTAAGATCTTAAAAGAGATTTTTAACAAGTAAATGTAAAAGCCAGTATCTTATTACTGGCTTTAACTAAAAATTCAACTAGCTACACGGGGGTAAATCCGAAATCAGAAACTGTTTTTACTTTTGTAGCCTCATTCTTTCGTTCAAGGATCGCTGAAACGATACTTCTTTCTGTATAGCCATTACCATTTAGAAGCTTAATTCTGTTAGTAACAGTCTTGAAGTCATACATCTTAACTAAGACACCAACGCATTCATCAGCAAATGAACCTGAGATTACCTCTGTTTCAGATAAATCTATCAGTACAGTTTTACCTTCATTTAAACCTTTTTGAATTTGTTGTCTAAAAGGAGCAGCAGAAGCTCTAGAGGCTAAACTGCCAGCAGGCAATTTTATTGTTATAGTCTCCATTTTCCATTCCTTTATTTAGTCATTAACGATAGTAAATCATCAAAATCTTTATTTGATGTTGAGGTGTAACCAATATTTGTTGGTATTGAACAACCTATAATCACTCCGTTCCACGGATATGATATTCTACAATATTTTTCTTCATCCGAACCATTTTGAATATCTAAAATTGTATCACCTGAGATTATTTGTAAGTTTCCTTTAGTATTTTTAACTAAATCTACTAGCTTTGCTAATCCTAAACCTTCATGATGATTTTCGTCTCTCGATGAAACTTGAGGTATTTTAGCTTGAGCAAAAGCATTAGATGAATAAGTTATATCTTCCGGAACCCATTGCCCCCAACCATCATCAAATTCTTCTTTATACTTTTTAGAAGAATTTCCTCTTTTTATACACCACTTGATTGCGTCTTCATGATTGTTAATACCGGGAACGTTAGCACTATTAAGTTCTCGTAAAAAGCCTTTACCACAATCGACTATAGCAAATTCAATGATATTGCGGGTTGGATAATATTGTGCAATTGAAAATCCTAAACCTTGACCGTGAGACCATACATTGTCATGTAATTCACCAATAACTTCATAAAGTTCATTTACATGTGAAGAGTCATTTTTAAGTTTATTTCGAATGCATTTGTTGATTGTAGAGGTCGCACTATCTGTTTTATTAGGATCATCGAGTAAAATTAACGGAGAGTAGCTGTCTCCGTTCTTATGCCTATTCAAATCAAATGGCTCATTCCATATTTCATTATAAAAGCCAATTGTTGTTAAATAAGAATCATCTCCATGATATGTAAAATTAGAGCGTTTGATGTTATGAGATTTTACAAATGCAGCAATTGTTGCAATAAATGAAGGTGTAATAAAATCATTAAACAAATTCAGAGTTTGCTTACTTTTTTCTTCATATTCTTTGCAATAATTTAAAGCTACTTTGAATTTAAAGTTGCCCATACCTATGTAATCAACCTTTATATATTTTTTAAACTTGGTTAATTATAACCCACCGCTACCCGATTTATCTATCACGCGACCAATAATTCGGAAGTTGATCTCATCACCTTTGTGTATAGTTTCATCTGGGTATTGAGGGTTTTCGGAATGAATAATTAGGTCGCCATTCATTAACTGTATTAGGCGCTTTACTCTTACTTCATCACCATAGACGATAGCGTAAACATGGTTATTATGTATGGGGCTTGTATCTGCC
The DNA here is from genome assembly GCA_900315395.1 of uncultured Gammaproteobacteria bacterium. Classification (GTDB taxonomy): domain Bacteria; phylum Pseudomonadota; class Gammaproteobacteria; order Enterobacterales; family Succinivibrionaceae; genus Succinivibrio. The sequence continues at coordinate 14,759 of OMZC01000043.1, forward strand.
ATATTTACTAAAATTCTATCATCGGGAAAAAGAATTGGCTCCATGCTGTCACCTGAGACAATAAATCTTTTACAATGCTCAGGATTCACACAAATACGCTGAAACCATGATCGGCGATACGTCGCAGGCACACTCTCAGTCTGTTCTTCATAAGTAGGTTCACAGCCATTACCTGCAGCACATCTAACACCGTACTCTTTAATCTGCACATAATCATCTGATGGAGTTTCATCATCATCCAATGCAACTACAGGATCACCCTCAGGTTCACCTTTACCGGTGATGAGCCATATCTGATTTAACCCTAGTAGCTTACTAACTTTTAATGCATTCTCTGAACTTAAATTTTTTACTTTGTCACTACACCACATGCTAACTGTAGATGACTTACATCCTGTGTACTTGCATAAGTCAGCTTGTGTCTTACCTGCTTTTTGTAATCCATAGCGGATTCTCTTACCTAAAGAAGAATAATCTGCCATACGTTGCCTCATAAAAATAACTAGATATACCTACTATTTTAGAATATTTCTCAAAAATTTGCGCTTGCATACTTGCATAGATTTATCTATCATTAAATACATAGAAATATCTAGATATATGGTTGTTTTAAATGGGAAAGATTACTAATACTTTTAAAGGTGAGTTCGCTGAAAAATTGATTGCCCAGTTAGGTGGTGTAAATCAAGTCTCACGAGAGTGTCATATTAGGACATCTTCTGTCTGCTCTTGGTATAAAAGCGGAGTACCTAGAGCGCGTCTTGACTTTCTTAAGCTAGCACATCCTGAGCTCCCTGTATGGGCTGAAGCTCCTGACTGGAACAAAGAACCTTCTACCTTATCAAAGTAAGGAGAGTTATATGGACACAATTACCTCGTATGTATCAGATGATTTAATGCAGTTGGAATTAGCACCAGCTCCAAAGATTATCTTGGTTGCATTGTCTACTTTTAAGAATGGCTATTATTCAACAATGAATAACCTTGCTCTTAAGGTTAATATGCCCCGTAGAACTATACAACGCTCTTTAAAGACCTTAAAAGAGCGCGGTTACGTATACATTGACGAAACTGACGTAGGCAACATCAAGCTTTTAACTACCAACATCATGAAAGATGCTGAGAAAGTAAGAGTTGAATCCATGCAGCCAACTCTGCTTAAAAAGATGCAAAAGAAGTCAAAAGCCAAGAAAGTTGATCCTGTTGAAAACTCTTTAGAGCCTGTGGAAAACTCTGTTGAGAGGGTGACAAATAGTCACATGGGTGCGACAAATTGTCACAGGGGGTGCGACAATTTGTCGCACTCCTATAATAAAGATCTAAATATAGATAAAAATAAATATATATATAGATCTGATCTTAATAGTAAGAAGCAAGGGGAAGTTTTTGAAAATCAGGCTCACGAGCTTGAACTTCAGGAACAGACTGTTGCTCTAAAGCCACAAAATCAAAAAGTCAGAATCGTCAAAAAGAACGTTCGTGGTATTGAGCTCTTTATCACCTATGATGAGCGCGGTGAGATGATCAACAGTGAGTTTGTTGATTATGAACATGCTTTTGACAATATCGATGAAAAGAACAACAAGAACGAGGTTATCACTTCAACTCTAAGACAGACCCTTAGTGATGTTTACAAACTGTCAGCATCAGACGTAGAGCAGTTAATCGAGAAGATGCACTCTTACTATGCCAAAGATGGTACATGGCGCTATCGCAGAGGAAACCGCAAAGAGATCTCAATATCTCAGCTCTCAAAGTTATGTGTGTACTGGGTTAATAACCTCAGGAAAACACGACAAAGAATTAAGCAGCAAAGTGACTGGGTTTACGAAGAACCACAGTACTCTGTTGCACAACAAGATTCATGTACGTTGTCACAACCCACATCTTTAGCTAACAATCGTGACAGTGACAGCGTGCATGGATGCCAAGACACAGGTAAGGCTCAAATGCAGATGCCTAGTGTGCTTACCAAGGAAATGCTTGCTAACAGCGAGTATATGTCAGCGCTTATAGCTCAATATGGCGCTGATGCAGTCAACAGACAGGTATGGAGAGGTGTTTTTTAATGTACGGTAAAGATTTTGATTATGACAACATTCCACCTGACAGAAGGTTGCCTATACCTCCTGAGGCTATTGAAGAGCCTAGTGAAAGTAACAAGTATGGCTCAATCTTTCTGTGCAGAAAAGAATATCCAAACGAAAAGGTGGGCAAAGCCATTATCTTGGATTTTGAGACTACAGGCTTAGACAGGTTTAATGATGATCCTATCGAGTTAGGCTTTCTCAAAGTTACCTACTCTAAAGACGATGGTAAGATCATTCAAATCACTGACAAGTATCAAGGATTTAAGCAGCCTAAAAAAGAAATCTCTCCAATGATTACTGATATCACAGGTATTACCAATGAGATGGTTGCAGGTGAAGATTTTAACTATGCAAAGATCTTTAAGCTGTTCTCTGATGTAAATCTTGTGATATCTCACAATGCTGCATTTGACTGTCCGTTCTTTGACAGAATCTTTAAAGACAGTGAACCAATGCGCAAGATACCTTGGGCTTGCTCAATGATTGGTATTGATTGGTTAGGTTATGGTTATAAATCATGTGGCCTTGTAAAAATCATTGCTCATAATCGTTTTATTTACAAAGCTCACAGAGCATTAAACGATGCTATGGCTCTTACTAACATGCTGGTGTTACAGCCACAGCTCTTTATTGATTTAAGACGTTCTGCTGCTAACAAGTTCACAGTACTGGCTGTACCTGAGAGCACACTTAAGAACAATGAGAAAGATCGTGAGATTATCTCAAAAATGGGATTTTTTAAAACACGTGATTCAAACGCTCTTATCAGAGTGATTACTCCAAATGTTAAAGCTAAAGCATTAGAGATCATCACAGGTAATACAAATCTCACATTGAAAGATCTTGTAATCATTCCAAATGTACCTGCAGATAAGGCTTTTAGAATGTACCAGATTGACGGAATTTAGGAGTGCTTATAAGTCGAGCGCGTAAGGAAGGTAAATGCTAACTAAGTACATCATAGAAGCAATACAGTATGGTTACTCATCTGATTATTTAAGTCTTCTGCACAACTACGGTTTATGGGCACGATATTTTGGTGCTGTAGGGTATCACTGCCCTGCAACTGCCCATGAAGACTATATTATTGACGATGAGAGCGCTCTTGTAGTTGAAGCTTGTATGTGTTGGTTAAAGCAAACACGTCCTCAGGTGCATAAGCTACTCTCAATGTACTACATTCGAGGTCTTGATGAGTACGATATCCTGTCAGTTCTTAAAGAGCATGACCACAGTATTAGAACAACAAGAGCGCGTTACAAAGACAGATATGATGCTACTCCATACGATAATGCTATACGCTACCTTACAGGCAGGGCAGTGAGAAATGTAATCATCCTGGGCGAAAAGTTAGTTCTTGCGCATCTTGTACAGGTATACAACCAAGAGCATGAGACACCTCTTAATGTAGATTGCGTTAAGGAGTGTTAATGAGAACTTTTGTATATAACGGCATTGAATACCGCTCTCTATGTGAGTGCTGCAACGCTTTAAATCTCTCTTATCAGAAGGTCAGACGTTTATGCAGACATTACAGACGCGCTCAAAAAGATCCTACTCTTGCTATACGCTGGGCATTAGGTATTGAGCACTTATCTCATCTTGAGCCTAAAACTATTGCTTACACGCAAGATCAGGAAAGAGCGAACTTTAGGCAGATGAAGTTTAAAGATAAGATGTTGCATAGCTTTATAAATACTGCTTTATGAATGATAAAGCCCCATGCAATGCACAGGGCTTTACCCATTACTTCAGATTGCTTATCTCTTCAGTAACGACCATCTATTTTGGACTTACAAACAGCCTTATAGCGGATTTAAGCTAAAACTTGATAAACAAGTCTAGTAGCAGCTCATAATGTATAGAAAATTATAAATTTTGCAAGTCGTATTGAACTCTAAGCACTAACCACAAGTGCACCTTTCTTAACTTTTGTAGTATTAAATCTCTTTAATCTTTGTGCACTAATATCAGGTGCTGTAGCTGACTCATAAAGTTGAGCTGATGGTATATCCTGAATAGTAAGCAAGAGCTTTGTAGCCTGTGCCTGAATTTCTGCAATCTTCTTGTAAGCCTTTAATGTTTCAGGTCTAAACTTGTCATGGTAGTAAACCATGTGATCAATTGCAGTAATCTCATCTTCTGTAAGAGTTACTTTCTCATCAGCTTTTGGCTTATCATGATTGTCAGCTGTGTTCTTTAGAGCTACAACATATCCAGTTTTAAAAACTCGCTGAGCAATATTGATAGTTGATACCAATACCTCTTTACTTACCTTGTTCTTTTCAAAGAGCTCGGTTAACTGTCCAATGTACCAATCGTATTTTTTAGCTTCCTTGTCAGCAACTTCATTTTTAATTTCGTTACCAACATAGGCACCACGTTTTCTAATTTCTGGAAGCACTTCATTACAAATCCACTGTCTGAACTCACGGGCAACCTTAGAGTTAGATCTCATCATTACGAAGTATAACTGTGGCTCGGTGATCATGGTGCATTGTTGTACACCACCTTTAGTTTTTAAAGGGGCGGAATTTAATTCACCCCCCTTGAAACTCCTCTTTGATTTGATTAGCTGTCTTGTTTGATTGTGACAAGTTAAGTGATTTGCATACATCAGCCAGGCAAAAGAGCACTTCACCTTTGTCATTCTGTACTACACGGATGTCTGAGTTATGGAAATTGTAAGAAGTTAGATTTAAGTTAGACATGATAATGTCTCCTTTTGGTTTTATTTTTGATTTAACCCTTTTTTGAGTGGGTCGGTGGTGCTCAAAAACCTGCCAAAAGATCAGGCGGTGCTTATTCAGTATATTCACACCACACCACCATAGAGCGGATACAATAAGACTAAGCCTATTGTATGTAATATGGTGAGATTGACGTGTGTCGCCAAGTCTGCGCTTTTGGTTGTCGTGTTTTTGAGGCACGGTAGCTTGTAGCTACATTTATAGTATAGCGCAAAAAATAAGAAAAGTGGAAGAGTTAATGCTGTTTGTCAAAATCATCTTAATGACGCATGATCTAATTTTATCTAAATCATCTTAAGAGTTACATATCTTCGACTACCTTTTTATATTTTTTTTGCCCTATTTTGTGTCAATCAACAATTTTATTAAACTTTATTTTATTACTTTTCAATAAGTTAGTAATTTTTTATAAAACGGATCGTTAACGGATCGTTTTTATGAAATAGACTTATAAACAATACAGTGGATTAGTGTGATTACAGGGTAAAAACACTGATTCAATGTATTACATACGAGATAATTTAGTGTGAAAAACCTGCCTTTTGGCAGGTTTTTTCGTATATGGAGAAAGGCAAATGTTGGATGATATATTGCAGTTGCCTTATTTCCATTTTATTCTTGCAGGAATTACAGGCGCACTAATAGCCTTTCTTCGTTCTACTCTACAGCAATATCCTCCTACAACCAAAGAGCGCGTATTAGATGCCATATTATGTGGTGCTGGTACTTTATCTATTACATGGCTTGCATGGAGATTTGGCACCGAGAAGTTTAACTATAAAGATGCAATAGCGTATGCAATTCCACTTGGTTTCTTAGGCTCAGGTCATATTTTTGAGCTTATCTCCAAGAAATACCTTAAAGGAGCAACAAAATGAGAAACAACTTGTTGCACTTTGGAGCTTATGCTTTTGAATTTGGTTTTGCTTTATTAGCAGCTATTGCTGGCGTGCCAATGGTATATGCAATCATAAGTGTGATCTGCTTTGTCTGCATTTGTCTTTGGAGACGGTAATGAAAGTTTGCCCTTTAGAGACAGTTGAACAACAAAGAGTTGTTGCATGGGCAGATCATCAAAAGATAGGAAATGACACTATCGGTCAATTCTTATTTGCTATCCCGAATGGTGGTTCAAGGCGTAAAACTACAGCAAAGTTTTCTCAAGAAGCCTATCGCATGAAACGTGAAGGCGTAAGAGCAGGTGTTCCTGATCTTATGTTTGCAGTTCCCAAGCAAGGTTACGCAGGTCTATTTATAGAGATGAAGAGAGCTGTTAAAAGCATGTCTCATGTTTCTGATGAACAAAAAGTATGGCATGAGCGTTTAGCAAGAATTGGTTATAAGGTTGTCATCGCTTATGGCGCTGACGAAGCTATTCAATCTATATGTGAGTATCTAGGCTATGAGTATGCAAGCAAGTGATAATTGTAAGGATTTAATCAAGAGCTTTGAGACCTACTCAGAAAGTGCTTACAAAGCTACAGAGAATGAGAAGTACTACACCATCGGTTATGGGCATTATGGCTCGGATGTAAAAGCAAGTGATAAGTGGTCACTTGCTAAAGCAGAGGCTGTATTCTCTCAAGATCTAAAAAAGTTTGAAAAACTGCTAGTTGCTTCATTAAATGCTGATGAGATTGAAGTTAATCAAAATCAGTTTGATGCGCTATTAAGCTTTACTTACAACTGCGGAATTACTCGATTAACTAATTCAAGCTTATGGAAGTCGTTAAAGAGCGGTATTCCTAATTCAGATTTGTTTTTACAATACAAATCACAAGGTGGTAAGTATTTAGCAGGTCTCTTACGCAGACGAGTTGCTGAAATTTACTTGTTTGAAGGAGCGGATTGGCATGAAGGTAATGATCTTGTGCTTGAGTATGTTCGCATCAGACGAGCTAACAATATCATGTTAAAAAACACCAGACAGCAGACTATCGATGCTCAGGTATATTTAAAAGTTGACCATCTAGATGGCTTGTTGAGCTTTGTAGCTAAACATGAGTGCAAATTCCACTTTAATATAAACGCAAATCCAATATAATCGATCATCATTACAATAAAATTCACATTAATTCCTTTAAAACGGAACGCTCTTTCGATATCTTTGCATATTTTTCCAATAATTCTGAACGGTTTTCCAATATC
>OMZC01000056.1 GCA_900315395.1 uncultured Gammaproteobacteria bacterium
AATTTATGTATTATATTTGACTATAATACGCACTAAAGGTGAAATTCTTAGAATTTGTCGAAACATGGTCAGTTTGATGCGTAACTACTAATCGTACTTTTATCCATGAACTTGAACACCTAACTTTATGTTATAATCGGACCAATATACGGATTATTTATTTTTAAAATTCAAATAATTGAACGGTGATATCATGAGCGAAGAGACTATTTTTACAAAAATCATCAACGGCACTATTCCATCAAAGACTATTTATCATGATGATCTTGTTACTGCTTTTTTAGACATCAATCCTAAAGCAGAGCATCACATTTTAATTGTAACAAATAAGCCAATTCCTTCAGTATCACAGGTAGAACCTGAAGATGAGAAGATGATGGGACACCTTTTTATCGTGGCAAGAAAGATTGCCGAGGATTTAGGTGTAAGTGAGTCAGGTTACCGTCTAATCGTTAACGTTGGTAAAAACGGATGTCAGGAAGTACCTCACATTCATATGCACCTTTTAGCTGGTGGTTATTTAGGTGGTTTTGGATTCCCAAATGACAAGATTTAATTTAAAGACACTAAAAAAATCTTTATATCTTAGCTGTATGTTTATAGGAGCTTTCTCACTTACAGCTTGTAACACCTATTATTTTGACAGTTCTGTAGGCCCTGATGGTCAGACAGTTAAAACAGAACAGGTAAAGACTCACAAAAAGTCTGCAAACAAAAATAATAAGAAAACAGTTACAAATAAAAAGAAAACTCAATCAACTGTAAAACCTGAAGATAAGGCAAAAAGCGACTTAGTTGCCAAAGCTTTTAATCAGGAAATGCAGGCAGGTGTAGTAAAACCATATGTACCTGAAGGCAGTGCTGCTCAGACAGAAGGCTCACTGCTTCCTGTATTAAATGAGTTAAAAGATAAAGAGAACTCTTCTCCTTTAGCTTCTGTTTCTGTAAAAGACGTTGTACAGGGAAATGTCGATCTGAACAAACTCAATCAGGATCAAAACTCTAATAACAACGTAGAAACACAAACTAAAGTGCCTCAAGCATTCGTTCCTGAAGAGAACACTCCACAGGATCTGAATAAGCTTGAAAAAGACGAGAACGCAAATACTGATAACTCACAAGAGGTAGAGATTGCAAACTCAAACGAGGAATCTACTCTTGAAAGTCTTCAGAGTGCACCTTCAAGCTCTAAGTGCGGTACTGCTAATACCAGCAATGCAGCTCAAATAGCCTATAAGATTGCCTTAGGTCAGGCTCAGAGACTTAAGAATGAGCAAGGTCCTGTGTATATTGCTCCTACTGTAGTACCTGACAGTTCTTCTGACTGTATTGGTGATTTATCAGGTGCAATTCGTCAGGCTTTAAATTCAGCTGGTATTGAGACTGTAACCGGAGCAGGTGTTGATGTATCTCAAAACTCAGGTTCATCTACTGTGATCCCTTCATTAGTTAGAGCTTGTAGACAGTCAGGAGTTCCTATCTTGAATGTTTCTGTCATTAGACATATTGGTCCTAAGACCGTTATCAATATCAGAAACATGAGAGCAAAAGACGGCATCACGCTAGTTCAAAATACCTCTCAGCTTTAAGTTTAATTTTTTAAACAGTGACCTTTGGTCACTGTTTTTTTGTGTGTAAAAAAAGTGATTCAATTATCTGATGTAACCATTATGCGCGGTAGCAAGTATCTTTTAGAAAAAGCTTCTGCCAGCATTTTTCCAGGTCAAAAAGTAGGTATTATCGGTAGAAACGGTTGTGGTAAATCTACCCTATTTGCAGCCATTAAAGGTGAAATTGCACCTGAATTAGGAACCTTGTCTGTTCCTCGTAATTTTAAGATCTCAGCTGTATCTCAGCAGACACCATCTCTTGATATCTCAGCACTTGATTACGTAAAACAGGGCGATAAAGATCTTTGCGATCTTTTAGCTCAAAAAGAAAAAGCTTATGCTGAAAATAATGGCGAAAAAATTGCTTTAATTGAAGATAAATTAGGCATAGCTGGTGCTTGGACAATAGACTCTAGAGCTAAGATCCTTTTACATGGTTTAGGTTTTGCCGAAGATGAAATGCAAAAGGCTGTAAAAGAATTCTCCGGTGGTTGGAGAATGCGTCTTAATCTTGCTCAGGCTCTTATCTACAAATCAGATGTCTTATTATTAGATGAGCCTACTAACCATTTAGACTTAGATACCATTATCTTTCTTGAAAACTACTTAAAGAGTTTTGAAGGCACTATTTTGTGTATTTCACACGATCGTGATTTTCTAGATACCTTCTGCTCACATATTTTACACTTTGAATCTAATCATCTAGTCATGTATACAGGAAACTACTCTGACTATGAGAGATTGAGAGCTGAAAGAATTAAAAACGAAAAAGCCAATCGTCGTCGTGAAGAAGCTTCTTTAGCCCACATGCAAGACTTCGTGGAGAGATTTAGATATAAAGCATCTAAAGCTAAACAAGCTCAGAGTATGTTAAAGGCAATCGACAGATTAAAGCTCACTGCTGTTACACAAGAAGAATCCCCTTACCATATAAGATTTGCCGATCCTGAAAGAACCGTAGATATCATTGCAGACTTAAAAGAGCTTGACTGTGGTTACTCAGAAAACGACATCATTTTAAAGAAAGTAAATCTGATGTTAATCGCTGGAGACAGAATTGGTCTTTTAGGTCGCAATGGTCAAGGTAAATCAACTTTGATTAAAACCTTATGTTCTGTTCTAAAACCTGTACACGGCACCGTAACCTTAGGCAAAGGTATTAAGATTGGTTACTTTGCTCAGCACGAACTGGATCAGCTCTCAGGACAGATGAGTGCTTTAGATCATTTAAGAGCAATTGACCATAACGCTAAAGAAAAAGACTTACGAACCTTCTTAGGATCTTTTTCATTTAGTGGTGATAAGGCTACTCAAAAAGTTGAAGATATGTCAGGTGGTGAACAGGCAAGACTTGCTTTGGCTATCGTTGCCTATCAAAAGCCGAATCTTTTACTGTTAGATGAGCCTACCAACCACCTTGATCTTGATATGCGTGAAGCCTTGTCTTTAGCTTTATCAAGCTATAAAGGTGCTCTAATTTTAGTATCTCATGATCGCCATCTTTTAGAGGCTATTGCTGATAAATTATGGCTTATTGATGACGGTAAGGTCTCAGAATTTAACGGAGATCTTAATGATTATCAGGAATTTTTAAATAAAAAGAACCGTGAGTATAAAGAAAAGCTAAATGAAAAGAATGCTACTTCCATAAATTTAGCATCAGTTTCAGAAAAAGCTAAAGCTCAAACTTATAAGACTAAAGAGCAAAAGAAACTTGAAGCTCAAAAAAGACAAAGTTTAAGACCTTTAAAACTTGAGATAGAGAAATTAGAAAAGCAAATGGAAAAGATTAAAAAGTCCATTGCAGATATTGATACCTCTCTATCTGACACAGAGCTTTACACTAAAGAGCCTAAAAAGGTTGAAGAGCTCTCTATAGAAAGAGCAAAACTTGCTGACAATTTAGATGAGTGTGAAGTTACCTGGATTGAGAAGCAAGATGAATTAGAACAGGCAATGAAAGAGTAAAGCAATAGCAAAGCTAAATCTTGTAGTGTGATTTCTTATTGGAGAAGGCACAATTCCTTCTCCAATTGTTTTAACCATCAAGCTTTTCTATAACAGCTCGACCTGAGGTCATTTGTGTTACTGATGAGGTAAAAAGAGAGGTACTGTCATTGGGGATCATGACTGTAAACACTACCTTATCTGTATACTCTTGATTTAGAATTTGAGCGTTGACTTTATTTAAAAGTCTTTGAAATAAAGTGACATTTGAATGCTCAATTTGCACTTTATAGGTAGTCATTAACACCATAGGTGCTGTTTTTAAGCTCTCTAAAGCTTGTTTTACACTATCCTGATAAGCTTTTACCAAACCGCCAGTTCCTAAGAGAATTCCTCCAAAATAACGGGTCACAACAGCTGTGATTTCACCTACATCACAATGCAGGATCACATTTAGCATCGGTTGTCCTGCAGTGCCATGTGGCTCACCATCGTCTGAGCATCCAGCATATCCTGAGGTACCAGGCTTATCTGCATTAAAAGCAAAACAGTTATGTCTTGCGTCACTAAACTCATTAGTTACCTTGTCAATGAAAGCTTTAGCTTCATCAACGCCATGAGTTCTTGCAATAGAGGTAATAAATCGGCTTTTTTTAACCGTAAATTCGGTTCTATGGATTTCACCTTTTTTAAGATCGGGAACTAGATATGTATCGTTACTCATGTATTTGACTATTGAATTTGACTGTAAATGCTCTGAGCGCAAAAGCTCTATACTCAAAAATATAGAAGCATTATACAGGAGGTTATGCCTTGTAAATTTACTTTTGGCAATAAATGCAAAAGTAAAGATTAGTAAATTGAATTTAAAGCATAAATTTGTGTTAGCATAAGGTAACGATAAGTGTATTAAGAAGGAACAAAATATGTCTTTTGATGATCCACTACTTCTTGCCATCACCTCTGGTGCTTTTATCTTTATGTGCACTACCTTAGGTGCTGCCGTAGTTTTCGTACTTTTAAAACAAAAAAATCGTATTTACACCCAGTTAAGTATGGGCTTTAGTGCCGGTATTATGCTGGCAGCTTCTATTTTCAGCTTAATTCTGCCAGCTCTAGATGCCGGAAATGCAACCGGCAACTCGCGCTTAATTCCTGTAATAGGTGGATTCTTTTTAGGTGTACTCTTTTTAATTATTTTAGATAAATCCATGCCTCACTTGCATGTACTCTCAAAATCGCCAGAAGGACCAAAATCTAATCTTGGAAAACATACCCTAATGTTCCTTGCTATCACTATTCACAATATTCCTGAAGGCATGGCTGTAGGAGTGTCAGCAGCTGCAACCGGTACTGGTATAGGACTTGTAAGTGCTACTGCAATTTTAGCTTTAGGTATTGGTATTCAGAATATTCCTGAAGGTGCAGCTGTCTCCATGCCCTACTTTGCTGATGGCATGTCTCGTGTAAGATCATTTATATTAGGAACACTATCAGGAGCTGTAGAACCTGTAGCTGCGATCTTAGTGGTGTTACTAGCTGATACCGTAGCTCCATATCTTCCATGGTTTCTCTCCTTTGCAGCAGGAGCCATGATGTATGTCGTAATTGAGGAGCTTATCCCTCAAGCTCATAATCTTGGAAATTCAGATAAAGGCACTATCAGCGTACTGGCAGGATTTTTATTGATGATGTTCTTAGATGTAAGTTTAGGTTAGTCTGTAAAGATATGGTTATGGACAGAATAATAACTGTCCATAACTTAAAACATTAAATTACTTTGCCTAAATATGCACTTGCTGCAAACTTAGCCGCTGTAAGTAAACCATCACCTAATTTAGATAGTATTGAGTAATCCTGTTCATCAGGCTTCTTTTCTAATAATTCCCATTCTTCCTTTTTAGGAGAACTGTTCAAAACAGAAAATCTCTCTTCTAATGAGCTCTTGTTGCTATCAGTTACAGATTCACTTTCATCATTAGCACTGCTCTGATATGCTGATGATAACTGAGATAAGAAATAATTATCATCAAGATCATCTGTGCCACTTTGAGCTGATAAGCTGTCTTTAAAACTTGAATTTTCACCTTTATTGGCAGTTGATGTAAGAATAGATAGAGCTTTAGCAAAATCTACTCCATTATCGCTGCTTTTATTTACCTGAAGATTATTCTGTGAGACTGAATTACTGTTCTGTACATTCAGACTGAGATAACTATCAAGAGATGATCTAGTTAATGTCGCTGACATCCTAACCTCCTAGAACGGCAAGTATTGCCGTTTTACATTTGCTATTAGGATATTAGCAGGAAGTGTGCCAAATTAAGAATTCAGCCCACAAGAGAATGGATTTTAATCAGATTAGTTTTGAATTTGATATTTGTCTGACTGTAAACGCTCAAAGACAACTTCTTCATAGCCCTGCTCTTTTTCACGAGGAGCCTCATCTTTGAACTTGTAATTGCTCTTAACCCAAGCCTTTTTGGTCTCAGTCTTTGGAGAGGTTACTGTCTTTTTACAATCGTTATAGATATAGACGTTATGGATATCGTTAATATCCTTTAAAATAATAGGAGCTTCTTCACCTGAGGCAAACACATACCAACCTTGAGTGATCCACTTGGTTTTATCAATACGTGCATTTACAGCAAGAGAACAGTCTTCTGAAGTATCATTTCTAACATCAATCAAAACCTCAGCATATGACTGAGAAATAAGACCTAAACCTAAAACTGCTCCTGCAATTATGCCTTTCATTTTCTTACTCCGTACAAAACTTTCGCTATATTGTACTATATGAAACTACAAAAATTATCCTACATGTATTCAATATTTTCTAAATTTCTAAAAATCATGCACTGATACATAAAAATGAGACTCATTACAAAATTAGCTCACTTGCGTTTCGATTATCAAAAATAAAAGAGCTCTAATACCTGCGTAAAAGAGCTCATTAACTTCATTTTTAATTTTTATGTAAAGCGATAGTCTAAACTAATTCCAACCAGTAGCTTCACGGATACCATCAGCAATATCGGCGGCTGTTGGAACAACTGTTACACCAGCTTCTCTTAAAGCCTGTTGCTTAGCAGCAGCTGTTGCGTTGCCACCAGAGATAATGGCACCTGCGTGTCCCATACGCTGACCTTTAGGAGCAGAAGCACCTGCAATATATGAAACTACAGGCTTTGTCATATGCTCTTTAATATATAAAGCAGCATCCTGCTCTGCAGTACCACCAATTTCTCCTACTAAAACTACAGCTTCAGTTTCAGGATCGTTTTCAAATAGCTTTAAGATATCCACAAAGTTTGAGCCTTGTACAGGATCACCACCGATACCTACGCAAGTTGACTGACCAAAGCCAGCCTCTGTGGTCTCTTTAACTGCTTCATAGGTTAATGTACCTGAACGGGATACAATACCCACTTTACCCTTCTTAAAGATTGAAGCTGGCATAATGCCAATCTTGCACTCGTCAGGTGTCAGAATACCAGGACAGTTAGGTCCAATTAAAGTAGTCTTGGTGGTCTTTAACTTTGCTTTTACCTTAAGCATATCTAGTACAGGAATACCTTCAGTAATACAGATCACAAGCTCAAGACCTGCATCAATTGCCTCTAAGATTGAGTCTGCTGCAAATGGAGGAGGTACCATCACCATTGATACAGTAGCGCCGGTTGCAGCTACTGCTTCTTTTACAGTATTAAATACAGGTAAGCCTAAATGGGTCTGACCACCTTTACCAGGTGTTACACCACCTACTAACAAAGTGCCATACTCTAACATCTGTTCACAATGCTGTGTACCCTGTGAACCTGTAATACCCTGACAGATAACCTTTGTATCTTTATTTACTAAAATACTCATTTTATAACCTACTCTGCCTTAGCTGCCTGAACTGCAAGTGTTGCTGCCTGTCTTAAATCACGTGCTGATACAATATTAAGTCCACATTCATTTAAGATCTTCTCACCAACTTGAGCCTGATTACCCTCTAGTCTTACTACTACAGGTACAGAGATCTTAATCTGCTCTACAGCACCACGTATACCTTCGGCAATCATGTCACAACGCACAATGCCACCAAAGATGTTAACCATGATGCACTTTACATTTGGATCTTCTAAGATAACCTTAAAAGCTTCCATAACACGCTCTTTGGTTGCAGTACCACCAACATCTAGGAAGTTAGCTGGAGCACCACCTAAATTCTTAATGATGTCCATGGTGCCCATTGCAAGACCAGCACCATTAACCATACAACCGATGTTGCCTTCTAGAGGTACATAGCTAAAGCCAGCAGCTACTGCTCTTGCTACACGAGGATCTTCTTGTGAAGGATCATCTAGTTCAGCCATCTCAGGATGACGATACAGAGCATAAGGATCGGTATTAATCTTAGCATCACAGCATAGAAGATCACCTTCTTTAGTAACAACTAAAGGGTTAATCTCAACTAAAGACAAATCCTTTTGTACAAACATCTTGCAAATACCTAAAAAGATCTTTGCAAACTGATTTACCTGCTTACCCTGCAATCCTAACTTATAAGCTAACTCTCTGCCCTGATATGCCTGAGGACCAGTTAACTCATCAATTGCTACCTTCAGGATCTTCTCAGGCTGATTTACAGCTAACTCCTCAATTGACATGCCTCCAGCCTCTGAAGCAATAATTGTCAAATGAGCTGATGCTCTATCAATGGTAGCTGAGACATAAAGCTCTCTTGCAATATTAGAAGCTCTTTCAATTAAAATTCTGTTTACAGGCTTGCCATGTGGACCGCTCTGGCGGGTAACTAATCTCTTACCTAACCACTTTGCAGCAAAGGCCTCAGCTTCAGCAGGAGTCTGTACTAAAGCTACACCGCCAGCCTTACCTCTAGCGCCTGAATGAACCTGACACTTAACCACGTAAGGTCCTGGGGCTAACTCATAAGCAGCTTTACCAATACCTGTTGCCTTTGTGCTTACAAAAAAAGGAGCAACGGGAAGTCCGTACTCCTTAAAAATCTCTTTTGCCTGATATTCATGTATATTCATTTTTATTACTTCCCAAAATTTTTTCACTATTAAATAACAAAAAGGGCATCCACGTAAAGTAGATGCCCTATTTTGGTTAGTAATGATTTATGTGTATTTTAGCTTAATCAGCGTTGCTATTTTGTTGATTTACAAGCTTAATACCATCTTCATTATACTCAATATCACTAATATCACGTGCACCTAAATAGATCATAGAATTAGTCTTATTCTGTTTAAATTGCACTAATTGAGCGCGAATTAAAGCAGTGTATTTCTCAAGATCTGCTTTATCTGCCTCATTAACGCTCTTTAATACAGCAAGGACAGGCTGACCTTTATTTGTAGTGGTTACACTGTCATTTACTTTATTAGGAATTGAGTAAACTTCTAATACAAAGTATGGATCAAGAGCCTGATCATCTCTTGATACAGTTACGTCTGTAGCCTTAGTTACATCATTAGTTGCCTCAACATCTTTGCCTGCTGCAACAGAATCTTTAATCTTAGCTAAGATATCCTGAGCTTTCTTTGTTACTAAATTGTTTAAAGCTAACTTTGTAGCCTTCTCTTTAACTTCATCTAGCTTTAATAAAGACTCATCTTTGTAGTCATTTACGTTTAAAACGATGCAAGCTTCATTTCCTAATGAAATAACAGCAGAGTTTACATTTGAAGTTCTGTTCTCTTCATTAAATGCTAGCTTCTGAACCTCATCAGTTGATAATGGCCACTTTAATGACTTATCGCCTAAAGAAACCACACCTGACTCTAAGATAGGTGAAGCTACAACCTTTGATGCTGCCTCAAGAGAATCAGGATTCTCATAAGAAACATCAGTTAACTTAGCTGTCTTTTCGTTATATAAATCTAAAGCCTTAGCATCGATGAACTTTGCCTTAACCTCATCTTTAATGTCAGCTAACTTAGGTACAAATGACTCTGTAATACCATCTAGCTTTAAGATATGAGCGCCAGAGTCGTCGATTACAACGTCAGATACATCACCCACTTTATTGATTGCAAATAATGCAATATCAAGCTGTGACGATAATGAGCCTTTCTCTAATAAACCTAATGAGCCATGATCTTTTTCAAAGTCCTTATCATCAGAGTACTTAAGACCAACTTCCTCAAAGCTCTTGCCTGACTTTAATTCAGCTAAAGCTTCTTTTGCCTTTTGAGCATAGTTCTCTGTTGATGCTTTAATTAAGATCTGTGAGCATTCACGCTTCTGTGGAACTGTAAAATCAGTCTGATTTAAGTTGTAGTATTCTTCTAACTTCTCGTCAGTTACTTCAACTTCTTTCTTTAAATCATTAACAGTTAAAAGAATATATGTAAACTTAACACTAGCAGGCTTCTTAAACAGGTTCTTGTTCTCATCATAGAACTTCTGAACCTGCTCATCAGTTACTTCAACAGTCTTTGCTAATTTTTGTGTATCAACTGTGTAGGTATCAATAACTCTGGTCTGAGCAAATAACTTTGCTAAAAGCTCAACTTCGTGTGGGTAAACTGAAGATCCTGATAATAAAATTGGATTTACTAAGGTTTCCTGAGCTAACTGAGTACGTAACTGCTCTGCAAAGTAATCTGGGCTTGAACCAATGTTACGAACTTTAGCTAAGAATAAATCGTTGTTGAATTTACCATCTTTCTGGAATGCTCTTTCTTTACGAATAGCATCCTTTACCTGTTCGTCACCAACTCTAATGCCCTGCTCATAGGTAACAGAATTTAAAGCTACATTGTCGATCATGCGCTCTAAAACCTGCATACGCATAGCTTTAACATTCTCAGGATTTTCAAAGAACTTATTTACCTGTGGACCATACTGATTCTGCATCATGCGAACCTGATCTTGGTACTGTGCATTCCACTGTTCAGATTTAATGCTGTATTTGCCAATCTTTACAGGATCAGTATTAAGTTTAGGGATCAAATAATTGCCGACACCTGCAAAAATAAATGAAAGAATAATGATCCAGAATAGGATCTTAAAAACTTTACCGTGCGCACCATCACGCAACTTATCAGTTAACATTTTTTAATTATCTCCGTAGCACTAGCTACACATGGTGAAACAAACTTATCAAATTATAAAAGAATTGATCCTAAAATTAAATTGCACAATTCACATAGATGCGCTTTTGCAAAAAAAAATCCCCGAATTTTTCATAAACTCAGGGATCTTTTGACAAATAAGTAAAATTATTTGTTAACGATATCCTTTAATGGCTTACCTGCCTTGAATGCAGGAACCTTAACTGCAGGGATCTGTACAACTTCACCAGTACGTGGGTTACGGCCTGAACGAGCAGCTCTATCACGAACTAAGAAATTACCGAAACCGATTAAAGTTACAGTCTCACCTTTTGCTAAAGCATCTTTTACAGAATCTAAAAATGCGTTTACAGCTGCAGCTGAATCTTTGATAGTTAAACCTGACTTCTTAGCGATGCTATCAACTAATTGACTTTTATTCACAATGTACTCCTAATTGGGTTTGTTAAATTGCGCGTATTCTAAATTAACGCTTGAGCTTAAAAGCCCTTGAGCTATTATGCACGTGTTTTGTGCTGTTTATAGAGTTATTATTTCGAAAAATTGATCTGCATCGTATTTTTTGCAAAAAAAAGACGTGTAAAAGTGCTATCAGAATGCGGTTTTGAGGATTTTTTGTAAAATAAACTCCTCATTTAACCTCCAAATTGGAGTTTCATTTGAGGAGTTTTCGTACAACTTTTGTATGTTTTCTTGAATTTAGGGTAAAACAATTACTCAAAATTAAGAGTCGTTCTCTTACAAAGAATTAGTCTTTTTTCTTGTCATGCTCTCTTATATAAGCTAAAAGAGGAGGCAAAAGATCATCTTCAATATGAGCAACTTTTTGTCTTAGAACGTAAGCATTGTCGTCTTTTAGATACTCTAAATTATCCTGACATTCCATCAGCATTGGTAGAGTATTTTCAACACTAACACACAGTGGTTTGATGATCTTTAAAAAGGCTTCAGGGTTAACCACTTTATCTGAATTAACCTCTGGAGCAATCTTCTCTAAAACCTTGATTAGAGCGTCAGCTGACCCCACAATCTTTTTGATCTCATCATCGATTGTGTTTTCATCTTTGTTTTCTTTTTTCTCATCATCAAACTTTACAATAGCTTCGTCTTCTTTGATTGAAGTTGCTCTATTTTCTAAGTCTTGATTATTCTGGGTGTTGCTCATATTTGAATTCCTACAGAACAATGTTCATACTATCTTCTTTCTTTTTTCTAGAACCTTTTGCTACCTGCTTTTTCTCTTTTAACAGCCAGCTTGTTGTTGGCATGAATGTATAAGGATCATGCTCTAATGCTGTCTTTAAAACATCTTCGATTCTAGATACAGGTTTTATAGTCATCTTCTCTTGAACTACATGAGGAATATCCCAAAGATCTTTTTCATTCTCTTTAGGGATCATGACTGTCTTAATGCCACCTCTCATTGCAGCTAAAAGTTTCTCTTTCAAGCCACCAATTGGCAGAACATCACCACGTAAGGTGATCTCACCTGTCATAGCTACATCAGATCTTACAGGATTTCCGGTTAAAGCAGATACTACAGCTGTTACCATGCCCACACCGGCTGAAGGACCATCTTTTGGCACAGCACCTTCAGGTACGTGAACATGTAAGTCACAGGTCTCAAAGAAATCCTGATTTAAGTGCAGATCTTTAGATAAGGTTCTAACTACTGTAATCGCTGTAGAGATAGACTCTTTCATTACATCACCTAACTTACCAGTTAACTGATGTTTACCCTTACCTTCATTTGCTACAGCCTCAAGTTGCAGAATATCACCACCTAAGGTTGACCATGACAGGCCATTGACAATACCAACCTTGCTCTCTTTTAACTTAGAGGTAAAGTCATACTTTTCAGGGCCTAACATTCTGTGAATGTCTTCGATAGTTACAGCTGTAGCCTTGAGTTTCTTAGCTTTAGGATTTTCAATCATCAGATCTTTAATGGTCTTTCTGATGATCTCTGTTAAGGTACGCTCTAATTCACGAACACCTGCTTCATGAGTGTAGTAGCGAATTAAATGCAACAGCACATCGTCTGCTATTGTGATTTCCTTTTCACCTACATTAGCTAAACGTAGCTGTTTAGGGAAAAGATGCTCTTTAGCAATATGGAATTTCTCATCCTCTGTATATGAGGATAAATCAATGATCTCCATACGATCTAATAGAGGTCCTGGGATGTTATATGAGTTGGCTGTTGTCACAAACATCACATTAGACAAATCATAATCAATCTCTACATAGTTATCTTCAAATGTAGAGTTTTGCTCAGGATCTAAAACTTCTAACAAAGCTGCTGATGGATCACCATGAACTGATGACACTACCTTATCAATCTCATCTAATAAGAACAATGGGTTGTTTACACCAACCTTTGCCATATTAGAAATAATACGACCTGGCAGAGCACCGATATAGGTTCTTCTGTGACCACGGATTTCAGCTTCATCGTTAACGCCACCTAAAGCTACTCTTACAAACTTTCTGCCTGTAGCAGCTGCAATAGATTTACCTAAAGAGGTTTTACCAATACCAGGAGGACCCATTAAACAAATGATAGGACCATGCAGTCTATCTGCTCGAGACTGAACAGCTAAATACTCTAAGATCTTGTCCTTTACCTTAGTTAAACCATAATGATCTCTATCTAAGATCTCTTTTGCTTTCTTTAGATCATGATTTACCTCAGAACACTCAAGCCAAGGTAAAGATAGAAGACAGTCAATATAGTTTCTTACAACTGAGTACTCTGATGAGTTAATACTCATTGAGTTTAGCTTTCTAATCTCTCTTTCAATACGCTTATGAACATATTCAGGAGCTTTTAACTCCTCATTTCTGGTCATGAATGACTGAACGTCATCATCTTCAGAGACAGAAATACCGAGTTCTTTTTTGATTGCTTTTAACTGCTCGGCTAAGAAGTACTCTTTTTGGTTCTTCTCCATTGATTTTTTAGCTAAATCAATGATTCTGTTCTCTAACTCAGACTTGTAAGAATAACCATTTAAAGCGCTGATTAAAATGCGACCTCTCTCTACTGGATTTAGAGATGTTAGAAGCATGTACTTAGTTTGAGTATCAAGCTTTAAGATCTGAGTTAAGGTATCTGTTAATCGTGATAAAGAGCTCTCCTCTAAAATTGATGAGATTAAGTGCTTTGGCACAGAATCCTCAATTAAAGCTCTTGAGGTCTTATCTGATGAATCAATTGCATACTGCAGGCATGACTTTAATACAGATAAAGTATCAGCTACATCTTTATCTGATTGATCTTCCTCTGTAAGAACCTGAATTCTTGCTTTTCTAAAAGGTACTTTTTCATCGTCAATAATTTCAATCAGCTTAATTCTTTCAAAGCCTGAAATTAAGCACTGACGAGTATTAGCATCCTTTTGGCTCATACTCAAAAGTTTGCAGATTACACCTGTTTTGTGTAAATCTTTAAACTCAGGTTTTTCATCTGCTTCATTTAACTGGCAGAATACTGCAACATCGTGCTCCTCTTGTTCTTGAGCATAAGTAAATGCGGCAATAGAGCTATCTCTTGCAGCTGTGATTTGTAATTTAGAATGAGGAGTAATGATTAAAGCTCTTAAAGTAATTAAAGGCAAAATCATCTCTTTTACTCTATTCTTAGATGAACTGTTCTTAGCTGTACTACGTCTGTTTGTAGTTTTCTTAGTTGCTGTATCTTTAGTTCTAGTCTTTTTAATTGTTTTTTCTGTCATGTTCTTCCAGTATTAAGAGAAACTCTCTTACGAATTAAAACTGAATAAAATAAACTATTTTCATCGATAAAAAAGCCCCTCAATCGTTCTTGAAGGGCCTTATCTGTAAATTTTATTATTAAGAGTTAGACGCGATTTCAAAATCGTCTTTCTTAATAACTAAAGGCTCTTGGTGATTTTCAACCGTATTCTTATCAACAATTACCTTCTCGACATTCTTTACCGAAGGGATATCATACATGGTGTTCAAGAGCAGACCTTCTACAACTGAACGTAAACCACGTGCACCGGTATGACGTTTGATAGCGCTATCAGCGATAGCATTTAAAGCCTCAGCAGTGAACTCAAGTTTTACATTTTCAAACTTAAACATTGCTTCAAACTGTCTGATGATAGCATTCTTAGGTTCTCTTAGAACTCTAATTAACTCATCTCGATTAAGTTCTGACAAAGCTGTAATTACAGGCAAACGACCTACAAACTCTGGAATGATACCAAATTTTACAAGATCATCAGGTTCAACTTTCTTGTACTTATCAGAAAGTGTCATCTTGTCGTCTTTACCGTAAACTTCAGCACCAAAGCCAATACCTGCTTTCTTAGATACTCTCTTTTCTACAATCTTATCAAGACCGTCAAAAGCACCACCGCAGATAAATAAAATCTGAGAAGTATCTACTTCGATATTCTTCTCTTGTGGGTGTTTTCTGCCACCATTTGGTGGTACAGAAGCAACAGTACCTTCAATTAACTTTAATAATGCCTGCTGAACACCTTCACCAGATACATCACGAGTAATTGATGGATTCTCACTCTTACGAGCGATCTTGTCGATTTCGTCGATATAGATAATGCCCTTTTGAGCCTTTTCAACATCGAAATCACAGTTCTGTAGCAAACGTACAATTACGTTTTCTACATCTTCACCTACGTAACCTGCTTCAGTTAAGGTTGTAGCATCAGAAATAGCAAATGGAACATTTAAAAATCTTGCTAAAGTCTGAACTAATAAAGTTTTACCAGAACCTGTAGGTCCTACTAAAAGAATATTAGATTTGCCTAATTCAACATCTGAATCAACACCAGAATGACGTAATCTCTGATAGTGGTTATATACAGCTACAGATAAAACTTTCTTTGCATCATCCTGACCGATTACATACTCATCAAGATGCTTTGCAATCTCATGAGGAGTTGGCACATTGTCTAAATCAATGCCACCTGCTGAATGCTTATCTTTTTTATCAAGTCCCTTAGCAGCTAGCATCTCATAGCACTGCTTGATGCAGTCAGAGCAAATGCAGATACCGTCTCTAGCTCTAATTAAGGTTCTTGTGTCTGAGGCTGCTTGACCGCAGAACAGACATGTGCTTTTTTTCTGTTCTGACACGATTACTCATCCTTCTTTGAATTAAAATCGGCTATCTCAGCACGACTTGAAATAACTTTGTCAATTAGACCATACTCAAGTGCTTCTTGAGCGGTCATAAAATTATCACGTTCAGTATCACGTGTAATGTCTTCAATACTCTTGCCTGTGTGTTTTGCAAGAATACTATTCAATGTCTGCTTAATACGCTGTGTTTCATGAGCATGGATCATGATGTCAGTTGCCTGACCTTTAAATCCACCTAAGGGCTGATGGATCATAATTCTTGCATTTGGAAGAGCAAATCTCTTTCCTTTAGCACCACCAGTTAATAAGAATGATCCCATTGAACAAGCCTGTCCCATGCATAAAGTGCAGACATCAGGTTTTATATATTGCATGGTGTCGTAAATTGCAAGACCTGCAGTTACTACGCCACCAGGAGAATTGATGTACAGATAGATATCCTTGTCAGGATCTTCTGATTCTAAGAATAGGAGCTGTGCTACGATCAAATCTGACATATGATCTTCAACTTCACCTGTCAGGAAAATTACTCTATCTTTTAATAGTCTAGAGTAAATATCAAAAGATCTTTCTCCACGAGCAGTCTGCTCGATAACCATAGGCACCAATGTAGATGCCATTCTTTCTTGATCTTCTGAATTGAACATATGTAGCATAGCTCCTTAATTATATTTTAAAGTGTGTTATTAGCGATGGTTTACTAACTGATCGAAGGTCATTTCTTCTTCGCCATCAGCAGCCTTTTCCATTACCTTAGCAACAACTTCTGACTCTAAAGCTGCATTCTGAACAGCCTCGAACTGAGTCTTGTCCTTACGGATCTGCTCTTTAACTTCATCAGGATCTTCGTAGGCACCAGCGAATTGCTCTAACTGAGCCTCTACGAACTCGTCTGAAGGATTCTTTAAACCTAAGCTCTCAACGATCTTACGAACGATAATGCCTAAGCGAGCATCCTTAACAGCCTCATCCTTGAACATATCATCTTTCTTGAATGAGTCTGGTAGCTTCTTCATGCCATAAGCACGCATCTGCTGCTCGAAGTTCTTTGCTAAACGCTCTTTCTCAGCTTCAACATAAGCCTCAGGAACAGCGAACTCGCCGTACTGAGCAACTAAAGCGTCGAATAACTTACCACGGGTAATGGTGTACTTAGCGCGGTTTAACTCACGTTCCATGTTCTTGCGTAAGTCTGACTTGAAGGTATCTAATGAACCATCTTTTACGCCGAATACTTTAACGAAGTCTTCGTTAACTTCTGGTAAAGATAACTCTGATACTGAGTTAACAACGATGTCGAACTCTGCATCCTTACCCTTTAAGTTCTCTGCATGGTAATCCTCAGGGAATTTAACCTGGATAGTGAACTTATCGCCAGCCTTGTGACCTTCGATCTGCTCAGTAAAGCCAGGGATCATCTGAGTCTCTCCAACGGTTAATGAGAAGTTTGAAGCCTTACCGCCTTCAAACTCAACACCATCGGTACGACCAGTAAAGTCGATTGATGCACGAGTGCCCTTAGCAACTACTGCATCATCCTTTACCTGCCACTTACCCTGCTGCTTACGTAAAGTCTCAATCATGTTGTCTACGTCAGCGTCAGTTACAGTTGCCTTGATGCTCTTTAACTTTAAGTCTTCAAAAGGCTTTAACTCTAATTCTGGGTTAACTTCTACAGTTGCCTCATAAACGAACTCTTCGTCGTTCTTGAAGGTAGCTTTCTTAACTTCAATCTTAGGATAGCCAACAACTTCTAGCTTTGACTCTCTAATAGCCTGACCTAAAGTCTCGTTTACTAATGAATCATAAGCATCTGAATAAATCTGACCGCCAAACTGCTGCTCTAAAACTTTAGTTGGAATGTGGCCCTTACGGAAACCATCGATTCTTGCATTTTTAGCGTACTTGCGGAAACTAGCGTCATATGCCTTTTTAACATCTTCTGCTGGCACAGTAACGGTTAGAAGGTGCTGAACGCCCTCTTTTTTCTCGGTTGAAACCTGCATCGTTTACCTCTATGTCTAGGTTGCAGTAATTAACAAACATCATTGACGCAGCGGAGTAATAAACTGTGCTGTACGTCTTTAAATATAAACTGGGATATTATACAAGCCTAACAACATCTAATCAATCTACAAATTTTTCGCGTTTCTTGATTTTGTCACTTCAGATGTCTGTTTGAACTTTTTCTTAGATGTTTTCTTTAACATTTCTTAGATCTCCTAGAGCCTTAAACCTTATGTTCGTTCAACCGTTTTGCTTTCTTATATTCGTGGCAATTTGCTTGTACGCTGTCTAAGGTTGCTTTTGTCTGTTGTTTACTTGTCAAATAGGTTGTATGCTCACTTAACAATAACAAAATCCATAACATGCATAGATAATAAGTTAAATTTATTCCATACTATGGAATCTTATAAAATTTTAGTGAAGAATATGAAAACATCTTTAGGCATTATTGAAGGCTACTACGGTAGGATCTACTCAGAAGAAGAAAGAAACTCGCTTATCTCTTTTATTCGCAATTACAACTACAGCTATTACATTTATGCTCCTAAAAATGACAGTTTTCTGCGTCGAAAGTGGTTTGACAACATCTCAAACGATCATATAGATTTCCTAAAACGTCTATCAGAACACTGTAAAAATAACTCAATTCAATTTGGTGTGGGTATATCTCCTCTTGGCATCACAAAAGACCTGCAAAAATACTTATCTGTACTTTTACAAAAAGTAGACTTTTTCATAAAAGAGCTAAATGCCAGTGTCATAGCGATTTTGTTTGATGACATCACTCTGTATACAGAAGATGAAGGCGACCATCAAAAAGAAATCATGAATAAGATCTCCACATTTGTAAAAGCTAATTTTAAAGATAGAAACTTAAGACTTATCTTTTGCCCTACCTATTACAGTTTTGATCCTATTTTAGATAAGTGTTTTGGCCGGAGACCAGAAGGATATTTTCATCAAATCACTGAAAATCTTGATAAGGATGTTGAGATCTTTTGGACTGGTAATAAAGTTCTATCTAAAGAAATTACTGCTGATGACATAAACAGCATCAATACTCTTTTAGGCAGAAAAGTAACAATTTGGGATAACTACCCTGTTAATGACGGAAAATTTATCTGTAAACATGTCTACACAAGAGAATTTAAAAACAGAACTTCACTTGATGGTGTAGCTCTATCTCATGCTGTAAATCCTATGTTAGAAGCAGAACTTACTAAAGTTGCAATTGCTACATTACCTTTATGCTATAAAAATGAAAGTGAAGAACAAAAGCAAACTTTAAGAATAAAATTGCTAAACAGCATGTTCGACAACAAGTCAGATAGTATTATCAAATTGCTAGATATCTTAAATGATGAAGGTATTGATGCCTTTTCAGATGAGATGAAAGAAGAGTTAAAAGAGAATATCACTACAATCAATACCAAAGCAAAACACGAACTTATAGACTTTTTGTCTGGAGTGTATAAATTCGATCCTGCGTGTCTTACTTCATAATTTGTGAAAATTGTACTCACGTATTGATTTTTCAACCCTTTTTGGAGTTAAAATCAATACATTTCATGAAGGACTGAGTATGCTAAAGGATGCTAGCTTTTATATAAAAAGAATTAAAGATCTGCCCTCTTCATTAGTAGAGGTCATTCGTGATCTTTATAAAGAAGCATCCTCCCACCGTTTTATCTGCATTTCCATGCAAGAACTGTGTGAAAAGCTAGAGCTTGAATACACAGAAAAAAGCTTTGAAAAAGACTGTCAAAAAAACTATGTCTGCATCAACACTTATCTTGAGATGCTAGGATTAAAACTAGTACCTTGCTCTATTCCTGTTGATCTGTCTTTTTATGACAAGATTTTCGTCACTCCAAAGCCAAATCTTAATAATGACGAAGACTGTGCTGCAGTTCGTGCTCTTATAAAAGAAAAAAGAGCGCCTACACAAAGTGATGCTGTTCATATCAGCAGAATGAACAATAAGCTCTCTAACTACAATGTAATGCTAAGAGTCTTTGAAGGTTTGTTTGTGGTAAGTTCTTCAAAACTTGATCCTCACCAAAGACTGGCTATGAACAATATTTTAGGTGAACTTGAGTTACCTAAAGAAGGTTTAGCTTATTTAAGAGCTTGCTACACATACGCAAGTGAATACAGAAACAGACATTGTAACTACAAAGAAACTCAATACTGCTTCAAACCTCTAAACGAAGAGCAGCAAAAGAGAGTTAGCCGTTATTTAGCGGTCATTTCAGCATCCACATCATACAGGGAGCCTTTAAATCAGGATTACCCATATTTAGATGATTTAGAGCAGGAGCTAAAGAAAATAGCTCATACTCAACCTGCTAGAATTGCAAACAATACACAAATAAAACCAAAGATTGATGTTATTGAATCAACAACTTTAGAAAACAGATTCAGTACTGTAAGACAGTCTTCATATAACTACCTTTACTCTTTTGTTAAAGGCAGAGTTGAACCTAATAAAACTGAAGATATCTTATCTTGTGTTGTTGACAACTCTCCAGTCAAAGACAATAAGCTTGTAATGACATATTTTAAAGCTATAGAAAAATATGTTACTCCAAATATTACTAAGCTTATTCCTAATAAGGATGCCATTACTCTTCATTATTTTGAAGATCTTAAAGAGAAGACCACCACAAGAGTAGCGCCTTGTCTTTATATTACAGATAACAAAGAACTGTGTTTAACCTACCCTTGCATGATCTACAGAAATGGTAAAGATCTGGGATTAAAAGTAGGCATGCTAGATAATGCTTTTGCAGCATATCTATTTAACTCAACTCTCTTGCCTATTGGTGGACGAGGTAATCTTGATTTAGTAACTGTTACCTCTGAAAAGACTAATGATGCGATTCTCTTCTATACTTTCTTTTTAAGACTTATCTTAAATAATATTTTTGTCTCTTATGATAAGGATGAGAATATAAAGGCTCTTTATGAGTTAGATGAAGAATATAAAAGCACAGAGAAAAAAGAGCTTCTTTTTATAAAAGGACTCTACTTTGCTTTATTTGAATGTAGCAAAAAGAGAAATGGTAAATTAGCTGTTGATGAGATTACAGCTCAAGCGCTTTTTGAATTTCCACCACTCAACCATTTAGCAGCAAACGTTCTGTTAACTAATAACGAAAAACTCTCAATTGCTGAGCTTTATGAAATGGCACCTGTTATTTTTTATAATTTGGTGTTTGAACAGTTAAATGAAGATGAAAAGATCTCTGCTGTATTCAAAGGCATCAAACCAAAGACCAAGCATTTGTCTTTGTATATGCAAAAGCTTATTCACAAAGATATAACTAATTCAAATATCGAACAATTTCTCTACATTGGTAAAGAGCCTATCAAAGATGAGAGTCAGAAGCTCAACAATATGATGTTGTTTGACAGCCCTGCTCACGGCTTTTCAAGCAATACCTGCAAGCCTTTATGGGTATTATTAGGTCACCCTATTTTTACCAATTTATTTATGCCTCTGTTCAGTCATGAAGCTGCTGTAAGATTACTAAAAAAAGAGGTTATAGTAGACAAATCAAGTCACTCTAAATTAAGAGAGTTAATCTGCTCAAAAGCAAATGTCATCAAGTTTTTGGGTAATCTTGAAAATGGCAATCAGACAGTACTTGCTAACCTTGTAGCAGGAAATCTGACTAAGTTAGATGAACAGCTAATAAAGAGACAGTTAAAAGATTTTACTTTTACCAAATACTCGCAACTATGTGATATTTTCAAAATTGGCTATTCATATATTGCAAACGAAGCAATTGAAGAATGCCTACCTACATTAGGACTGATGGTTGTTCCTATTGATAGCGCCTTGCCAAAAGTTGCTAGAAATAAACTAAAGTACCATAAAATCATTTCTACACACTTAGGTGAAAGTGCTGTTGATCATGACTTTTTAAATAAGCTTTGTGCAGCTCAAATGGCATTTATCATTTTCTCTTTCATTGTTCCTGTAAGTGTAGCAGAGGTTAAACTCTCAAGATATATGAAACTTACAGCAGAGCAAAATGTATTTGCTATCAATTTTTTTAATACCTTAAGAGTTCTCATGAAGGGGGGTAAACCATTTGATGAAAAGTTCTATAGAACTCTGTATGCTGAGCAGAAGAACAATAAGAACTTTAGATTAAGTTTAAATTATCTAAAGAAACTAGCAGTTGAAGAGGTTAAAGCTTCACCATTAAAGAATTATCTTGAGAATAAATTTAATGAAGTCTTTGGATATTTGTCTTCACGACCAAATGTTCAAACAGACATTGCTAAAGAAGTAACCTCTAAAGAAAAAGCTAATACAGAAAGAACTTACACAGAAAATTCTAAAGAAGATAAGAATGTTTCTAATTTTGAGAGATCATCTTTAGTAAAAACTTCAGATCATAGTTTCTTTAAAGCTACAAGTTTCAATCTTAAAAAGCTCGATACTTCACTTATTGAGTCAAAATTAAAAGAAAGTGCTCAAATTCAGGATGTAATCAGTCAGATTAGAAATGAAGATCCTGAAATTGAAAGAGAAGATCCTGAGAATATTGAAGAGATAAACGCAAAGAGCTCTTCTCAGGGGTATACAGAAAATAAAGATGCCCCTCAAAAAGCCCCAATCAGTGAAAAATCTGTAGACACAGCAACAACAAACAATGATGTTAATACGTCTGTAGATGCTAATTTAGGTGGATATCAATATCCATCAGAGAGCTGTAAAAAGTTAATAGATGCCATCAAATCTCAAAATTGCGATGTAATTGACTTAAATGAGTTTACTGGTATCTGTATGAGTCTTAAGTTCATGTCACGTGATGCTGCTATAGAAGAGATCAATGACTGGGCTTATGACAACTTTGACGATCCTCTATTTGATGTTGCTCCTGAAGAAAACTGTGTATACATCACCACAGATATTTTGGATAAGCTTTAAATGAAGAAGTAATATAAGAGAGGTATAAAAAATGGTGCCAAAAGGCACCATTTTTTATAAATTATGACTTGCCAAATCTATATCTGTAGAAGAATAGAGGAGGAACCGCAATACCTAAACTGATGCCAAGCATAATGCCAAAACATCTCATACCATGGTGCATGATAAGATAAGCTTCTTGAACCAATTCAGTCTGAGTATCCTCAATAATTCTAGCTGTTGCAATTAAACATTGATAAGCATCCATGCCAGGGATCAATGAAATAATTGAAGCTACAGTAAAGATAACTCTTGTTACCTTAAGTTTTGGTGCAATATAGATAAACAATAAAGATGTAACTGAGCAAGCGATAAAAGTTGAAACTACAACTTCAAGACCACAACCTAAAAAAAGGAAGGTTCTTAGACAACGAGTTACAGCACCACCTAAAGCCACAAAACCTAAATACTTTACTGGGACTTGGAACAGCATTGCAAAGGCTACAGCAATGAATGAGGCACAGCCTGTTTCCATCGCCCATCTTATGAAAAATTCAGTTGTAAAATTTAAATCTAACATTGAAACAAACTCCAACTAAATCCACATCAGATATAAAGCACCTAATAGACCAGATGCTGCACATGCTGTAAGAATGATTGAGTAAATAAGTCTCATCACACCAATTTCAAGATATCCTTTGAAGATATCTAAGAAACCATTCATGTATGGAAAACCTGGAACTAATAGTAAAGTGGTCGCCATAATAGCAAGACGAGTTTCATCAGCTGATGCACTTAGAACATAGGTACACATAATATAGGTGGTAGCACAACCTAAAAATGCGCAAGCCATGAACACAAAAGTCTCAAAAAAGCCTTTCTTTAATAGCCAAAATTTAAAGAACATCAGCATAAATCCACCAATTAAAGCAGCCAAACATACAGTAGCGGTACCACCGTTACAATATGCGAATGCAGCTGCTGCAACAGCTTCAATTGGTATTAACATGTTCTTGTTATAGTGAGCTGGTCTTACGGCTCTGATCTTATGATAGATAAGATCGAGATCAGTAATTTCCCCACTGATAACATCATTGGCGATGAAATTTAACCTTGTAACACTATTCATGTTGATGCCAAGACTTTTAATCTTTGCAATTCTCTCTGCATAATGGCTATTGCCATCACAGCATCTTACTAAAAAGAATGAACGGGTTAAGGTAAATTCAGGATTGATAACATGCATTGCCTTTGCCATATCATGACAACAACGCATTATAAGGCGTGTTTCTGCACCTGCTAAGGCCATACGCCATCCAAAAGTGCACAGAATTTTTGTTTTTTTATTAAGATCCGAACTAGTATCTAAATCTATATGAGGCATTTTTGGTAAAACTCAAATTAGTTGTAAACACACTCTAGTTTCTGCTCTTTGTTAGCATTGTGAACTCTTGCGTGTGACCACTCATGCTCTTCAATCTTGCCGTCTGCATTCTTAATATAAATGTTCATTGGGCAGTGTTCTGGCTTTTCAGCTAATTCAACACCTTCATCATCCCATGAAGCTTCCATTACAGCGTTAGCTGAAAAAGGAACTGATACAAATAAAAAAGCGCAAACAGACAATAATTTAATCTTCATATTGTTCTCCACGTCGAAAATTAAGAATTTGAGTTGGCAGTTTTTAATTTCTGAACTGTCAGGCCGACGGATAATATACTCTCATTTTTGTGATATGACACACAATAAATGCACTTTTTTGAACTTTTTTGGAGCAAAAAAGTACGCTATTGAAAATTCAGAAATGTTTGTTTAATAATCTAGACAGAATTCTGTGCGATATTCCTAATATTCAATATCCGATAATTAGGAATTATTTTTGCGGATATGTTAAGATCGTAATGAAATAAGGCCTAACAGTCGTTAGGCTTTGTTTTTTTTATTTCTTTTTAATTCCAATGGTATTTATTAAATGTCATCTCTTGCCCTGTTAGTTATTTATATATCAGTCGGCGCTGTACTTGGTATTGCCTTAGGTCAATTAAAGTACAAAGGTGTCGGTCTGGGAATCGGCGGTGTGCTGTTCTCAGGTATTTTAGTCGGACACATTGCAAACCATTATTTTGGTTTTGAGTTACACGTTCCAGGCGGTGTAACTGCTGAAGCTAGCATTCTGCACTTTTTACAAGAGTTCGGTTTGATGCTGTTCGTTTACGCAATCGGTATTCAGGTAGGTCCTAGCTTCTTTGCTGCACTTCGTGGTAACGGCTTAAAGCTAATCTCATTAGCTGTATCTATCATTGTTTTAGGTTGCGGTATTGCTTTAGCCCTATTCTACTGTGGCATCGTAACTCCTGATGCAATGGTTGGTATGTACTCTGGTGCAATTACCAATACACCTGCATTAAGTGCTGCAAGCCTTATGGTTACTGATATTGGTACTGCTCTGCAAGGTTTAGGCAAAGATCCTATTGCTTTAGGTTTAGATGTAACCAAAGTTCCTAAGGCATATGCTGTTGCATACCCATTTGGTGTTTGCTCTATTCTTATTACTATGATCTTAATTCGTGCTGTATTTAAGGTTAGCGTAGAAGGTGCGGGTCAGGAATACCATGACAGCAAGAACGCAGGTCGTGATGCACCTATCGTATCAAATGTACAGGTAGAAAATTCTGATTACGTAGGCAAAACCATTAACGATATTCCATGCGTAAAAGAAGGAACTGTTATTTGCTCACGTATTAAAAGAGATGGTGTATTGTCTGTTCCATCAAAAGATTTAGTACTACAAAAAGGCGATCTACTACACTTAGTTGGTGGATCAAAGTTCGTTTCAAAGGCATCAATTGCTTTAGGTACTGAAACTAAAGATGTTCTAACTACCCATGGTTCTACAATTTCTGTTCGTCACTTGATCATTACTAACAACAACGTAATGGGACACACACTGTCAGATTTAGATCTTGAAGGACACTACAACTTAGTAGTTTCTCGTGTATTCCGTTCTGGTGTTCAGTTCATGCCAACTCCTGACTTAAAGTTAGCTTTAGGTGATGAATTAAACGTTGTAGGTACAGTAGATAACATCAAGAAAGCAGGTAAAGTTGTAGGTAACTCATCTGCAACCATGAATCACGTTCCAATGATGCCTATCTTCATTGGTTTATTCGTTGGTATGTTATTAGGTTCTATTCCTATTCCAATTCCAGGCGTTCCTTCACCTATGAAGTTGGGTGTTATCGGTGGTACCTTGATCGCAGCTATCTTACTTGCAAGATTCGGTGATACTTGGACTGGTAACAAGATGCACTGGAGATTACCAACCGCTGCGTTATCAGCTTTCAAGGAGATCGGTATTACCCTGTTCTTAACCATTGTTGGTATTAACGCAGGTGCTAACGGTTTCTGGGAAGAATTAACCCACGGCTTAGGTTTACACTGGATGGCATGGGCAACCTTAATCTCAATCATTCCATTATTGATTGTAGGTTTTGTAGGCTACAAGTTCTGCAAGGTAAACTACTTGGTTCTATCAGGTGTTCTAGCAGGTTCTTATACTGATCCTCCAGCACTAGCATACGCAAACAACATGTACAAAGATGCAGAGGCATCATCAATTGGTTATGCTACTGTTTATCCTTTTGTAATGTTCTTACGTATTCTGTCACCACAGATCATGTTAATTATTGTTTCATCAACTTTCTAAAAATAGATGATATTGAATAACAATAGTCAAATCCGCCCGCACCGAGTAAATGCGGGCGGCATTTTTATTGCCATACTAAAAGGTGCATTACAACCTTTATCTTGTGTTGTAACTGTACCTTTTACTTTACTCTTCCCTGCTCTAACCACCTTTATCTTGTACCATGTTTTCTCAAAACAAAATGACAAGATCTTATCCTTCAAACGAGGACTTAAGCTTGATTTTAAGTCGATGATTGGCGCAGAAATTATTTACCTTTTAGGACTTTTTGCCCTATTTCAATATTTCTGCTACAAAGCAACACAATACATTGAAGTATATAAGTACAAAGCTGTAAGAAATCCTACTCTGCAGATTGCAACTCCAGAGCAATTAGAATATTCACATTCTCTTACTACACTTATTTGTACAATTGCTGTAATACTCATTGTTATGCAAATCTTAATTATGGCTTACAGTTTTATCAAAGCTTACGATCTTGATAAGAGTGTCAAAACTCAAAGTCCTTTTAAGATTGTTTTAAAGACAATATTCAGAAATCTACCTGTGTATATATTATTCACAGTAGTTCTCATTTATGTTTTCACTGTAATTGAAACTTACTTTGCAAAATACAAGTTAATCCATATTGAAGGTTATATCTTAGGCAAAGATAACTTTGATCCAGCTATAACTTTTATGGTGTTAAGAGTTTTTGTTTTGCATGTTGCAATATACGCACTAAATTTATTTACATTTTGTGCACTAAACTTAAGATCACGACTTAACTTTAAGAATTAAAAAATACTTTTTATATTCTCAAAAGTGTTTTGTATCAATAATCGCACAATGTTAAAAATTTTCTTTTAATGTCAGCCCAGAAAGAATATAATTCACTGACATTTTACTTTGACTATTTTTGAAAATTAGTCTGTATCACTGCTTATCATATTTACAGCTAATATTGATAACTGCCAATGTGATAAACGCTACTTTAAAAACTGAGGTTATATGAGCACATCAATCAGTTATGCCAAGGCAGGCGTGCTTAACTTTTTAGGCAGCGCTCCAGCATGGTATAAAAATGTAATTATTGCATTTTTAATCATTAACCCAATCGTTGCACAATATTCATTATTTGTTGCTGGTTGGTTATTGGTTATTGAATTCATTTTCACTCTTGCTATGGCTCTTGACTGCTACCCTCTTGAGGCGGGCGGTCTTTTAGTAATTGAGGCTTGTTTCATCGGCATGTGCGATATGCACCATGTTACAAAAGAGATCGAATCAAATCTTGAAGTAATCATGTTGCTGATGTTCATGGTTGCAGGTATTCACTTCGTTCGTGACTTCTTGCTGTTCTTCTTTACTAAGCTATTGGTAAAAGTAAGATCAAGTGTGCTTTTAGCTTTAATGTTCTGCTTCATGTCAGCTATTCTTTCTGCTTTCGTTGATGCTTTAACCGTTCTTGCAATTATCATTTCAACTTGCGTTGGTTTATACCAGTTATATATGTCAATCATTACCGACAACAACGCAATGGCTATGATTGCTAACAATGACAGCATCGTTCCAGAAGAGCACAAAAAGAGCTTAGAAGAGTTCAGAGCATTCTTACGTAGCATCCTAATGCACTCAGCTGTTGGTACAACCTTTGGTGGTGTATGTACTATCGTTGGTGAGCCTCAGAACTTAATCATTGGCGATGTTTGCGGTTGGAAGTTCATTGACTATGCTATGCGTATGGCTCCAATCTCAGTACCAGTTTTAATTTGCGGTTTAATTACTTGCTTTGTAGTTGAGCACTTCAAGCTGTTCGGCTACGGTCATAAGATGCCACAAGCTGTTTATGACATCATGGTTAAGAAAGATGAGGAACAGACTAAGTCTTTAACCAAGCGTGATAAGTTAAATCTTATTGTTCAGTTATGCTGCGTTATTTGGTTAGTTGTAGCTTTAGGCTTCCACTTAGCATCTGTTGGTGTTATCGGTCTATCAGTAATTATTTTAGCTACTGCTTTGTGCGGTATTACCTCAGAAGGTCCAGTTGGTAAAGCATTCACCGAATCAATGCCATTCTGTGCTTTATTATGCGTATTCTTCACTGTTGTAACCGTAATTTCTACTCAAAAACTATTCGACCCTATCATTGCATGGGTATTCTCAACACCTAAAGAATTACATCTACCTATCTTCTATATGGCAAACGGTATCATTTCATCTGTATCTGATAACGTATTCGTTGCAACTATTTATATTGAGCAGGTTCGTGATTCACTGTTAAATGGTGTAATTACCCCTGAGCAGTTCGATGAGTTAGCAATTGCAATTAACGCTGGTACTAATTTACCATCAGTTGCAACTCCTAATGGTCAGGCTGCATTCTTATTCTTATTAACCTCACCTATTGCAGCTTTAATTAGACTACCTTACTTCAAAATGATGTACATGGCTCTTCCATATACCATCGTATTAACAGTAGTTGGTCTACTTGCAACTTGGTTCTTAATGCCAGAATTAACCGGTTGGTTAATTCGTGAAGGTTGGGTTCACGGTGCTTCAATTGAACTTATTCAAGGTCAAATGAAGTAGTCTATTAAATTTAATAGATAGATCTTTTATGAAGGCCCTGCGATGCAGGGCCTTTTTTATAATATACTCAACGATTATTTTGTAAATAATGCACAATAATGAGCCTTAACTCTAATAATATTACTCAACAAAATGATATTATTAGCGCACGGTAACCTTGAGAATAACAATAAAGTTTGGAGTCTACCTTGTTACAACTATTTAAAAGTATCTGCGCTTCAAGATTTTGCTGGTTCTTGCTTTTCCTATCAGGCATTGCATTAGAGGCTTGCGGATTATATTTTCAGTACGAATTGCATTTAAATCCATGTGTTAATTGCGTGTATGAAAGAGCTTACTTCTTAGGATTTGTTGTAGCAGGCTTTGTAGGAGCAATGGCTGCAAACTATGTTTTTGTAAGGTTCTTATGTGCTGCTGGCTTTTTAGCCAGTGCCATCGGTGGTCTTTTGGTTACTTGGGAGCATTACAGAGCTTACACAAGCACCTCTTTATTTGGAAATACCTGTAAATTAGAAGCTCAATTTCCAGATTTTCTGCCTCTAGACACTATTGCTCCATGGATGTTTAAACCATTAGGTTTATGCTCAGATAAGCTAGATTGGGAATTATTAGGTCAGAGCATGCCTTTTTGGATTTTAATAGCTTTTGCTTGTGCGACTGTTATTGCTTTTTTAATGCTAATCAGCATTTTTGTAAAAAAGAAGACAAGCAATTTTGATAGACTTTACAAATAGTCTTTCAAAGTTCAAACATCGTCAATATCAAAAAAAGATCCGAAAGGATCTTTTTTTCTGCCAGCTCTATAACAAATTTTATCATTTGTTTATTCATGCAAAATTTGCAGTCATATAATAGTAGTAATTATTACTATTATTTGAGGCACTCAATGAGTTCTTGTCTGAAAGTCGATGATCTTGTGATCGATGTTGATTCACTTTTTAACACTATTGATTGTGGTATTGCGGTGTTTAGACTTTACCACCCTACAAAAGGAAGACAAGACCACCATATAGCAATTGAACAATTCAACAATGAAAGTGAACACATCATTGGTGTAAATCTTGATAACTTCAACCAAGCAGCAACAACTTTTGAAGATCTGGTAACACCTAAATATAAGACTGTACTAAAAGATGTTTATGAGCAATTATCAAAAAGCAAAGATGAAGTTCAATTTGAAGTTGAGCTTGTAAACTTCAACCGTAAAACCAAATACCTTATCTGCAATGCTGTAGCTTTAAGTTACGGTGATGATGACTTTGGTCAGTATATTCGTGTGCAGTCAGCATTCATGGATATAACTAAACTAAAAATCAAAGAAGAGCATTTAAATAACATCATAAGATTTGATCCTCTAACTAATGTTCTTAACAGAGCTGCCTATGAACACGATCTGCCTCAAATTGAACATGATTTAGGTAATTTTCCCCTACTACCAGAGACAGGCAATCTCTTTACTTTCGTCGTTATTGATATCAATGGACTTAAAACCATAAATGACGATATGGGACATAATGCAGGCGATGAGATTATCAAGGCTGCAGCAAAAGTCGTAAAAGATAGTCTTAATAAGTACGGAGTTATCTACAGAACTGGCGGTGATGAGTTTTTTGCTATTCTAAAAACATCAGATCACTCTCAAGTAAGAGACTGCCTGTCACAACTTCATTCTTGTGCTGATAAATGGTCAGGCTACATCGTAAAACATATGTCCTTATCTGTAGGTTCTAAATCAATAGATTTATCTGATGATGTTGTTAACAGTAAAAAGAACTTCAACGTTTGAAACTTAATCAAAATTGCAGATCAGAGGATGTTTGAAGCTAAACGCTATCACTACCTTACCAAGGGTGTTGACAGACGTATTCAGCAAAGTGTTTATGATGCTCTGTGTAACTCATTTCAGAAGATCTTGCGGATAGATTTGAGTAACGATTCTTTTAATATCATCAAAATTGAGTTCAATGAAAACGATATCTTTAAAGAAAGCAGAAACAGTTACTCTGTTTGGATCGATCACTTTTCAAAATCTGGTCTTATCTATAAAGATGACGAAGAAAAGTTCAGTAAAGGTCTATCTTTAAATAACCTAAAAGACTTCTTTAAGTCTGGTAAAAATATGTTCTCAATCACCTATAAGAGAAAATTCTCAAATAGCTATAAAGATGTTCTGCTAGAGGTAATCCCTGAAGGGAAATTTACAGACAAAAATCAGTCTGTATACCTA
>OMZC01000029.1 GCA_900315395.1 uncultured Gammaproteobacteria bacterium
CTGAAACAGTGCCGTTTGAAGCCTACTTTATTTTTAGCTTAAGAACATTTATATGAAAATTAGTATCGAAAATGTAATAAATGAAACCAATCGTGATACCAATAAATCTGAGTTTGGCACCAATAAATCAGAGCTTGGCACTAATAAATCTGAGTTTGGCACTAATAAATCCGAGCTTGGCACTAATAAGTCTGATATTAAGAATAAAGAGCAAGAAACAATCTTGAAAGATTAATTAATTTCAATTTTGGAATCAGATCCCGCTATTACACAACAAAAGCTATCTGAGAGTTTAAATTATCCTTTAAGATCTCTAAAAAGAATAATGAAAGAACTTTCAGAGAAAGGACAAATTTCAAGAGCAGGAAGTAGAAGAAAAGGCATATGGCTCGTTAAGAAAGGATAGATACTTTATTGTATTTGCCCTGACATGTAGATTTTGATAAAATCCCATCGAAAATTATAGTCAAGATTAATTTTTTAATTGCGAGTGTAGTTCAATGGTAGAACTGCAGCTTCCCAAGCTACTGACGCGGGTTCGATTCCCGTCACTCGCTCCACTCAAAATTCGCTAATATATAACCTAAAAGAATAAGATAGCCTATTTATTTACCCCTTCACGGTTAAATGTTGATCGTTTTTAAAGAAGATAACTTCACGTATTTCTCTTAAGAACGGAACTAAAATGACAGGTTTACTTGAGGGATCTGTTGTAAAAAAGGAAGACGGTAAAACAGTATTGCAAACAAAACAAATTTCTTCATATCCTCAAAAAAGTATTTTAGGAGAATACATTCGAAAACGATTAGGTGTAGAAAAAGAAGATCCAATGACAATGAAAGACCTTGATGAATACGGAAGGACTTCAATTGACGTTTATCTCTTAGGTGAAGGTATTTATTATTTTGATTTTTCAAATAAGTAAACTAGATTAGACATCCTAAAAAAACGTACTTTTTCTTTAATAGAGTGTCAAAAGGATAAGAAAAGCCGGACAACATCACTGCTCTCCGGCTTAAGGTTTAAATAAGACTAGGGATTAGATCTTATTTCTTTAAACCTGAATTGATCTGATTGATATGTTCAACCTTTAAGTCACCTTCAGCGTATAACAGAGCTAAACGAGACTCAATGTAGTTATAACGAGACTCTGCAGACTTCTGCATTGAGTCATATAACTTCTGGGTTGCATTTAGAACATCAGTCATAGTACGAGTACCAACATCGTAACCAGCCTTAGTTGCCTTTAAAGCTGATTCTGATGATTTAACTGAGTTCTTATAAGCGGTTACAGAGCTGATAGCAGCATTAACGTTGTTATAGCTATTGTTTACGTTAGTAAGCAATGAACGGTGAGCGTACTCTAAAGACTCTGATGCAGCGATGTACTGTGCCTGAGCCTTATCAACAGCAGCTGATGTAGCACCGCCGTGGAAGATAGGTACACTTAAGGTTAAACCTACAGACTTAGACCAGGCGATGTTATCAACGAAACCTGCCTCTGGAACATTAGCTGTATAGTCAGTGTAACCTGTTCTTAAATTAGCATTTAAGTCTAAGGTAGGCTCATGACCTGAACGAGCTAAGGTGATATTGTCTTTAGCGATATCACGGTTTACAACCTGCTGCTGTAGGCCTAAGTTGTTCTCCTCAGCGCCTTTAACAAGTTTTGCTAAATCTTTATCAACACGTGGAGTATCAAACTTGTTTTCATCAAGTTTTGATAACTGCTCTACAGTGATCTGACGGCCAGTTAAAACTCTGATTTGCTCATATGAATTGATAAGAGCGTTTTCAGCTGCAATTACAGCTGCATTTGATAAATCATAAGCAGCCTGAGCTTCTAACTTATCAGTCTCAGCAATTAAGCCTACGTTTAAGCGACGTTCAGCTTCAGCTAACTGACGCTTTAGAGCTGCGTTATTAGCCTTTTGGAATTTTAAGGTATCAGCTGCATTTAAAACATTAAAGTAAGCATTGCTTACTCTTAGAATTAGGCTCTGCTGTGCATCAGCATAAGCAAGATCTTTTAAAGTTGCAGTCTTTTCAGCAATTGATCTGTTAGCCCATGAGCTATGACGCCAGATCTGCTGTGATAAGGTTAAAGCAGCTGAGCTATTCTTATTGCTACCACGAGCATTGTAAGCTTTGATGGTATTAGTTCTAGTCTTAGTAATTGAACCTACAACATCAATTTGAGGTAACAGAGCAGCTGTAGCTTCAGATAGACCTGCATGAGCTGCATCAGCATCAGCTTTTGCCTGAGCTACCTGAGTATCTTTCTGTAGAGCCTCTTTATAGATATCCATTAAATCTTCGGCATGGGCAGATAAGCTCAGTGAAGCAGCTAAAGCTACTGCAAGAGTAGTAATCTTTAAGTTCATCAAAAACCTCAGTTATTCAACTAATTTACTAATCATGCAATTATAGCAATAGCAAAGCGAAAATTAGCAAAAAACTTAGTCTCTATTGCGCAACATGTTAAGTTTTGTTTGTAATTGAGGCAAACATGAGGTTGTTATGGAAAAAGCTTTTGAAAAATGCTTTTAGAAAATTTAGGTGGTGGAGGTAAACGGGATCGAACCGTTGACCCTCTGCTTGCAAAGCAGATGCTCTCCCAGCTGAGCTATACCCCCACATGAGGAAAGTTTTACATCATCAAGATGGTGGAGGTAAACGGGATCGAACCGTTGACCCTCTGCTTGCAAAGCAGATGCTCTCCCAGCTGAGCTATACCCCCACATGAGGAAAGTTTTACATCATCAAGATGGTGGAGGTAAACGGGATCGAACCGTTGACCCTCTGCTTGCAAAGCAGATGCTCTCCCAGCTGAGCTATACCCCCAGTCTGACACTTGAACGAACTGGTCTCGTTCAAAAGCCGTTACATTATATAATGAGATTAAAATTCGTCAACTACTTTTTTTAACATTTCTCAAAAGATCTTAACAGAACGGCTTTTTTATCGAAAAAAATTTTTTTCAGTTCGAGTAAATTTCTACCCTTAATTTCGCTACCCAAAATATTTTATAAAATCATGTTGACAATAGTTAGATGTCTAACTATTATTAAGACATGAAGTATTTAGCAGTTTTTTACGCATCGAGAATAAGAAAGGCTGCCAATCAATTTCTAGCAGATGAGCTAGAGAAGGCTGGTCTTAAAGGAATAGTTCCATCACATGGAGACATTATTAAATGTCTTCTGATGTTTGGTGCTATGCCTATGCAAGAGCTTGCTAAAAAAGTAGACAGAACCAAAGCTACTGTAACGGTGTTAATTGATAAGCTCGAAAAACTAGAGCTCGTTAAAAGAACACGTTCTAGTACTGATAACCGAGTAACTTTAATCGAACTGACACAAAAAGGTCATGACTTTAAGCCAATCTTTGAAAAGATCAGTAACGATTTGAATGAAAAAGTTTATAAAGGTTTTTCTACTGAAGAAGCAGAACTTGTAGAAGTTCTTATGGATCGTATTCGTAAAAACCTCGAATAGCTTTTTTTATATCATATTAGTTAGATATCTAACTATTTATAGATCACAATACAGATCTCACTATAGATCTCAAAAGATCTTATTAGAGATCTAGCTAATTATGTAACTAGGATGTGGCCACTATCCCCTTACAGTTGATATACGTTTTTTGTAAAGATTTAACACTTTTTCTATGATGTTATAAATTCTATGGAGATATAAAAATGGATCTTTCATTTAAGTTATCAGACAACTCAAAGAAATTAGAGAAGTTAGTTTTGGACACTAATGCAAGCTTTGCTGACATTGGCTCATTTGATGCTATTAGCTCTTATGAGATGGAGTGTAAGGATGCAAAGTTGACCTGCCCATCTAAGTTATTCTTAAAAGATATCTTAGGTCTTACAGGTTGTGAGATCTCTGTAAACAAGATGACTGCAGGTTCAAAAGCTCCTTTTGCTCACAAGCACAAGGAGAATGAGGAGCTTTGGATTGTACTAAAAGGTACAGGTTCAATTGGTGTTGATGGTAAAGAATATCCTGTAAAAGAAGGTTCATTCTTAAAGATCTCACCTGATGGTGTAAGAACAATCAGTGCAACCACAGATTTAGAGTTCTTATGCATCCAGACTAAAGCAGGATCTTTAAATGAAAGCACTTTAACTGATGGCGTGATCTTACAGTAATTAAGAGCAGTCTCTTGTGTAAACCATGTCTTCTACAAGTAACAGAAGACATGGTGTTTCATGAACCAAAGATTGAGCACTCTTAAAAGTCTATTGCTTTGAGCTCTCACGATTTTACCTATTCCTATTTAGCTTATTCCTATTATCCACTCCTATTTAGCCTGTTTCTATCTACTTTACTCATATTTGACCGATTCGAATTAACCACGCTCAGGCTAACGCGCTCAATCGTCTTTGACTAAAAACTCCCACAGTATTTTTCATGAAGATGACTTTTTCATGTAAAATGAGCTCATTTTGTAGGCAAGA
Organism: uncultured Gammaproteobacteria bacterium; assembly: GCA_900315395.1. Lineage (GTDB taxonomy): Bacteria > Pseudomonadota > Gammaproteobacteria > Enterobacterales > Succinivibrionaceae > Succinivibrio. The sequence goes on from OMZC01000029.1 coordinate 4,472, forward strand.
GCCTTGATGTTTTTCACTTTAAAGTTCTGCCATACAACACCTTGAACACATGCAAAAAGTGATACCAAAGCTTTATTACAATACTAAAAGCTTGGTACTAAATACTGTAGTTGACTACAGACAACAACTTCAATGTTTTAGATTGAATTTTATTTTGGGATTTATCTAGTAGGATTTACCGTGTAAGGACTTCTAGTTGAATTTACCTTAATGAGTTTAATTTTATAGTTATAAACAACACGAGACACATTATGAGTGATACACCATCTTTATTGGCTTTATCTCCTCAAGCCATGGTTGAAGCTGCTGAACATCATGTGATGGACAAAGCTTCTAAGAAATTTATGAGAGCCTTTTTATTAGCAATTCTAGCAGGTGCTTCTATTGCTTTAGCTTTCTGCTTCTACACAACAGCTGTTGCAGCTTTAGGCGATGGTCCTGGTAAAGTTGTAGGAGGACTGTTCTTCGCACTAGGTCTGTTCTTAGTAGTGCTTTTAGGTGGAGAGTTATTCACCTCTTCAACTTTAACTTTAATTGCTAGAGCATCAGGTAAGATCACCACTGCTACTCTATTAAAGAACTGGGCTACAGTTTACTTTGGCAACTTTGTAGGTGCCATGATCATTGTGCTTCTGATCTTTTTGGGCAGAACCTATATGAACTTTAATGGCAACTGGGGTCTTACCATTTTAAATACTGCACTGCACAAGGTTGAGCATGTATATCCATCTGATGGTTATGGAGCTGTAGCTTATGCTCGTGGATTTATTGAAGCTTTATGCCTAGGTATTGTCTGCAACATCATGGTATGTGTTGCTGTATGGTTATCATGGGGCGGTAAGACTGTAACAGATAAACTCTTGGTAATGCTCTTCCCTATTGGTATGTTCGTAGCATCAGGCTTTGAACACAGTATTGCTAATATGTTCATGATCCCAATGGGCATCGTTTTACACTACTTCTCTATTCCTGAGTTCATGAATAACATCAACATCGACCACTATGCTGATCTTGATGTAATGCACTTTATCTTCTCAAACTTAATTCCTGTAACCATTGGTAACATCATCGGTGGTGGCATGATGATTGGTTTGTTTAACTGGTTTATCTGGAAGAAGACTAAGTAATCTTAGATTACAAAAGCTGTGAAGCCTCTGCTATAGATAACTTACAGAGGCTTCATTTAAAGAATGACAAATTATTTTCTAAAAGAACATTAAACCTGTTGTGATAGAGTAAAAGCTCTTACCTTAGGATCTGCATTAAAGACTGCAGCTATTCTTAACAGTTCATTCTTTTTAGGTATGATGTTGCCATAGTCTCGTGTTTTAATCTGCTCTACAG
>OMZC01000008.1 GCA_900315395.1 uncultured Gammaproteobacteria bacterium
TAGCTTTAGTCTTAGAGAATAACTCTAAGAGTAGAGAAAAGAGTGATACTCCAGTATGTGAGATCGTTGCTTTAGAGAAAGTTTAAAGAGTTTAAAATTCTATGCGAAGAAATATACGGTGAATGAATTTTCACCGTATTTAAGTAAGAATAGCTTCGATTATTACCACTTCTTCTTATCGCCAAAGATCTCATCAAGATCGCTCTTATCTGCTAAGCTCTGACCATCTGCGTCAGCTTTTTCTTTCTTGGCAGGATCTTTAATCTTGGTTTCAGCGTTGATGCCATTTAGAAGGTTTGTTAAAAGATCTTCTTTTTCAGTAAGCCAACCGTCTTTTACGCCAGAAGCTTTGATAACACTTAAACCTTTATCAATAAGTTGTCTGCATGAACCTACTTGACGTAGTCTTTTCATTTCAAAAACTTTTTGAATTAAGTTTGAGATGTTAACTTTTAGCACCAAAATATAAAGACGACGATCTTCTTTATTTAATTGAGAAGGATTTAAAGGAATACCAGAGGTCATTTCTGATTTAAGAATGCTACGTAATCTTCTGATAACACGAAGCTGAGCAATAGCCATAGCATCGTTTTCAGGAGCTTTAAAAGTGCTCATTTCCTGATAATTTGTTTTAAGCTCAGCAATGATTTTTTCTTCGTTGGCAATTCTGTCTTTTACTTCATCTCGGGCTTTGGGATCGATGGCTCTTTTTCTTAAAGCTCTGATAATTCTATAGTGAAGTACTAAAACCAGTGTCTTTGAGAAAGCAACTTGAGCCTGGTTTAAAAGCAGTTCTTCACATTCTGTGATGATGTTTCTGGCTCTTGTTGAGATCAATCTAGCATCCTGCTCACGACGAGCTACGTAATCACTGTACATATTTACAATGATTAAAAGGAAACTTGCTAGAAGAACAAAAATAACTGCTATTGTAATAAACATAATCGCTTCTCAAAACCGAAACATTCTCGTTATTATAACGGTATACAGCACAATTACTTAAGTTTATGGACAATTTTTTGAGCAAAATCGTAAACTCACTCAAATTTATATCAAACTTTACTCCAACGCTATTACTTATTTCGATTTTAAACTGAATTTTCAAGTTTTACTTTGCCCAATAGAAAGTTGATTTTGGTAGGTTGAATTATGTATGTTGAACCTTTGTAAATCGTTTGCGCTATCACTTTAATAAATGCTATTTATGCTATAATCCTTAATGTTGTAAACAATACAACAGTGTTTTTAGCGGTAACGAACCGCCTCTGCTTTTAGCAGAAATTAAAATCGGCAGTTGCAGACAGCTGTAGCCACAATAAAACTGACTACAACGGTTCACTGAACAAGGAAAGTACCATCTATGACAACATTGATTAAGACAGCTGACTTCATTGAGTCTGTCTGTGATGCGATTCAGTTCATTTCTTATTATCATCCAAAAGATTTCTTAAAGGCTATGAAGCATGCCTATGAAATTGAGCAGAATCCATCAGCAAAGAACGCAATCGCACAGATCTTAGTAAACTCAAAAATGTGTGCAATCGGACACCGTCCATTGTGCCAGGATACAGGTGCAGTTACCTGTTTCGTTAAGATCGGTATGGATGTTCGCTTTGAAGGCGACATGACCATTCAGGAAATGGTAGATGAGGGTACTAGAAGAGCTTATGCTTTCCCAACTAACCCTCTACGTAAGTCTATCTTGATGGACCCTTTAGGAAAGAGAATCAACACTAAAGATAACACTCCTACAGTAGTTCACATTGAGATGGTTCATGGCAACAAGGTTGAAGTTGCTATTGCTTCAAAGGGTGGTGGATCTGAGAACAAGACCCACATGAGAATGTTAAATCCATCAGACAGCGTAGTAGATTACGTTTTAAGTCAGATCCCTCTAATGGGTGCTGGTTGGTGCCCTCCAGGAATCATCGGTATTGGTGTTGGTGGTACTCCTGAAAAATCAGCAATTTTAGCTAAAGAAGCATTAAACGATCCTATTGATATCCAAGAGTTAATTGCTCGTGGTCCTAAGAACGCTGAAGAAGAGTTAAGACTTGAGCTTTATGACAAGATCAACAAGCTCGGTATCGGTGCTCAGGGCTTAGGTGGTATTACTACTGTTTTAGACGTTAAGGTAAAGACCTACCCATGCCATGCTGTATCAAAGGCAACCACTATTATTCCTAACTGTGCTGCAACTCGTCATATTGACTTTGAGTTAGATGGTACAGGTCCTGCAACCTTCACACCTCCATCATTAGATGATTACCCAGATATCGAAATCGGTGGTGCAAGCGCTAATGTTAAGAGAGTAAATCTTGATACTATCACTAAAGAAGAAATTGCTTCTTGGAAGATGGGTGAGACCTTATTATTATCAGGTACTATCTTAACTGGCCGTGATGCTGCTCATAAGAGAGTATGTGATTTAATCGCTCAGGGCAAACCATTACCAGATGGTGTAGATTTCCATAAGAAGTTCATTTACTACGTGGGTCCAGTACCTGCAGTAGGTAACGAAGTTGTTGGCCCAGCAGGTCCTACCACTTCAACTCGTATGGATAAGTTCGTTGAAACCATGCTTTCACAGACAGGTCTATACGGTATGATTGGTAAGTCAGAGCGTGGTCCTGAGGCTATTGCTTCAATTAAGAAGCACAAGGCTGCTTACTTAATGGCAACCGGTGGTGCAGCTTACTTGGTATCTAAGGCAATTAAGTCAGCTAAGGTTCTAGCATTCGAAGATCTTGGCATGGAAGCTATCCGTGAGTACAAGGTTGTTGATATGCCTGTAACCGTTGCTGTTGACAGTGAAGGTAACTCAATCCATAAGATTGGACCTGAGCAGTGGTCAAAGAAGATTGCTGAGATTAAGTTCAAGTACATCTAATAAAAGTACTTAAACTAAATTGAATATCCTCTAAACTTAGAATTAGGGGATATTTGTAGAGTGACGCTTTCTTGAAATATAGAAGGCGTTTTGTTTTCTTTAAGCAATACTGTCTCTTTTCAATTTATTGCTTTAAATGTTTCTCAATTGCACTATTAGCTTTGATTAATGATGTGTTTTTACGTGCGTAATTTTCCATCATTCTAGATGAAATAAGCTCGCTCTTCTTTAAATCTTTTGCAGTAATCACTCTGTTAATATCAAATCTTGTGAGCAGTAAAGAGTTGCTTTCATCGCTTGAAGTCAGATAAATGTTGTCTTTCCTCTTGAATTTATCTAGTAGCTCCAAGTAATGGGTTGTAAATATTAAGCTTGCTCCATGAGGATTGGTACAGCTATTTGTGAATAGATCTAGGATAAAACTAATAAACTGCTTATCAAGATGGTCCTCAATATCATCAACAAGTAGATAACCTCCTTTTTCTAAGGCTGTTACAGCAAGAGACAATAAGGAAATGCCTTTGATTGTTCCTGAGGAAATTAGATATTTCAAAGATTGAATTGCTTCTTTTACAGCAGAATTTCCTCTTTTGAATACGGCTCTTGCAATATAATCTGTATCTTGTTTTTTTATAATTAGAGAATCGATGCTTGGATCGAAACATTGAATAATTTCTTTTTTATTGAAATCAGCAAGATCAGGTGTTATTACGTTGATTTCACAAAGATTTGAAAAATAATTGCATGACATTCTTTTTAAAGATACAGCTATAGACATGTCATCTAACAAGAAAGGATCATCTTTTGTATTAGCTCGAGCTACTGTTAAACTGTGTTGTTCTGAATAAGTTACGATTTGCTCAAATCCAAATTCAGGTTTGAACTTGGATAAAGGCATTGAGTATAGATTTTCATCTACATAGTAGTAATTAGCTTCAGCTTGGTCATAATGTATAGCTGAATCTAATCTGTAGATGTTTTGAGTGCCTTCGCTGGAGGTATTATAAAAAGTCAGAGATATGTTAATATCGTTTATGTTACCAGTGAGTTTATTAATAACACTCTTTACAAAAGGATCATTTAGCCTGTCATACGTCGAAATTATGTGTAAAGCATAACCGATAATCTGTAGCATTACAGTTTTACCTGTAGCGGTAGAACCTGTGATCGCAATTACGTTTTGAGTGTAAAGATTAGACTTAATCTTTAAGGCTTGGGTATATGTATCTGGAGCTGATTTATCTCTTCGAACAAGATCTCTTGTATTTAAGTTGAAGGTAAATCCGTTGCAAAATAGATCATTATTGTTGACAGAAATTTGCAGAAGTTTCATTGTTATCTCTCTTACAATGTGATTTCTAATTTATATTCAACTTACTTTATTTAGCAAGTGAGCTATTAGCAGCAAAAGCCTGAAGCAACTGCTTTAAGATCTCAAGTCTTGATCTAGACTCACTTTCAGGCACGTTGTACCTTAATGAACTAGGTCCTGTGATTCTGTATTCATTATGTTTACAGGTAGTCATGAGCCTTATTAGGTACTCATTTGAGATCTTATGTTTTTGATTTAACTCAATGATTCCACCTTTAGCATCACCGTTAATTCTCTTAATTCCCAAATCAGTTGCTAAAACTTTTAAAGATGAAATCTCAAAGAGGTTCTTTGTAGCATCTGGCAAGAAACCAAATCTATCAATAAGTTCTACTTTAAGATCTTCAAACTCTTCAGGTGTCTTACATGATGAAATACGTTTGTATAAGGACAATCTGGTATTTACATCTGCAATATAGTCAGTAGGTAACAGACAAGGTAAGTGGAGATCGATTTCACACTCATTTAAGGTAATTTCAGCAAGAGATGGTTCATGACCTTCTTTTAGAGCTTTAACAGCAGCTTCTAACATCTCTGAGTAGAGGGAGAAACCTACAGATTCAATCTGACCTGACTGCTCTTCACCTAAAAGCTCACCCGCACCTCTAATTTCCATATCATGAGTTGCAAGAACGAAGCCAGCACCTAACTCTTCTAATGAAGAGATGGCATCAAGTCTTAATTTAGCATCCTTTGATAATAGCTGCTTAGGAGGTGTAAAGAGGTATGCATAAGCTTGGTGGTGAGAACGTCCTACACGACCTCTAATTTGGTGTAACTGGGCTAAACCTAAAAGATCAGCTCTATCGATGATGATGGTATTAGCTGTAGGCACATCAAGACCATTTTCAACAATAGTAGAGCAAACTAACAGGTTAAATCTCTGGTGATAGAAGTCTCTCATTACCTTTTGAAGATCACGTTCGTTAAGTTGTCCGTGACCGATGCCTATTTTAGCTTCGGGAACTAGTTTTGCTAGTTGCTCGGCTCTTTGATTGATGGTTGCAACATCGTTGTGCAGGTAATAAACCTGACCACCACGGCGTAATTCACGCATGATAGCTTCACGGGTTAAGGCATCAGATTTTTCTGTTACAAAGGTTTTAACTGCAAGTCTGTGCTCAGGTGGAGTTGCAATGATAGAGAGCTCTCGCATGCCTTCCATAGCCATGTTCAAAGTACGAGGAATAGGAGTTGCTGTAAGAGTCAGCAAATCAACCTGAGCTCTAATTTCCTTTAAGCGCTCTTTTTGCTTAACTCCAAAGCGGTGTTCCTCATCAACAATGATAAGACCTAGCTTTTTAAACTTAATGTCTTTTGATAGGAGTTTATGAGTACCGATGATGATATCAACACTACCTTTTTCAATCTCTTTAATAACTTCGTTTTGTTGTTTAACTGTTTTAAAACGAGATAGAAGTTCAACATTGATTGCAGTACCTGCAAATCTGTCTTTAAAGTTCTGATAGTGTTGCTCTGCTAGAATTGTTGTAGGTACTAGGACTGCAACCTGAGAGCCAGCTGATGCCACCACAAAAGCTGCACGCAGGGCAACTTCTGTTTTACCAAAGCCCACATCACCGCAAACTAATCTGTCCATAGGCTGTTCTTTTGACAGATCGTTAATAGTATTGTTAATAGCTGCCATCTGATCAGGAGTTTCCTGATAACCAAATCCTGAAGCAAATTCATCCAAAGCTTTTTCATCAACTTTAAATGCAGTACCAGCGACAGCTTCACGGCGTGCATAAAGATCTAAAAGTTGAGCAGCAACATCAGTTACCTTTTGTACAGCTTTAGCTTTCTTTTTAGACCAAGTGTCGTTTCCTAAACGAGATAATGGCGGATTTTCAGAGCCAGAGTATCTTGCAACCTTTGATAAAGAGGTAATAGGGATATTGAGCATATCTCCATTTTGGTACTCGATGGTTAAGAATTCTCCTTTGATGCCACCAATATCCAAGATCTTAAGACCACGATATCGACCGATACCATGGTCGATGTGAACTACGACTTGTCCTTCTTTCAACGATGAGAGGTTGCGAATGATAGTATCCTGAGAGAGCTGTGATTTATAAGAAGCTCTTCTTTGTTTTACAACTTTAAAGCCTAAAAGCTCACTTTCTGTTAAGACACACAGTTTTGATGAAGGAAGAATAATACCTTCATCAAAAGGAGCAATAGTCATCATCAGAGGGGCTTTTTCGTTTAAAAAGTCCTCAAAAGAAGAGGCGGCTTTCATGCCAAATTTATCAACTAAAACTTGAGGCATGATCTCTCTTAAGGATTGACGTCTACCTTCAGAGAGAGCACAGATTAAAATTCTGTAACCGTGAGAGATCCTGTCATCTGTAAAGGCAACAAAAGCTCTTGTTGACTCTTTTTCCTGATGATTAAAAGCAATCTCTGGTACCTTTTGAAAATCAGTATTGTAAAAGCCACGTTTTGAGACTGAATCCTCATCGAATGCATTTTTGTAAAGAGAAATTCTTTCAAACTTTTTTAAGTTATCAGTAAATTCTTTAGGAGTTAAAAATACTCTTTGAGCAGGAAGGGTAGGGTGATCTGAGTTACCTGCGTACTCTAAAGCTCTTTTGTGTACATATACATCAAAATCGTCGCAAGCTTTAGTTACATCATCGACAGTTATGATTTTGAACTTTTCATTTAAGTAGTTAAATACAGGTTCAACTTCACTAAAGAACAGTGGTAGATAGTATTCAATACCAGCTGGAATTGCACCTTTAGAAATTGCCTGATAGATAGGATGATTGGTAAGGTTTGCACCTACAAAGGCATCTCTATAATTACTTCTAAAAAGGCTGATACCAGACTCATCTAAAGGAAATTCATGAGCTGGTAACATTGAGACTGAATCAATCTTTTCTAATGATCTTTGGGAGTCAACATCAAAAATTCTTAGAGTATCAACCTCATCATCAAAGAAATCTATTCTGTATGGTGTCTTAGAACCCATAGGATAGATATCGACAATAGAACCACGTACAGCAAATTCACCAGGTGATAGTACTTGCTCTACAAGGAGATAACCATGAGTTGTAAGATCTTTTTTCATCATTGTGATATCGCGTTTATCACCAACTTTTATAGAAAAGCTTTGCTTTTTTATAAAAGATACAGGGGCAATGCGTGGCATTATAGCTTGTACAGTAGTAATGACAATACCATCTGCCATCTCAGGCATTGCAGCTAGAAGCTTTATTCGTGAAGATACAATATCCTGATGAGGGGATAAAGTATCATACGGTAAGGTTTCCCAATCTGAGAAATATTCAATGTCAGTTTTAGGCAGAAGAGCCTTTAAATTGGTTCTTAAGCTTTGAGCATCAAAGCTATCGGCACAAATTACTAATATAGGACAAGAACTACTATCGTGTGTAGCCTGCTCGTAAATAGCAGCTATGGCTCCTGTCAAACCTGTAGAATTTAAATTACCAATTGATTTTACGGTATTAGAAAAGGTTGCATTGATGCCACCCTTTATAAGATCTTTTAACTGCATTGTTGTTTGCTTTTATGGTTTTATTGCCTGAACAGTCTTCAATATCTATTTTCAAGCAATATATTTAATTACATGATCTATCAAATGTCACACGATACTAAAAGAAAGAATGACAAGATGATTCATCTTGATAATACAAGGTGATAATAAATAACAAGTTGCGTTATACTACTCACAATTTTACATCATTTGTGTGTTAGCTAAAATCTATCGTAGTAAAAACACGCTGTCTTTCTTTAAGAAGAACGACTGATGTTGCTTATGCTAGATAGATTAAATCCTGCAAATTGGCACAATATTAGACTGAAAATGAAATACCTAAAAAGTCCTATTTATCTATTAGCTTGGTTTGTGTTTATCACAGCCTGTGCTTACATAATCCCATATTTTTCTAATGATTACCGTTACATGATGATTGAAGGCACTCAAGATCTCGTATCATCATTTAGCGATATTGTAGTATCTCAATATCGCCACTACTTTACCTGGGGAGGTAGAACCCCTCCACATGTATTAGCTCAGCTGTTACTATGGGGCGGTAAATATGTGTCAGCAGTAGGTGCTGGTCTTTGTTATTTAGTTTTGATCTACTTAATCTATGTTCAAGCTAAAGGCAAAAGAGTAAATCCATTCAAGCTTTTAATTCTGCCTGTACTGTTTATAACTGTAGCTTTATGGATGTGTCTGAGAGCTTATGGTGAAGTTATCTTTATGTTAGTTACCTCATGTAACTATCTGTATACCACTACCTTTATCTTAGCTTTTTTACTTCCATTTAGATTTTCAATAAGTGCAGATAATTGTAAAAAGTCATTGCCATTTGCAATTATGATGTTCCTATTAGGCATCATCGCAGGTTGGTGCAATGAAAACACAGGCTTTGCTATCTGTGTTGCTAACTTCCTGTTATGTCTTTACTTTTATAAAGTAAAAAAATTATCTTTCTGGCATATCGCAGGTTTTGTTGGTACCTGTTTGGGATTCTTAATCTTAGTGTTGTCTCCTGGCAACAATGCACGTTTACAGATGATGGAGACTACAGGTAGCTTTGATTACTTCTCACATATTGCAGTTACCTTAGATATTTTCTTCTTAACTCTGTTAGAGGAATTGCCTTTAATCCTGTCACTTGTTTATTTACTCTTTATTGCTTATAAAAAGAAGTTCTTTTCAAAAGATAAATTTGCAGACTATAAAAATGATTTTATAGGAGTGCTCTACCTCTTTATCTTTGGCTTTGCATCATTAGCAATTATGATTTTTTCACCTAATTTCCCTGCAAGAACTGCAACTCCATTTACCTGTGCTTTGATTGCTTGTGTATTAGGTGTTTACTTTATTTTAAAGAAAGAAGATATAAAGGTAATGCCAAGAACCTTAACTGTATCTTTATACACACTATGCTTTGTTTATATCTTTGTTACGGGTGAGAATGCCTTAGGTGGACTTTTAAAGGTTAAACAGGATATGGTAGAGCGAGATTTTGAAATTCAACAGCAATTAGATGCAGGGGTAAAAGATCTTGTAGTACACCCTTTAACAGTTGAGACTTCACGATATATCTTTGTAGCAGATGTTAGAACTAAGCCTACTTTCTTTGCAAACGAGATTTTAAGCCGTTTCTATCATGTAAATTCAATTGTCAGAACATGTGATTTTAATAAGACTGCAAAGCACTCTGATCTTATCATCTATCAACATTATGGAGAGCCTGTATGCACAGTGAAGAAGCCTTAATCAAAGCTGTAAGAAAAGCAGTATTAGCTCACAGTGATGACAAGATGGTAAAAGAGCTTTTAGTTATCCATGAAAGTGAAAGACTATCTCAAAGATTTGATGCTATAAATAAGATCCACGGAAAAAAGGCCTCAGATCTGATGGTGGATGATTATTCATCAAAGCATGATCTTGTAAAAAAGAAGCTGGCCTTTAAGGTCAGCTCTACTCGATTCCCTCTGCCAAAATCAGTTAGCAGAGGAAATCTCAGAAAAAATCACAATCGAGGCAATTAGTCCCAACCGTTAGCATTATCCTCAGTTTCATCTGAGGATTTTATTTTGGCTGAATCTGTCTTCATGGCATTCCATACTCTGTTTGTGATCTTAGTGGTTTTAGCAGGAGTTGGTTGCATAAAGTACATGGTCTTTAATTTCTCCTCAGAGAGCATGATACTGTCATTTGACTTGAGCTCATCAGACAAGTTTTCCATAGCTTCATCAACTGGTAGAACATAACCTAACTCATCAGAGAGCTTTCTTGCGTTCTCAGGTGTTAAAAGCCAGTCAAACCATTTCATAGCGTTGTCATAGTTCTTAGCGCCACGAGGTACAGTCCAACTGTCATACCAAAAGATAGAACCTTCTTTTGGAATTACATATTCAATATCGTATTTATGTTTGCCGTGAGCAGCTAAATGTCTGCCCTGAATAATGTCTCCTGAGTAACCAATAGCAGCACAAATCTCACCTGATGCAAGATCGGTTACATAGCGGTTAGACTGGAAATAAGCGGTGTTAGCAGCTAGGTTAGTTAAGATCTTTTTAGCTTCTTCGTAATCTTCAGCTTTCTGCGATAAAGGATCTTTACCTAAGTAATGCTGAACAGCTGAGATAACCTCAATAGGGGAATCAATTACAGCAATACCGCATTTTTTGAGTTTATCTGAATTCTCTTTTTTGAACAGAAAATCCCATGAATCAATTTTGTAATCTTTGCCAAAGATCTCTTCTATCTTTTGCTTGTTATAGCCAATGCCGATGGAGATCTCAATATAAGGGTAGGCGTAGTCATTGTTTGGATCTAAAGTTGCCATCTTTTCTAATCTTGCATGGTTTAACTTGACCCAGTTAGGAATTTTTGAATGGTCGATTTTTTGTAATGCACCTGATTTTGCCATTCTTGGTACATAGTAGCTTACGACAACAGCAGCATCAAAGCCGGTATTACCTGCTAATAATCTTGCTTCCTGTAATTCATTTGAGTCGTACTCTACATAGCTGGTTTTAAGACCAGTATCTTTTTCAAAGTCAGCTACAGTGTGTTCTCCAATGTTGTAGCTCCAGTTCCAAATATTTACTTTATCGCTGTTTTCAGCCATCGCGCTATTTACAGTACCTGAACAAACAGTACTTAAAAGGCACAAAGACAATAGCTTCATTATCATTTAACCTCAATTTAAGTTTATATGCCGAATTAACGGGCCTAAATCCTAGTAAAACATGCCTAGAGACCAGTGTCAAACTTTAAACTCAAGAATTCGCCATTTTGTCATGTTTTCTTTTGTTTTGGAAAATCGACCTACTGTCAAATATGAAAAATAAAAGCGTCTTTTTTTTTTTGTTGACTTGTGATAAAGTGCATAAAAAATATGCTGTCACTTAATGCGCAACCTTTATGAAAGTATTTTCAAAAGAGTTTTTGATAAAGCTCAGACGTTTATACAAAGAGTCTGATTAAGACTGCCAAATTAGTCTTTTAGCCGGTCTTAATTATTATTGTGCAGCTTAAAATTTACTTTGATTTAGGAATAGCAATGAACGCACAGAACGATGAAATCGAAATTGATCTCGTAAGATTGTTTCGCTTCATAATGTCAAAATTCAAAACGCTAATCATCTTAGGAATTGTCTTTGCAGTACTAGGTTTTACCTATAAATACTGTCGTTTTGAGTTCTCATCAACACCACTTGCTGAGGTTAACAATCTTTTTACTATTGAAAAGATTGAAAAAGAACCTGATGGCAAGGTAGTAAAGAAAAAAGAGAAGGTAACCTACAACCTTTATAAAGAGGACTATGAAGCTCGTTACTCTGAGTATGAGAGTAAAAAGAGAAATGTTGAAGTTCATAAAAAGCTTCTAGAGCAGGATTTTGATACCTTCAAACGTGAGCTTGATACACAAGAAGAGTACATCAAGAATTCAAAACTTTATAACCTTGATCCTGACAAGTATTGGGAAAGTGAGTTCTACTATACAGTTCGTGAAAAGAACTCAAAGGCTGCTCAGCCTAATATTGCGGCAGTCAAGAAGGTTTTAAAGTCAAAGGATGGCGGTGAAGATGAGACTTTTGAAAACGAGTCAACTGTAGTTCGTTTTGCAAATCGGCTGTTGCATACTCAAAAGTATGTTCAAGCCTTTGCAAAATCGCTAGGTATTACCATGAATCTTACACAAAAGCCTGTTAGGGAGCTATTTGGTTTCTCACCTATTGACAGCTACTCATTTGTAGTAAGTCTAAAAGGTGATTCTAAGGAGACAATTGCAAAACTTGAGAAAGTAAAAGCGCAGTTTGATAAGGAATTTACAGAGTTCTATGGTCAAGACTACATTATCAAGATCCAGCCCATTTCAACTGAGAAGATCTACAACGCAGGTTTAATTAACTTAAAACGTGATACAGATAATGCTGTCATCAAGATCAACAATGAGATTGAGAATAAGAAAAACCAGATCTTAAACCAGGTGCAACCTCTGCCTCCTGAGGATATCGATGTCAAGATGAAGACATTAGAGAGTTACAAGTTCATGAAACTTGTGATCTTTACTGTCGCAGGTTTATTTGGCGGTATCTTTATCGGCGGTGCTTACTTTGGTATGAAGTACCTGTTCTCAGGTAAGTTAACCTCAGCTGAGTATTTAAAGAGTGTTTATAACTTAAAGAATGTTGCAATGTTGCATGAAAGCTCATTTTCTAAAGAGGTTGTAAATTCAAAGGTACTTTTAGAAAACGCAATTGAGCTTATCTCTAAAGGCAAAAAGAAGGTAGTATTAGTTTCAACCTTGGATGAAAAAGACATTTCAAATGCAACCAAAGTAATTAGTAGTACCCTGACAAAACTAGGTGTTTCCTATGATCTTGTAAAAGACTGTGAGTTAAAAGAAATCACTGACAGCGATGTAGTAATTGTTGTTGAGAAACTCGATGTCTCAAGAATCGATGCAACACGTAATGAGATTGAGTTATTACAGTCTTACAAAGCTCCATTAGAGGGTATCGTTTACGCTTAAAGAATTCATTACCTCTAGAACATCGTTTAGATAGTTATTCATTTACTTATCAAAATCTGAGATTTAGGCTTTGATCTTCAAGATCACTTCAGTTCGTATTCAAGAACTTTCAGAGGTGCCTTATTAGGCTGTGCAATGCAGCCTCTCTTTTATCCCTCTAAATCAAATTTTTCAACGGTAACTCCTGCTGCATCTTAACTGAAACTTATTTAAACACTATAAGATACGAGCTGATGAATTAGTTGACCTTCATCCAAATCTTACAGCTTTGTCAAAACTAGATATTTCATATTCTGTATAATTTCCATAAAGCCTTTTAAAGTAACCAAAGCTAATCAGATAAGCATACATAGGTAAGGATAATTTTATGGAAAACTTTCAATACTGTTTACCTACAAGATACATCTTCGGTCAAGGTGTTAGTTCTAAAGTAGGTCAGACTATTTCAGATCTTGGATATAAAAAAGTTCTAATTGTCTATGGTGGAGGATCAGCGGTTCGCTCTGGTCTTATCTCATCGATTAAAGAGCAATTGGCATCTTTTTCTATTGGCTACACCTTGCTAGGTGGAGTAAAGCCAAATCCTAGAGCAGATCTAGTATATGAAGGTATTGAAATAGCAAGAAAAGAAAAAGTAGATTTCATCTTACCTGTAGGTGGAGGTTCTGTAATTGATACAGCTAAAGCTATTTCATTAGGAGTAGCTGACAGCGAACAAGGTGATTTCTTTGATTTTTATCTTAAAAAGAGAAAGCCTGTGTCCTCTTTAAAAGTAGGTGCTGTACTTACCATTCCTGCAGCAGGATCTGAAAGTTCAACTTCATCAGTAATTCAGAAAACCATTGGTGGTCATATCATTAAATGTGGTTGCTCAAGTGAATTGAATAGACCTTTGTTTGCCATATTAGATCCTGAACTTACCTATACTGTAAGTAAATATCAGACAGCTTGTGGTATCACAGATATGATGGCTCATATCATGGAAAGATACTTTACAAATTCAGAGTGTGTTGATGTTACCGATAACATTTGTGAAGGTTTATTGAGAGCTATCATTAAGAATGCTCAGACTGTAATGGAAGATCCTCGTAACTACAATGCTAGAGCAAACTTAATGTGGGCAGGCTCATTAGCTCATAACAATATCTGCGGTGTTGATAGAGAACAGGATTGGGCAACTCATCACTTAGAACATCAGCTATCAGCTTTATATGATGTAGCTCATGGAGCTGGTCTTGCGGTTATGTTTCCTGCCTGGATGGAATATGTCTTAAAACATGACATCATGAGATTTGCCCGCTTTGCTTCAAATGTCTTTAATGTTGCATTTGACTTTGATGATCCTTCAGTTACAGCAAGCGCTGGTATTGAGGCATTAAGACGTTTCTTTAAATCAATAGGAATGCCTTTGTCATTTAAAGAAATAGGCGCTAAAACTGAAGATATACCTTTGCTTTTGAGTATGCTCGGTGTAGATGAGCAAAACAAGAGTGAAGGCAAGTTTGTTGTTTTATATAAGAGTGATTGTGAAAAGATTTACTCTATTGCGGCAAACTACAATGAACAGAAGATAAGTGAACAAATGAAAAGAAGATAAGTGAGCAGTAGGTAAGTGAACAGTAAGTAAATTAACAGTAAATAAATGAACAGTAGAAATATTGGCTCTTTTGGTGCACTGGGCTTTTATTAGTGCTGATTTTGCGCAAATTGTGTATCGTGATACCTTACATAATAAGAGACAGTATCTTATAAAACAGATAAGCTAATAAAAGTAAAAGCTAGGAAAATAAAATGTTACAAAGACAGAGATATCTTGAGTTGCTCTCAAGAGAGTACGACAACCGTTATGCAGTTTATACCAAGCTGATTAACCTCAATGCTGTTTTATCTATGCCAAAAGGCACAGAGCATTTTATTTCTGATATTCATGGTGAATATGAAGCTTTTAAACATATCTTAAATAATGCCTCAGGCGTTATCAAAGAAAAGGTAAGATTAGTCTTTACTGATTACTCAAAAGAGCAAATAGATGAGTTATGTACTCTCATTTACTATCCAAATGAGTGTCTTTTAAATAAAGAAAAGGACGGTAGTACTGATTTAAACTCTTTTTATACCAAGACCATACTCGATTTAATTGCACTATCTAATTACCTCTCTTCAAAATACTCACGATCTAAGGTTAGAAAAGCAATTGATGGTGACTTTTCATACATCATAGATGAGTTAATGCATGCTAAATCTGATGATCAAAACTCAAGAATGGCTTATCACCGTTCTATTTTAGAGGCGATTATCAAAACAGGCTCAGCTAAGTACTTCATTTTAGAACTGTGCAAACTTATCAAAAGACTGGCTGTCGACAGACTGCATGTCTTAGGTGATATCTTTGACAGAGGTCCTCATCCTGATAAGTGCATGGATCTTTTAATGAAATACCATGATCTTGATCTGCAATGGGGTAATCATGATGTACTGTGGATTGGAGCCTGTTGTGGTTCTGCTTTGTGCGCTGTAAATGTTCTTTGCAATAATATCCGCTATAAGAACTTTAAAATGCTTGAAAATGGCTATGGTATTTCTTTAAGAAAACTGGCCATGTTTGCAAACTCAACTTATAAAAATGAAAAGGACTTTCCTGCATCTCACAAGGCTGTTGCTGTTCTTGCTGTAAAGCTCATAGGTCAACTTGTAAAAAGACATCCAGAGTATGAGTTAGATGACAGATTGGTTTTAGATGGACTTGACCTTGAGAAGGGAACAGTAACTCTAACTGATGGTAAGAGTTATAAATTAAAGACAACAGATCTTCCGACTGTCGATAAAGCTGATCCTTATGCATTAACTACAGCTGAAAAAGAAGTGGTAGATGATCTTGTAGCTTCATTTACAGGATCGGTAAGACTTAATAACCACGTAAAGTTCCTTTATTCTAAGGGTACTATGTACCAATGCTTTAATGGTAATTTACTTTACCATGGCTGTATTCCATTAGATGAGGATGGCTCTTTTAAAAAGATAAAATGTGACGGAAATGAACTGTCAGGACGTGATTACCTTGATTTTTGCCAAAAGAAAATTCGTGAGGCTTATACCTTACGAGATCAAGACCATCTAGACTTTTTATGGTACATGTGGACAGGACCATTGTCACCTTTATCTGGCAGAAGAATGAAGCTCTTTGAAAGATTGTTTGTCCTAGATGAGTCTACCTGGCATGAACCTAGAAATCCTTATTACACCTACTATTACGAAGAGAAAACCTGCAATCAGATCTTAAGAGAGTTCTCTTTAGATCCAAATAATGGTCATATCATTAATGGTCATACTCCTATCATGGCAAAGGATGGAGAAACTCCTGTAAGAGCAGGTGGCAAGCTTTTAGTTATTGACGGAGGCTTTTGCAAAGCTTATCAGGCTAAAACAGGAATAGCAGGCTACACTCTAATCTACAGCTCTCATTATTTGCATCTAAAGGCTCATACTCCTTTTACAACCATCAAAGATGCTATTGCTAACAACAGTGATATTGCAGATTTGCAAGTGATTGCAGTTGAAGATTTCAAACAAAGAAAGATGGTAATAGATACTGATCTTGGACAAGGAATAAAAGAGCTCATTTCGGATCTTGAAGATCTTTTAGAAATGTACAAAAAAGGTCTGTTAAGAGAAAGATTGACCGATGAAAAGGGGAATCCTTTTATCTAGATTTGATCTGTGAACCCATAGAGTTTATTAAAGGAGTAATAAAGCTCATTTAACAAACAATGTGATTTAAAAAACAACGTGAGGGTACAATTTTAAATAACGTTAGGATAGATCACAAAAATAGCCACGTGAATTTTGAATTTAGATTTAAACATGAATTTTGTAATTTAAAATTCGCAAAAATTTGAGGTTAATTAACCTTTGTAAAAAAATCTTTATAACTAGGATTGCTTCAAGAGTTTACTAGGTTAATTAACTAAGTTTAATAATCATAATTATTTAAATCCATTCTAACTCCTTGTAATAAAGCCATTTCTGAATTAAATCGGTATTTTTTTGCAAAAACATTACATCCGTTCACTAGGAAAAAAGGGATCTTATCTATATAATCATCATGCTTGAAAAAGCGATTATGTTTCAGTTAAAAAAGAACAGAAACGTTTACGACAGATAAAAAAATCTGTTTGAACTTAATTAGGAGTAATCATGAAAGAACAGTGGCGCGGTTTTACCGGCTCTCATTGGGTCGATGACGTTAACGTTAGAGACTTCATTCAGCACAATTACACACCTTATGATGGCGATGAGTCATTCTTAGCAGGTCCTACAAAAGCTACCGATAAGCTATGGGGCGAGTTACAGCAGTTACAGCATGAAGAACGCGCAAAGGGCGGTGTTCTTGATATGGAAACTGAAGTAGTTTCAGGTATTACTGCTTACGGTCCTGGTTACATCAGCGCTGACAGCAAGGATCTTGAGAAGGTTGTAGGTTTACAGACTGATAAGCCTTTAAAGCGTGCTTTCATGCCATATGGCGGTATCAAGATGGCTGAAGAGGCTTGCACCACCTATGGTTATACCCCTAACCCTAAATTCCACAAGATTTTCAACGAGTATCACAAGACTCACAACCAGGCAGTATATGACGCATATACTCCTGAGATGAGACTTGCTCGTAAGAACAAGATCATTACTGGTCTTCCAGATACCTATGGTCGTGGCCGTATCGTTGGTGACTACCGTCGTGTAGCTCTATACGGTATTGATTTCCTAGTAGCTCAGAAGAAAGCTGACTTTGCAAACTGCGGTTGCGGTACTATGACTGATGACATCATCCGTCAGCGTGAAGAGTTAGCAGATCAGATCAAAGCTTTAAATGCTATGAAAGTTATGGCAGAGAGCTATGGTTTTGATATTTCACAGCCAGCTAACAATGCTCGTGAAGCTGTTCAGTGGTTATACTTCGGTTACTTAGCTGCTATCAAGACTCAGAACGGCGCTGCTATGTCAGTAGGTCGTGTATCAACCTTCCTTGATATTTATATTGAGCGTGACTTAAAAGAAGGCACCTTAACTGAGGAAGAGGCACAGGAGTTAATCGACCACTTAGTTATGAAGTTACGTATGGTTAAGTTCGCACGTATTCCTTCATACAACCAGTTATTCTCAGGTGATCCTGTTTGGGCAACTCTAGAAGTTGCAGGTTTCGGCATGGATGGCCGTCATATGGTAACTAAGAACGATTACCGTTTCTTACACACCTTAGAGAACATGGGTCCATCACCAGAGCCAAACTTGACAGTTCTATACACCGAGAAGTTACCATTAAACTTCAGAAAGTATGCTGCTAAGATTTCTGTTGATACCTCATCAATCCAGTACGAGAACGATGATGTAATGCGTCCAGTATGGGGCGACGATTACTCAATCTGCTGCTGCGTATCTGCAACACAGACTGGTAAGGAAATGCAGTTCTTCGGTGCTCGTGCAAACTTAGCTAAGGCTCTTCTATACGCAATGAACGGCGGTATCGATTGCAAGACCGGTATGCAGGTTGGCCCAAGATTACCTAAGATCACCTCAGAGTACTTAAACTACGATGAGTTAATGGCAAACTACGACATCGTTCTAGAGTGGTTAGCTGATCTGTATGTTAACGTATTGAACTTAATTCAGTACATGCACGACAGATACTACTACGAAGCTGCTGAAATGGCTTTAATCGATACTGATGTACGTCGTACCTTCGCAACTGGTATTGCAGGCTTCTCACACGTAGTTGACTCATTATCAGCAGTTAAGTACGCAAAGGTTAAGCCAATCCGCAACGAGAACGGCATTGCTGTTGACTTCGAGGTTGAAGGTGACTTCCCTCGTTACGGTAATGATGATGATCGTGCTGATAAGATTGCAGTATGGTTATTAAGAACCTTCTTAACAAAGTTAAAGAAGCGTCATACCTATCGTAACTCAGAGGCTACAACCTCAATTCTTACCATTACTTCTAACGTTGTATACGGTAAGGCTACAGGTTCATTACCTGATGGCAGAAAGGCAGGCGAGCCATTATCACCAGGTGCAAACCCATCATACGGTGCAGAGAAGTCAGGCTTATTAGCATCTCTAAACTCAGTTGCAAAACTACCTTACGAGTATGCTTTAGACGGTATTTCAAACACCCAGACTATCAGCCCAGATGCATTAGGTCACTCAGAGGAAGAGCGTGTTAAGAACTTAGTTCAGGTAATGGACGGTTACTTCAACCAGGGTGCTCACCACTTGAATGTTAATGTATTCGGTACTGAGAAGTTAATCGATGCTATGGAGCACCCAGAGAAGCCTGAGTATGCAAACTTCACAATCCGTGTATCAGGTTACGCTGTTAAGTTCATCGATTTAACTCGTGAGCAGCAGTTAGACGTAATTTCTAGAACTTGTCATAAGACAATGTAATTTAGAAAAATTACACTATAATCTGTAAAAGAGGGCGCCTTTTGGCGCCCTTTGTCTGAGTAAGACGGAATTATTTATAACGATTCAGATCATCAAGTATTGATCAGAACCTAGAATTTAAAGGACACATGTAATGACTCAAGGTTATATCCACTCTTTTGAAACTTTCGGATCTGTAGACGGACCTGGTGTTCGTTTCGTGGTCTTTATGCAAGGTTGCCCAATGCGCTGTCTTTATTGCCATAATCCAGATACATGGAAAATGAAAACAGGGGAGACATATGATGTTGATACTGTAGTTAATAAGGCAATGCGTTATAAAAACTATTGGGGAAAAGATGGCGGTGTCACCGTAAGTGGTGGCGAAGCTTTAGTTCAAATAGAATTTGTAACTGAATTATTTAAAAAGTTCAAGGAACTTGGGATAAATACCTGTCTTGATACTTCAGCAGGTCCTTATAGAGATACTGATGAGTATAAGCAAAAGTTCGATGAACTTATGAAGTACACAGATCTAGTGTTACTAGATATTAAACACTCTGACAGTGCCGAGCACAAAAAACTAACAGGTATTGGTAATGAGAATATCCTTGCTTGTGCTCATCATTTAGATGAACTGCATATCCCTGTATGGATAAGACATGTTTTAGTGCCAGGCATAACCGATAACAATGAGCAGTTGCAGAATGTAAGAAAGATCATTGACTCATTATCAAATGTCAAAAAAGTTGAAGTACTGCCTTATCACTCATTAGGCGTTCATAAATATGAGGCATTAGGTATTGATTACAAGCTCAAAGATACTCCAATGCCTGATAAAGCATCAGTAGAAATTGCTTGTAAGATCTTAGGTGCGCATCAGGACTAATAATATCAAGCCTTATTCATTTGCACACTGTGATCTCAATGAAAAGGAACAATCAATGTTTGCATCGTCAAAACTAATGCAGATGCAAACATATGTAGTCTTAAAATATGATTGTTTACTCCATTTTGAAAAAAGCTAAAAGTCTGAATTTTTAAAAACACTTCTGTTTTAAATTTTACGATTACAAGAATATCTAGATGCAACTTTATTGAGTTCTAAATCTTGTCAAATGCCTATTAACTTTTACTTAATCTTTTACAAGCAACAGCACAGTTCTTTGCATAAAAAGCAATACCAACAGCAGTAACAGAGGTTATATTCTCATCTTCAAAAAAA
Organism: uncultured Gammaproteobacteria bacterium; assembly: GCA_900315395.1. Lineage (GTDB taxonomy): Bacteria > Pseudomonadota > Gammaproteobacteria > Enterobacterales > Succinivibrionaceae > Succinivibrio. Next base: position 20,439 of record OMZC01000008.1, read on the forward strand.
GCATCTGCATAGTTTTTTTCTAGGATCTGTTCTATAGCTTCATTGGCTTTTTTAGCTCTGCTTTCTTTTTCTTTGCAGACTTTAATTTCAATAACACAGGCTTTAGTACCACCAAGATCATTAAAGATAATATCTGCATAGCCTTTACCTGATTCAATATTAGAATGGTATTTGCCTATGTCATCTTTACAGTTAGTAAAGATCCCGTTCAAGAATCCGTGGTAGTAGTTCTCGCGAGGAGCTTTTGTAGCTGTATCTCTTACCGATACAAAAGAACGTAAAAGAGGCTCAAGCTTCTCTAAAACAAACTCAGCATTACCATCTAATAGAGCATTAGCAATGTTTAAAGCAAGGTTATCTCTCTTTAC
>OMZC01000027.1 GCA_900315395.1 uncultured Gammaproteobacteria bacterium
GTGCAAAAAAGCTTTAACGCTACTCAGAATCTCTTAGGGGTGTCTGAGTAGTTACAAATATCCATTCAATTTTACAAAATGAATTTTTATAAAAGAGCGTTATTTTTCAAAAATTTAAAATTGATCTCATTAAAATAGATCTTTTTTGTTAAATCTCTTGTAATTTCTTTCTTAAATGAGCGTAACAGTCTGTTTATCATAGATATTTTCATATCTTTGCTCAATTTGGTGCAAAAGCATTTATCAAAATCGATGATGGCAACCCTACCTTCTTCGTTTATCAAAATGTTTCTGATATTCAGATCGGTATGTAAAATATTTTCTTTAAAAAACAAAGAAATAGTTTTACCAATATTGGTATATTCTGCCTCTGTCAGTTCTCTTTTAGAAATTACATAGGACAAATCTTTGTATCCATTTAATCTTTCAATAACTATATCCTGAGTAACAGAGAAAAAGCCTTTTATTTCTCTTGCTATTACAGGCTTAGGTACAGGAAGACCTTTAGATAGCATATAATCTAAAAGCTTAAATTCATCGAATGCTCTATGCGCATTTTTTTCAAAAATAAAAAAGCTATCTTTTACAAGTTTTCCAAAGAAGCCACCTCGTCTGTAATGTCTTAGCACAAGATCTCTTCCATCTTTGCTAAATAACAGAGTCTGACCTCTACCAGAGCAGCTAATTGTCTTACTGTCTTTTTGAATTGAGTCTCTATCAAAAAAGCTAGCATAGTAGTTACTTTTTGAATTTTGTTGAACACCACTTAATGTACTTTCCACTAAATAGTTTACTTCTTTGAACTGTTCTTTACTAAAGGTAGCCACTACCATATTCCTATAATTCAATTATTGACTATCTGTCCTAAGATAAGAGCTATCTTAGAATGAGACAAGTAATAATGCTACAATTATGATCGTAAATTTAGGAGCATTATGAAAAATCCAATTAAATCTGTTTGCGTTTTAAGACTCTCAGCATTAGGTGACTGTATCAATGCTTTTGGCTTAGCAAATGCTTTACATGAATCTTATAAAGATCTTGATGTGCACTTTATAGTCGACAAAAGATTCTCATCGCTATTTATTGATGAGAATGGTCAACCATTAATCCCAATGGAAACAGTAGACATCAAAAAGTTAGGTGTTTTAAAAGCAGGTTACCAACTTTATAAGAACTTAAAAGCTACTAAGTTCGATGCTCTATTCAATTTACAAACCTCTATAAAGGCATCAGTACTCTCTTTATTCATTAAAGCTAGATTGAAGTACGGTTATGATGCTCAACGCAGAAGAGAAGGACAATTACTTTTCATTAACAGACAGGTAAAGTCTCCATCTAATCCTCATGTATTAGCAGGATTTCTAGCTTTTGCAAAACAAGCTGGATTTGACGATTTGCAACCTAGCTGGAATTACAAACTATCCGACAGGGAACTTGATACAGCCGACAAACTAATCAACAGCAAAAACAAGAAGATATTTGCAATAGCCCCAGCTTCTGCTAAAAAAGCGAAGAACTGGACAGTTGAAGGTTATTCAAAACTTGCCAATTTTGCTCTTAGCAAAGGTTTTCATGTCATCTTATTAGGTTCTAATTCTGAATATGAAAAGAGCCTATGTGAATCAATCAATAAAAATACGAATGATAAATGTGTAAATCTTTGTGGAAAAACCTCACTTAGGATCCTCGCAGCTGTAATTAGCAAAGCATCTTTAGTGTTATCTCCAGATAGTGCTGCTATGCACTTAGCTTCATCACAAAAAGTACCAGTTATCGGTTTATTCGCTATCCACAATCCAGACAGAGTTGGTGCCTGGAACTATCGAGATCTTGAGGTAAGTGTTTACAAACAAGTTGCAACCAAAGAACTTCAAGGGAAAACACCTGGATGGAGATATCGTGTTCATGACGAGAATGCAATGCAACAAATTCAGGTTGACGATGTAATTTGCGCTTTTAACAAAGCTTGTGAAAAATATGGGATTTAAATCATGCAGACTTTAGCTGTTTTTCCTGGTACCTTTGATCCTTTAACCTTAGGTCATTTAGATATTATAAAAAGAGCATCAAAGATCTTTGATAAAGTCATTATTGCTGTAGCTAAAAGCCCTTCAAAGCATACATTATTTGATTTAGATACACGTGTATTATTGTGCCGAGAGTCAACAAAAGATCTTTCAAACGTCTCTGTAACTGGTTTTAGTGGCATGCTTGTCGATTTCTTAAAGGAGCAAAACGCCAATATCCTAGTAAGAGGTGTAAGAACAGTAGCCGACTATGACTATGAAACTCAATTAGCAGGTATGTATAGGATCGCAATGCCTGATATGGAAATAGTAATGTTGCCTACAAATGCTTCTGTTTCATTTATCTCATCGACTTTAGTTAGAGAAGTTATCATCCATAAAGGCGATATCTCAAAATTCGTTCCAGAAGCAGTAAATTCTTACGTTAACAGTAACTAAACAAGCGATCTTAAGTTCTATTTTTGGCAATGCGGACAGAAGAAGGTTGAACGTTGCCCCTGAACAATACTCTTAATTGGAGTGTTGCATATCTTGCAAGGTTCACCTTCATGACCATATACAAATAGATTCTGAACAAAGTAGCCTAATTTTCCATCTGCTCCTGAAAAGTCACGTATTGTAGTACCGCCTTTTTTAATTGATTCAGATAGAATTTTTCTGATATTAGAAACTAGGGTTTCACATTCTTTAGCTGTTACTTTGTTTGCTTTTCTTTCAGGACTTATCTTGCTTGCAAAAAGCACCTCTGAAGCATAGATATTACCAACACCTACGACTACAGCATTATCCATCAATGCTTGCTTGACACTCTTTTTTAAAGCGCTTAAGCGTTTAAATAGGTAATCAGCGTTAAAATCATCAGAAAAGGGTTCCGGACCAAGATCCTTCAAAGGCTCATTTAAATAAGGGGAATTGTCTAGAGGAAAATATAAGACTAAACCAAAGCGTCTTATATCATTTAGCCTTACTACTTTTCCTGCCATGGTTGCTACCTCAAAATGATCATGCAATTGCATTGGTTCATTCTCATCTAACACTCTAAGATGACCGGTCATACCTAAATGTAGCAACAAATAACCTTTATCAGTAGTGATTACTATGTATTTTCCACGTCTTGAAATATCAGTTACGGTTGATCCCTCGAGTTTATAAAGATCTTTTGAAAAAGGCTTTCGTAATGACTTATCATCAAAATAAACCTTTTTTATAACTGAATTTAAAAGAGTTTTTTCTATACCTCTTTTGGTAACTTCAACTTCTGGCAATTCAGGCATACATAATCTCCTTTGTTAACTGGAATTATATAGCACAGAAGGCTATCAGTGACAGTTAATCAAAAGATCGATCTGATGTTCTGATAAAGCATGACAATAATAAACTGCAAAGACAATAACCCTGTAGTTTGTCATCTATCAATTTATTTTTTGAGGAAAATCAAGAAATTAGAAAGGTATGAAGTGGTGCTGGCAGTAGTAATAACAATCTTTTTAAATCAATGAGTTATTTCCATAGATCACAATGGATCACATATATTCCCAATAATTAAGAATCTTTTACAACTAAAAATTTCCCCTTCTAAAGAACTTTAAATGGAGAAGAATGGAGCTTAAATGGAGAAAATTGGAATTTAAATGGGGATAATTGGAATTAAAATGGAGATATTTCCCACAACTTTCCCACAACCTATTAAAAATCAACATACATCTTTTTAACAATTCCAAAGATCTGCACGGAGGTAGAATACGTCTTTACTCCGTTAAACATACACTCGTCAATGTTATTCAAGAATAACTCATTCTTAACGTCATCAGGAAAACTGTATGAGTTCCATTTAGAATTCAAGGCTGTTAATGATAGAACACCATTATCATACGTAATTAACCTAACTACAGGCTCATGAGAACAAACACTCACCAGACAAAGCTTTTTATCGCAATAAAGAGCCTGTTCCTTGGTTGTTTTTCCAGATAACCCGTTTGTTGAGCATAGGAGAATGGAATCCTCCAATATAGGTTTATTTCCTCCCATCATTGACGAATCTGTAACTCGGAACGCAAATGAAAGTTTGTCTGAATAGGAAACAGGGATTTTAGGAACATCAGTTAAAAAGCATAAATCGTGTATAAAAACCTCTAAGCTCTTTGAAATAAAAAATGAACTATCAACTAGAGGAACTAACGAATCATTTACTATTTTTTGAGGATTAACTTCAATTAAGTCGGCAGGATCAATCTGATATACCTCTATCAATTGCTTTAGATAGGCTATTCGAGGTAAATTTTTTCCGTGTTCCCAATCAGAAAAAGTTGCTTGTCTTACGTGAAGAGAATTAGCCATTCCTAATTGAGAATAGCCGCTAGTAATTCTGGCTTGTTGTAACTTTTCTCCAAAGGCTTTCAGATTGTATCTTGCAATCTTGTAAAACAAGGCTTCTATTTGTTCCTCGTCCTTTGGCAGCTCATCTAAGTAAGTATTCAGCTTACTAATTAAAAGCTTTGACTCAGAAAAATTCTTAAACGCCATTATCTGTCCCTTAAATACAATTACTTTGAAAAGTTTAACATTTTTAACCAATTCTCTTTATTTTTTTTTATTTCTCATAAAAAAAACATTGCCGCACTCAAAATAATGAGTTATTCTTAATATACGGTAATAATCCGTATATTTTAATCAATAGAAGCGTAAGTTATGAAAAAAATGAATTTCTATACATAACCCCAAAGCAAATCGTGTCAGAAAATATTTTACTAAATATTAACCAATTAACAAAAGTATTAGACATATCAAGAACCACTTTAGATAAGTATCGAAAGCAGGATAGCTTTCCAAAACCGATTGGTCAGACCAAAAGACCAAAGTGGATCACAGAGGAAATTATGAAATGGATGAAGACTTCAAGAGTTTAGATATGAAAGGAGGAGTGCTTCAATGTCAACCGACCAAAGCTCACAAAGAAGCACACACAATATATATGGAAAATAATATCACAAAAGACAGCATCCCGACATGGGATTATCTACTTTTTGATTTGAATGCCGTTTCTATTATGGCGACTTTGTTAAAGAATCAGTCTATAACAGGCTATTCAGTAGCAGTGTTGTATGAGGCATATGCATTGTTATGCAAATTAAAACAGTTAAGAAAAAAAATAAAAAGAGGTTATTACGATGTATCTTTAAAAGATCTTTCAAAAAGTCTCTATTTTGGAAATTCTAAAAAAAAGGACCCCCAAAATGCTAAGAAAGTTTTAGACCTCCTGTCAAAAGTTAGTTTTTGTAACCAACCACCTTTAATTAGGCTAGAAAAAAGGACTGGAGATATTTATACAGTTTATCTATATAAGAAATTTGATTTAATAATAAAGCAAATTATTGATACAAGCGCTGAACATGATTGTGTAAAAATCAATTCAGATATCTATAACATCTTCCTGTCAAAATTAAAAAAGCAACAGCGAGCCTATGCTGTCTTACTGGAAAAAATCTTTCAGGCTAATAAAAACATTCTTGAAAAGGCAACCTTCTCATGTACGTATAGCAGACAAGGTAGGACCCTCCAAAGAATCAACCAAACATTTGCCCCCAAAAACAAACATACAGCTAAAGAGATTTTTAACAGTGGCTCTGATTTCCTAAAGAAGCACTTTGGGGACAACTTTGAAGATCAAATTCAGAAATTATCAAAATCACTAATCACAACTGATGAGATATACAAATTTGCAGAGAAAAAAACTACAGTTTCAATCAATTATGGAGCACCAATAGCATATCTGTTTGATGAACAGCTTGTTATGAATGATAAGTTCTTTAATAGTGATAGTGAAAAGGCAGGAAGTTAGAAAAATGATTTGCAATTTAACAGAAACAGAATTTAAAAAAAAGGTAAGTAACTTTTTGATTGACCGTAAAAAAGGAATCATAAATTGCGGTAGCTCTTTATTTGCATTGATTTCAACAAAAGGGGAGATAAGTTTTGCTGTTAGAGTAGTGTCCAATCAAAAAGACACAAGAATCGTTATAGGCCATTATCCAAAGCTTTCAATGGCAGAGGCTAGAAAAAAAGCCAGTCAAATTAAAAAAGAGCATAAGTTAAATAGAGTAAATACAGAACACCCAAATGAATACCCAAAATTTAGAGACTATTTCAAAAACAACTGGTTTCCTGATAAAAAGTCAAAGTGCAAAGAGGGCTCAACCTGGCCCACAAATATAAATACACTATTTACTAAAACCATTGTTCCATCAGGATTAGCAGACTGTAAACTAAATGAAATAAATGCAGCGCTGGTATGCAGATTAATGAAAGAAGTTAATCAAACCCCAGGCAATAAGCATAACGCTACTTCAGTAATTATCATGGTGATGCAGAAAGCTGTTCTTGAAGGAGTTATTCCTTTTAACCCAATCTCAAATCTTCTTACAGGCAGTGAAAGTCCTTTTCCGAGACCAAAAGCAAAAGGTTATAAATTCATTTCACCAGATGAAATGAACACAAAGTTCCTTACACCGTTAACAACAACAAAACCTTTAAACAGATGTTTCTATTTGTTGTTAACCCTAACTGGATTTAGATTTGGAGAATGCAGAAATTTAAAGTGGGATTACTGCGATACCACTAAAAAAATTATAACAATTCCAAGTGATGCGATCGGAGCTAATAAAACTCAAACAGACTACTACAAGCCTATGACGACACAAATTTATGCTCTTCTAAACAAAATAAAAGCAATTCAAAACAATGTTGGAGATTACGTTTTTAATTCCAATAGCAGTAATAAACCGATTTGTGAAGCTTCTTTCAGAGAGCTGCAAATTCCACTTTAATATAAACGCAAATCCAATATAATCGATCATCATTACAATAAAATTCACATTAATTCCTTTAAAACGGAACGCTCTTTCGATATCTTTGCATATTTTTCCAATAATTCTGAACGGTTTTCCAATATC
>OMZC01000121.1 GCA_900315395.1 uncultured Gammaproteobacteria bacterium
TGAAAGGATTCATCCTACGCTCTGTTGGTATGATTAGAGCTAAAAGCAATATCTTCAGGCTCTGCCACATGTCTTAAAGGGATCTTGTTTACGTTTATCGGCATATGCTCGGTCATATCTGTCTTTACAAAGCCAGGAGCTATGGTGTTTACATTCACTCCATATGGAGCTAACTCTCGAGCTAGAGATTTGCTCAAAGACAGAACTGCACCTTTACTTGCGACGTAGTCAGCAGAGGTTGCAATACCACCTACCTCTGAGGCAAGGGAAGAGATATTTACTATCTTGCCAGAGTGTTGCTGTTTTAGATAAGGGACTACTACCTTACTTGCTCTAACTAAACCAAAGACGTTAGTATCAAAAGTTTGTGACCAGATGTCTTCGGCTACATCTACAAACTCTTTTGATAAATTACAGATACCAGCATTGTTAACTAAGATATCAACTCGTCCTACTTTGGCTACTACTTTAGAGAGTTCCTCTACAGCATTCTCTTTTGAAATATCAATTGCAGCAGTGGTCACTTCAACTTGATACTTATCTTGAATTAACTTTGCAAGCTCACTTAAGGTCTCAATGGTTCTTGAGATTAAGATTAGATTAGCGCCATTTTGAGCTAACTTAATTGCTGTAGCTCTGCCAATACCACGACTTGCACCTGTAACTAAGGCTACTTTGCCTTGTAATTCTTTGTTCTCACTCATATCTTTGCTCTTGCTTCTTTATTCTTGATTACTCAATCTGATTACGCTACGTGCTCTTTAAAATTCTCAGACAATATTCTTGATAAGAAACGCTTGGTTCTATCCTCTTTTGGTGAGACAAAGATGTCATCAGAAGTGCCTTCTTCTATTACGTAGCCTCCTGCCATAAAGACGATATGAGTACCAACCTCTTTGGCAAATTTCATCTCATGAGTAACTACAATCATGGTGATGTTATCCTCATGAGCTAACTTGCGCATTACCTCTAAAACTTCACCTACAAGTTCAGGATCTAAAGCTGAGGTAGGCTCATCAAATAAGATGACCTCAGGCTTTACGGCAATAGCACGAGCAATACCTATTCTTTGCTGCTGACCACCTGATAACTGTGATGGGTAGAAATCAGCCTTGTCACCTAAACCTACCCTCTCTAAAGCCTCGCGACCGATCCTTTGAGCTTCATTTTTGTTCACTCCACGACCTGCTGTAAGTCCTAAGGTGATGTTCTCTAAAGCTGTTTTATTGGCAAAAAGGTTGTAGTTTTGAAAGACAAAGGCTGTCTTTTTGCGCACTAAATCAATCTGAGACTTAGTTGCGTTAGCAAGATCAATTCTCTGTCCATCAAACTCCATAGTGCCATGATCTGCGCGCTCTAAAAAATTCAGGCAACGTAAAAAGGTAGTTTTACCAGATCCTGATGGGCCTAAAATCACCACTACATCACCTTGTTTTACCTCTAAGCTGACATCTCTTAACACCTGATTGTCAGCAAAATTCTTTTTGACATTACTAATCTTTAATAACACTTTTTGCTCCGAAATCTTTTCTTATAAATGCTTTTACTAAAGCTACTGTTGATACGATTTTCTACTACAACTTTTGGCATTAACTATATGCAGGGCGATATCTGCCAACTCTCTTTTCTGCTAGGCTGTATAAAACCTGAATTACAGAACACAACACGATGTACACAATAAAGACATCTAAATAAGACTCAATGTAGTTATAGCCATATGAAGCTGAGATCTTACCGATTGCCATTACATCCTTTACGGTCATTAAAAAGGCTAATGAGGTACCTTTAATCAGGTTTACTGTAATGTTGCAGATAGCTGGTAGTGCTACTACTAATACCTGAGGCACAATCACATGAATATAGGTTGAAAACCTAGATAAACCTATAGATACGCCTGCTTCATACTGACCACGTGGTACAGAGTTTAAAGCTGATCTAAACACCTCAGTTAAAAGAGCTATGGTGTTTAAAGTAAAGACAACTACTGCATACCAGAAAGGATCGATTAAATCGAAGACGTTAAGCTTAAGTCCTACTGCCTTTACTAAGATGTTCAAAAAGCTTGGAAGTAAGCTGTAAATTAACAGGATCTGCAGAATAATAGGTGTACCACGAACAAATGACACATATAAACTTACAACACCGTTAGCTACACCTCTGCCATGAACTCTTAACAGCGCAAAGTAAAATGCAATAGGAGCTGCTAAGGCTAAAGAGATAGCAGTTAAAGATAAAGTTACAGTAGCGCCATCTAGAATTTCAAAGAAAGCTTCCTGCATAAATTCATAATCAAGCTCCATGGACCACCTCTCTTCTCTTTAACTTAAACTTTACTGGTAACCAATTTCTCTTTTCTACTTTGTAATCACTTCTTACTTTGACAAAGCCCTGACCGTGATTTAGATGTTTTTCTAATCTTGCGACACCCTTTTCAATAGCAATGGTCATAGCCCAGTAGAGCAACATACATGCAAAGTAAATCTCGATACCGTAAGCGCCGTAGTTCTGCGCAATAATAAGATTACCTTTACCAATTAAATCGATTAAACCGATGGTGTAGGCTAAGGCACCTTCCTTTAACAAATTGATAACTGAGTTTCCAAAATTAGGCAAAGCTACCAAGGTAGCCTGAGGAAAAATCACATGATAAAAAGCCTTCCATGAACTTAAACCTAAGGAGACTGCTGCTTCATATTGTCCTTTAGGTACAGCAAGATAAGCTGCTCTGAACACCTCAGAGATATAAGCACCAAAGAGCAGTGTGAAAGTAATAACTGCAAAAACTCCACGATGTAACTGATTTAAATCAAGACCAAATAAGGCATCAGCAACTTGTGGCAGATCGTAGAAAACAATAAAGAGTAAAACAATGGATGGGGTGCAACGCATGATGTAGGTATAAGCTACAGCAAGGTATTTTAAAGATTTATGATGACTTAGCTTAAATGATGCTAAGACAAAACCTAGCAGCGAGCCTAAAACGATACTGGAGATACCAACAATTAAAGTTACATCAAGATAACTTAACAGCGCCGGTATACTCTGTAAGGCCACGCTCAGATCAAACGCTCTATTATCCATATGTGCACCTCAGCTATTATGAGTTTTGAGTATGATGAGTTTTATAAGTTTTAAGTTCTTTTAGTTCTAACGCCACATCTAGGTTGTAGTTTTCTAAAACCTAGATTGATGGCTTATTGATAAGGATTTATATGTTTATTGAGGATATCTTTTACTTACCTAGGTCTTTACTTTCCTAAGTAAGCTGACAATCTCTCACCGAAGTATTTTTCCTCAAGCTTAGCAATGGTGCCGTCCTGTTCTAACTCTTCGATTGCCTTGTCATACTCATCAGCAAACTGTTGCTGTTTCTTGTTAAAGATTGGGTAAGTAGGAACACCCTTATAGCGGATGTAATTTAGCTTGTCTGCAAACTTATGGTATGGAGCACCTTCATTTGCAATGTTGTTCTTGTAGCTCAATTCAATCTCTAAGTAAGCGTCATAACGACCTTCTAGAACCCAGGTATAAGCATCTGAAATTTGGAAAGCTTCAGATGGTAAGAGCTTGATCTTGTCGCCCTTAGTATTCTTATTAAAATCAGCAATGATTGAGTAACGGGCATCCTGTGGTGCAATTGGGACTAACTTTCCTGAGAATGAAGCAAATGAATCTAAATCTTTAATCTCATTCTCGTTCTCTTTGCGGATCACAATACCTACAACTGAAGCACTGATGTTATGCTTTGGGAATACATACTTCTTTTTGCGAGGCTCGGTGATCCAGATACCCTTGGTACCTACAGTGTATTTACCTGACTCAACACCGATTAACAGATCGTCATCGGATGTTGGCACATACTTGAACTCATACTGAGGTAATTTCTTTTCAACCTCTTTTAAGATTGAAACTTCAATACCGTCAGCTTCACCTTTGTCGTTTACAAAGTCATATGGAACATAGTAGTTGGTATAAGCTACAGTGATTACTGGTTTATCAGAGGCCTGTGCCTGTGTTGATACTAATAAAGTTGAGGCAATAGCTACGGTTAATAATGATTTAATTGTCTTCATGATCTTTTCCTTCTTTTGTCGTCTATTTATCTTTGTCGTCGATGTTGTTTCTTTGTTTTTTTGCTTGGCTATTTTTTTGTCTGCCTATTCTTTTGCTACCTAATTTGGCTAGCTATTCAGCAGCAGCTTCACGGACCCACTCAAAGTGCTTCCAGTCGGTATCACGTGGTACGGTACAATCAGCACCTAAGATAATGCCCTTGCGACCTGCGTTCTTTAGTAAGCGTTTGGTCTCTGCTTTAATCTCTGCTTCTGTTCCTTTGTACAGAAGATCAGAGCTTAAGTTACCAAAGCCACCTAATGAGGTTCTGCCACCAAAGATCTTTTGACCTACCTCAAGAGGTACCCCCTCAACTACAGCAGCCCAGTTGATTACCTTAACCTCGTAGTCTTTAAACCAGGTAAGATCGTTGCGATGACCTTCATAACCGCAGATATGCAGGATGTTGTATAAGCTCTCTTCGTTGGCTGCGCGTAAGATCTCTTTTTCACCTGGTGCGAAGATCTCGTCATAATCATATTTGGTAAAGCCAGGAGCACTCAAAGACTGAGCACTCAAATAGATACCGGTAACACCTGCTTCCTTGATAAGACGTTTAGCTAAACGAGCTACATCGTGAGCGATAACGTTTAGAACGTGTTTGAAAGCTTCTTTATCCTCTTTGATTAGAGAATATAAGTAAGCATCACCATCACCTGTCTGGTTGAACTTTAAGATAGTACCTGGTACGAATAAGTTATAGAAAGTAGCTAAATCGTCACCATACTTTGAAGTAATCTTTTTGGCATAAGCTATCTGATCGGTAAACCATTTAGCATTGTCAGGTAGTGGCTTTACATTCTTTAATGTATTTAAGTCTTTAACACCAACTACAGACTCATTCTCATAAGGGAAGTAACCGTCGGTCATGATCTTTACAAAGTCTGGCTTTGCGCCTTCAATGTAAGCAGAGATACCTTTGAAGACATCATCATTTAGCTCTGGGTGTTCAAAAGCATTTGAGTGGATCTCATCCTTTAAGAAATGGAACCAAAATCCTGATGGAACACGCTCAATGTTTTTCTGATCGATTGCGTCTAATACTAATTGCTTCTTTGATACTGACATGATTCTTTCCTTATTTTTACTTAATACATACAATTCATATCTATTTACTATGTTTTCTATGACTAATAATTTAAACTCTTATTTTTAGATTGGCTAATACTATTTATAAATAAAGTTATATAGCCTGTGGCTATATAGAAATAAGAACAGGCAAACTAAGATAAAAAGTGTTTATTTATTAGTAAGATAGGTATAAATGAAGACATGTACAGCAAATGTAATTGCTAATATCAGACAAGCATCTTTAGTGTAATAAAGTGGAAATTTTAAGGGGAAAGCGCTTGCTTCTTACTTTTGGTGCGCTTTTTAGATGGTTATCAATTTGGATAAACAGATATTCTGACTGTAAGCCACAGTTTTATGTTGTTTTGGTTTTGCTGTCATAAGAGTTTAAGAGAATTTAGAAACAAATTAGCCTAGTTTGCACTCAAGGTATACCTGATCCTCTTTAATAAGACCTTGCAAGAGGATAGTGCCATACCCTGAGATAATGAAACCTAACTTTTGGTACAATCTTTTAGCAGGTTCATTATGAGCATAGGTATCAAGTCTAATCGCCTTGCATCCATGTTTTAGAGCATAGTCTTTAGCAAACTCTACCATTGCTCTACCGTAACCATTTCCTGCCTTTGAAGGTGGTATGCACAGAGTGTGAATTACCAGAACCTTATCCTTTGTGGCTTTGTACTTCCATGGAATTGATTCGTATTCTAAAGCTTGATCTTGATTTAAGACCATACTTGCGCAGATTTCATGATTATCCTCTAAGACAAACATAGTCTTAGTAGGAACTTTTTCCTGAGGTACCTTAATAGTTGGATAAACACCTAATTTCCAGTTAGAGTTGCTTGTATGCTCCTGTTCGAAGGTTAAAAGCTCAGTATAGGTGTTTTCAATGGCTTTTATATCGTCTGTTGTAGCAAGACGGATCATAGCAGGAGCACTCTTCAGAAAATCTCAAATAAAATCATGAAAAGACAACGAGGAACTAGTCTAGTTTACATTCCATGAATACCTGTTCACCATTGAAGAGGTTATGTAAAAAGATAGTTCTAGTACCAGTAAGAGAAAAGCCATTTTTCTCATAGAGCTTTTTAGCTGGTTCATTGTGAACATAGGTATCAAGTCTTATAACTTTACAACCGTGTTCTTTAGCATACTGTTTAGCAAACTCAACCATTGCACGGCCATAGCCGTGACCGGATTTACTTGGACGAACACATAAAGTGTGAATAACTAGGACCTCATCAGGTGTTGCATCATATTTCCAGTTTAGCTCTTTGTAGCCAGGATCTTGAGATTTATCAAGGCTCATACTTGCGCAAATCTCATTGTTCTCTTCTAGAACAAACACTGTCTTAGTAGGGACTCTAGCTTTAGGAACTGCAATTGTAGGATAGATACCTAATTTCCAATTGGTATGACACACATGCTGTTCCTGTTCGTGTTTAATAACTTCTGTATAAGAATCAGCAATAGCTTGAATATCATCATTTGTAGCAACACGGATCATGATTTATTCCTCCATAAAACCAAATAAGATCCCGTTAATGTTCATCGATAATATAACACTAGACAGGCTTTGTTGAGATGTCTTTTTCGTGGACTGCCATTTACATAAACTTACTTTTCCATAAGAAAGTTTGTAAGAGCTACACCTTGTCTTATAACGGTTTGCTCTTTTACGACTTTGTAACCTCGTTTTATAAAGAAAGGCTTTGCGGTAATTGATGCCTGAGTTGTTATCTTTTTACCTTCAACAGATTTTTCAAGATCATTACAAATAGCTGTAGCAATACCCTGTCTTTGGTAGTCCTTATGCACAAACAGTCTGTCTAGATATCCTTCAGAGCTGATATCACCAAAGCCTACAATTAGATTATTCACGAGCGCTACTACTGTGTGATGCAAAAGAAATGATGCATTCCAAGAATCAAGTATTGCTTCTCTTGAGACTGATCCCTTTCGAGGCGCCCAAGCATCTAACTGCGCTTTTGAATAATCCTTAGCATTTACGGCATGAACAGTATCTACAAAGAGCTCATAAAGAGTTACACAGTCTGAAGGGCTATAGGATCTTAAGTACATCTTTATCTTAGGTTGTAGCTAGTAGTAATTTATAAAGTCTTTCGCATATAAATGACGTCATCCATAGGATTGTTATAGTATGGAGAGCATTCTTCAAAGCCGTTTTTCTTATACAAGTTAATAGCAGCTTTTAAAGGTACGATAGTATCAAGCACTATTTCTTTGTAGCCAGCTTTCCTTGCGTGATCAATGATGTTAGAAACCAGCATCTGACCTAAATGCATGCCTCTAGCCTCAGGACGAACATACAATCTTTTCATTTCACAGCGTACATCTGAATGACGATGATATGCGACCATACCTAAAACCTTACCGTTATCTACAGCAACTAACAGTTCTCCTTGAGGCGCGGTATATTTGTGTTCAGGATTTTTCAGCTCATCGTCTATATTTTGAAATGAAAGATCACGATTAAGTCTTATCAGGTACTCTTTAATTAGCTGTTTTACTTCAGGTAAATAATCCTTACCATCCTCAATCTTCATTTAAGTTACCTCCATAAAACATAGATGTGTTAAGTTACCAATAAATACAGCTTAACAATGAATCCTTTGCAGAAGAAAAACTCATAATGTTCTTTTTCAATGATCTTAGCATTTGCAAAAAGAAAGCGTAATCAAGAAAAACAAATTCAAAACACGCCCTCAGGGCATGTAATTTACGTGACTTTACTTTGGAATAAAACAAAAGAAAGGACAAACTAACGATTTGGTGGAGGTGCCGAGACTCGAACTCGGGTCCCAAAAGACTGCATCGTCGGCGCTACATGTTTAGGCAATCTTCAATCTTGGTACCCGCTGCGGACCGCCACGCCACGAAATACCCAGTCTGTAAGATTCATTTAATGCTTCAACCACAGACGGGGCATCCACACGATCTAGTGAAGAACCGACCCCAGTGCGACTAAGTGTCACTAGAAAGACTTAGAACTGAGGGCTTCGAGCAGGTTATTAAGCTGCTAAAGCGTAGGTTTCGTCGTTTGCGACTATTTTTATGCGACTTTTTAACGAGCTTTCGCCACTCGACATGCTCCTAGGAATTCGTGCTTCCGGTCGAAACCAAAATCACCCCCATAGGTTTAAATGGATTATACATTATCATTAAGCCATTACAACAGCACCTGATAAAAATTTACACCAGTTTTAAGAACTAGCTTAGGCATAATCTCCTTTCTCTTTACAAGTAAAAATGCTCCATAATGAGTTGTTTTTCAAATTTTTTTCCAATTAACTTAAAAACTAACTTTGTCTGCTATAATGTGCGCACTTCAGCAATGCCAATAAAATATCCATTCTGATACTTCTTATCAGGCTGTCTGAATTCCCTATATATCATTTTTTACAAACTTGCAGTTTGGGTTTAAACCTAAGCTTTAGGATTTATTTTTTATGAAAACCGCAAATCCTTTTGTGCCTGCGTTTATCACCTGCATGAGAGAAGGCTATTCTTTTAAGCTCTTCCGTGCTGATGTAATTGCAGGTCTTACCGTTGCTATCGTAGCTCTGCCTTTAGCTATGGCAATGGCTGTAGCCTCTGGCGCTTCACCTGATAAAGGTCTTGTAACAGCTGTAGTTGCAGGTTTCTTTATTTCATTTTTAGGTGGTTCAAGAGTTCAAATCGGTGGTCCTACAGGTGCCTTCGTAGTTGTTATCTTTGACGTAATCCAGCGCTTTGGCTTTAATGGACTTATCTTAGCCTCCATTATGGCTGGTATGATTCTGGTAATAGCAGGTTACGCCAAATTAGGAAAACTGATTAAATACATTCCTTACCCTGTTATCACTGGTTTTACCACTGGTATTGCTGTAATCATTGCCTCATCTCAGGTAAAAGATTTCTTAGGTCTTACTGTAAAGAACGTACCTGCTGACTTTTTAAACAAGTGGTACGTATACCTAACTAACCTTGATCAGACCTCTGTATATGCAGTAGTTTTAGGTGCCTTAGGTTTAGCTACTATCATTATCTGTAAGAAAGTATCTCCTAAGATCCCTTCATACTTAGTATCAATTCTGTTAATTTCAGCTTTAGCATTTATCTTTGCAATGCCTGTTGATACTATCGGCAGTCGTTTCCCTAACCTGCCAGAGGGTCTTCCTACTCCTGTATGGCCTACTTTCTCTTTAGATGAAATCCGTGAGTTAGTTCCATCAGCATTTACCATTGCCTTCTTAGCTGGTATTGAAGCTTTACTATCAGCTGTAGTAGCTGACGGTTTAATTGGTCACAAGCACTCATTAAACCAGGAATTAGTAGGTCAGGGTGTTGCTAACATCGCTTCAGGTATCTTTGGTGGTATTCCTGCAACTGGTGCGATTGCACGTACTGCAACTAATATTAAAGCAGGTGGTAGAACTCCTGTAGCAGGTATCTTCCACGCTATCTTCTTATTAGTGTTCTTATACACTGCAATGGACATCTTAGCTTACATTCCTATGACCGCATTAGCAGCTGTGCTGTTCATGGTTTCATGGGGTATGTCTGACTTAAAGCACTTCATTCAGATTGCTAAGATCAGCCCATCAGACAGAACCATTCTGTTCTTAACCTTCTTCCTAACAGTAATGGTTGATTTAACTGTTGCTATCGGTGTTGGTGTAACCTTCGCATCCTTACTGTTCATGAGACATATGGCTCGTTCAGTTGAGGTAAGACGTCAGAAGCACAAAGCTGATGAGTACGAATCACAAGATGGTGAGTTAGTAACTGACGATACTATCGAAATTCCTGATGACGTAATCGTGCTACAGATTAACGGTCCATTATTCTATGGCTTTGCTGCAGAGTTCTGCGACAAGTTAAAGTCCTTAGAAGATATGCCAAGAATTCTGATTTTACGTATGCGTTTCATGCCTTATCTTGATGCTTCAGGTGAGAACTCAATTGAAGACATTATTAAGATTTGTCGTGAGCATAAGACTTACGTGATCTTCTCAGCTGTAAGACCTCAGCCTCGTGCAATCTTACAGAAAGCTGGCATTCATAAGAATCTTGATGGAGCAATTGCTGTTGATTTTGAGCATGCTCTTGAGATGGCAAAACAGCTTTTAGCTGATAAAGACTTTATGAACAAGCACGTTGATCCTTGTTCTCATAAGTAAAGTTAATAAAGATTAAGGCTAACAAAAGTTAGTTATAAGAATGCCGGACAGTGTCCGGCATTTTCGTCTTTGAATTTTTACATATAAAACTTCAGATTAGTACTATCTGAAAGATTTCTTCATGATACGTTCTTTATCACGAGCCCACTGCTTATCTTTAATAGAATCGCGCTTGTCGTGATCCTGCTTACCACGTGCTACACCAATTTCAAGTTTAGCCCATGAACCTTTCCAGTACATCTTTAATGGAATTAAAGTATAGCCCTGTCTTTGAACACAACCTGTAAGCTTATCGATTTCACGTCTTGATAAAAGCAGTTTTCTAGTACGAGTAGGATCACTTACTACAAAGGCACAACTTGTCTTTAATGGATTGATGATGGAGCCTAACATGATCACTTCACCATCTTTTACAGTTACATAAGCCTCTGAAATATTACACTTACCAGCTCTTAAGGACTTTACTTCCCAGCCTTGTAACTCAAGACCAGCTTCATATCTGTCTTCAATAAAATATTCAAAGGTAGCTTTGCGGTTAACAGCAATCATGTTGCTGCTTTGTTTTTCTTTCTTTGCCACTTATTATGCCCCTTGATTAAAGGCGTAAATTTAGTAAAATGCGCCTTTATTTTTTGTTATCAGTCTAAGTTAATTATCTTGTAAGATTGGTTTTATAAATTTAATCTTGCCAAAGTTCTCATTAATTTGACTTGCCTTTCAGAATTGTACAGAAAAACATGCCATAACTTCAAATAATCTAAAAAAATATACTACGCTGCCGACAATTTCAAATAGAATATAAAGAACTACTAGTTTTTATTAATAGCATATTCCAAACTTGTATAATACTGACGGGATTAATTGTCAGTATCAACACCCCAGTGCCGTAAGGTATATAGAGGCTGTATATGGAAAATTATAATAACGACAACGATTTAGCTCAGCAAGAAAATGATCTGTCACAGACTGTTTCTGAACTAGAACAAGTAGCAGAACAGAATAATATACCTGAGGATGGAAATCAGGAGAATGCATCTGTTGACACTCAAACAGATTCAACTCAAACTGAAGAAAACAGCTTTGAATCTGTATCTACTGAGAATACCACCTTTTCTGTAAGCGACAATGCCTACAAATCAGCACCTTTCTTTAAGTCTTTATTCAGCTTGAAGTTTGGTGATATTTCTATTGTGCACAGAATCATTTTATCTTTTGCACTTTCAATTTTAATCTTTGCTGTAGGCTCAATCTGCATTATTTCAAACATCAACTCCTATGTTGATCAGCGTAACTGCATTGAAAAGTTATATTCAGACTTAAATGCAATTAACAGTGCTTTTATTGAGTTAAGCCATGACAATCATGATGGTCGTGCTATTGCTGTTGCAAAACAGGCTTTAGAGAATATCACCTCAGGATTGAACTCAGAGAAGAGCAAAGTCTTTTTCTCTGTAAATCAGAGTGCTGTAGATTTGCGTCAGGCAGTTACCACTTTTGCAGATCATTCTCGTTCAATTTTATCTAACAACACTAATGCTGATACCTTCTATCAGGAATTAAGATCATGCTCTGAAGTGTTAACTAAAATTGACTCTTTAATTAAGAACGGTAAGTTAGATGCTAAAGCTTACAACAAGGTGCTTTACTCTTTATATGCCGTTTTAATTATCACTATTTTAGTATCTGTACTGCAGTCACTGTTCTTATCTAAGTCTCTTAACAGTGACGTTAAACACGTATGGAAGTCTTTATTAAAGATTGCCTCAGGTGATTTTAGACGAGACACCGATAAGATCAATCGTAAAAACGAGATCGGCAGTATCGATGGCTTAGTTGATACTGTAGCTATTTCCATGCAGAAAACTGTTAATAAGTTAAATAACGATTTCTGCAAGATGGTGGACATGGTAAACCACAACTCCTCAATGCTAGACAATGCTGCTGATGCGATGGCAACTCAGAGATCAAAAGCTCATTCTGTAGCACAGGCAACTGCTAATATGGAAAACACCATTGAAAAGGTTACCGAGTTTGCACGCTCTACCCTGTCTGAGGTCAAGACAGCAGAAACAGCATCAGATACATGTCGTTGTACCATGCAGGATAACATCACCACTAACCACACTTTAGCAGACAAGTTACGTGATACCTCAGTTGCTATTCAAAAGATTAACGAAATGGGTGAACAGATTAACTCTATCGTTAGAACCATTGCAGCAATTGCTGATCAGACCAACCTGTTAGCTCTAAACGCTACTATTGAGGCTGCCCGTTCTGGTGAACACGGTAAAGGCTTTGCTGTGGTTGCAAACGAAGTTCGTGATCTAGCTAAAAAGACCGCTACCTCAACTGATGAGGTTACCGATACCATTTCTAATCTGTCAAAGGCTGTGGAAACCTGCGTTAAGGTTGTAGCATCCTGTGAAGAGGAAATGAACAACTCAGTACAGCAAAGCTCTAAAGCAAACTCTGCTATTGAAGAGATTATGGGTATTATTGCAACTATTACCGATATGTCAGAGCAGATTGTACAATCCTGTCAGGAGCAGACCTCTATTGCTGCTGACGTAAACCACTCTATTGAGAACATCAATGCTATCACTGAAGAGTGCTTTGAACACATTGATGACACCAAGCAGTCAGTTCATAAGATTAGAAACCTAGCTCAAAATCAGGTTGAGAACTTATCAGCTTTCTTAGTGAATGAAGATAAGTAGCTAATTTAAAATCTCTATTTTTCTCATGGTATGCCAACAGTAAAATGTTGGCATACTTTTTTCATATATTTCGTTGATGACGAAATTTTGCCGTTCAAAATTTCATCAACAATATATGGAGAGAAAAATGGCCTTATATCTTAATACCAACCTTTCAGCACGACTTGCTCAAAGGACTGTAAATAGACAGACTGCTCGTCTTGATACTTCGTATGAAAGATTATCAAGCGGTTTGAGAATTAACTCAGCTAAAGATGATCCTGCTGGTGTTCAGACCTCAGACAGACTGACTGTTCAGTTAAACTCATTAAATCAGACTAACCGTAATGCTCAAAACGCCATTGCCTATGCACAGACAGCAGAAGGCGCAATGGAAGAAATTACCACTATGCTGCAGAGAATTCGTACTCTGGCAGTACAGTCAGCTAACGGTACTAATGCAACTGATAACCGTATTGCTCTACAGGATGAGGTTGATCAGTTAAACGAAGAAATCGGTCGTATTGCTCGTGATACCACCTTCGGTGGTCAGGATCTGTTAAACGGCAATGCTTCTATTGCTCGTTTCCAGATTAGCCCTGATCCAGGTTCAATCATTAAGGTTGACCTCTCAACTGGCTTTGATACTAATTCACTGGCAAAGCTTGCCGCAAAAATATCAGGTTCTGAGACCTTTAAGTTACCTGAAGGTTCAACTTTAACCGTATCTGAGTTCAAGTTCTCAGATGTGTTCTCATATCAGGTAAACGGTAAAGGTATTGATATCAGCTCTATGTCAAATGCTCAGGTAGTTTTAGCCGGTATTGACTACTTAATGACAGCTGTAGACTCTAAGAGATCAGAATTAGGTGCTATTCAGAACCGTCTTGAATCAACCATTAGAAACCAAGAGAATATCGCAGAGAATGTTTCAGATTCACGTTCTCAAATTCGTGATACTGATTATGCTGAAGAAGTTTCTAATATGACTGCAGCTCAGATCTTACAACAGGGCGCTGTTACTATTCTGACTCAGGCTAATCAGAAGCCTCAGATGGCATTGCAGATGTTGCAAGAAAGCTAGTTTAGAAGGAAAGCTAGTCGAATAAAAAAGTTAGTTTTAAAGAGAGCTAATTTTAAAAGAAAAGACACAACAGTCAAACAAAACATAAGTAAACGGCAAAATTTAAATTTCACTCCATTTTTCTCGTAAAGACCGCCATCAGGCGGTCTTCTTATTTACGCTATTTTTCCTAGAAAAAGCCTATTCCATGTTACAATGTATTGGTCATTTACATGAGGAAATTTATGGCTCAGTTCATTTATACAATGAATAGGGTGGGCAAAATTGTTCCCCCTAAACGTCAAATCTTAAAAGACATCTCCCTGTCATTTTTCCCTGGAGCAAAAATTGGTGTTTTAGGTTTAAATGGTGCAGGTAAATCTACCTTAATTAAGATCATGGCAGGTGTCGATACCGATTATGAGGGTGAGGCAAGACCACAACCTGGTATTAAGATCGGTTATCTTCCACAGGAACCTGTACTTGATCCTGAAAAGACTGTAAAAGAAGTAATCGAAGAGTCTTTCGTTGAAGTTACTAATGCCTTGAAGCGTCTTGATGAAGTATATGCTGAATATGCTGACGAAAACGCTGATTTTGATGCTTTAGCTAAAGAGCAGGCTAAACTTGAGGCAATCATTCAGGCTCATGACGGTCACAATATCGAAGTTCAAATTGATAAGGCATCAGATGCCTTAAGACTTCCTCCTGCTGACAGAAAGATTAAAGTTCTATCAGGTGGTGAAAGACGTCGTGTAGCTTTATGCCGTCTATTATTAGAAAAGCCAGATATGCTGCTTTTAGACGAGCCTACCAACCATCTTGATGCTGAGTCTATTGATTGGTTAGAGCAGTTCTTACATCAGTACCCAGGTACTGTGGTTGCTGTTACCCACGATAGATACTTCTTAGATAATGTAGCAGGTTGGATCTTAGAGTTAGACCGTGGTGAGGGTATTCCTTGGGAAGGTAACTACTCTAGCTGGCTTGATCAGAAAGATAAGCGTCTGCAGATTGAAGAAAACACAGAATCAGCAAGACGTCGTTCTATTGAGCGAGAGCTTGAGTGGGTTCGTCAGGGTGCTAAGGGTCGCCATGCTAAATCTAAAGCTCGTATGGCAAGATTTGAAGAGTTATCTTCAGTTGAATATCAGACCCGTAATGAGACCAACGAATTATATATTCCACCAGGGCCACGTTTAGGTGAGACTGTGCTTGAGGTTAACAACCTGTGCAAGTCTTATGACGATCAGATGTTAATCGACGATTTAACCTTTAGTATTCCTAAGGGCGCTATCGTAGGTATCATCGGTCCTAACGGTGCTGGTAAGTCTACCCTGTTCAGAATGATCACTGGTATTGAAAAGCCTGATTCAGGTTCTATTAAGTTAGGTGATACTGTAGTTACCGCTTATGTAGAACAGTTCAGAGATCAGATGAAAGACAGCAACACTGTTTATGAGGAAATCTCTCAAGGTCAGGATATCTTAAAGGTTGGTTCTTACGAGATCCCTTCACGTGCTTATATTGGTCGTTTCAACTTTAGAGGCACCGATCAGCAAAAGCGTGTAGGTGATTTATCAGGTGGTGAAAGAGGCCGTTTACAGTTAGCTAAACTGTTACAGGTAGGCGGTAACTTATTACTGCTTGACGAGCCTACTAACGATCTTGATGTTGAAACCTTACGTGCTCTAGAAAATGCGCTGTTGGAGTTCCCTGGTTCTGCAATGGTTATCTCTCATGACCGTTGGTTCCTAGACAGAATTGCAACTCACATCTTAGACTACGGTGATGAAGGCAAGGTTTCATTCTTTGAGGGTAACTACACTGAGTATGAAGCTTGGAAGAAAGCAAATCTTGGTGAAGATGCAATGCCTCATAGATTAAAGTTTAAGAAAGTAACTAAGTAGTTTTTACTAAGTTCAATTAAAAATGGCTCTTAAAAGAGCCATTTTTATTTTAGTAAAGCCATAACGTTAGACTTTGCTAAATTGAGAAAAAGATCTTACCTTAGGATCAGCATTAAAGACTGCTGCTATTCTTAATAGCTCCTTCTTTTTAGGCTCTGTATTGCCATAGTCACGTGATTTAATCTGTTCTACAGCATCATTTAGCTTTGCTTTTGCATCAGTCTCATTTTGAGCATACTTCAACTCAAAAACAATGCGTCTGTTTTTAGTTTCGATAATTAAATCTGCTCTTCCTTTTGAAGAGTGACTTTCAGTTGATGATTCAATACCAGCACCGATTAAGAATAGGTATAGATAGTTCTGAACTGCTGATTCACTGTTAATAGGGAAGTGGTCATAAGATACTGAATTTATAACAGAGTTAAATCTATCAATGATATCTTTAATCTCACCTGTATCTAATAGCTCTCTTACACCTTTTGCTAAAGTGTAGATATCATCATGATAAAAGTTGATTGCAAGTAATCTATTTAATGCTTTATAAATTTCACCATTTGGAATGCCTAAATCAACTGTAAGATCACCACTTTTTAGTGCAGAACGTAAGGTTAAATATCCTGTCTGACACATTAGTACATTCTGGTTGATGGTAGTTAGTGCAGTAGGATTCATAAAATCATTAACGGGAATTGTTATAGACTTTT
>OMZC01000055.1 GCA_900315395.1 uncultured Gammaproteobacteria bacterium
ATTGTCCGTACTTGTTTTTAAAGAACTTTTATAAAACTGCTTGAGTTTTATTTTTGCGTTGTCGTTCGTGACAACGGAAATGCATTATAGACTTTTTTTGATTGTTGTCAAATTATTTTTTATTAATTTTTCAACATTTTTGGTCTATTAATACTTACACCCAACTAAAACCGCTTGTTTATGCCATCTAGCTTTAAGCTTATTCGTGAGTGTATTTTTGAGTTTAGTTCATTTTTCTGATTAATCAAATTTATTCTCAAAGATTAATGGTTAATTAATCTTTTACGTGTTGTCGCTGTCTTGATCGATTTGACTTTTCTCAATTTTCTCAGTCAAAAAAAGGCAGGGATTTTCCATCTCTGCCTTCTTAATCAGTTATTCACTGATATTATGATTTTGCCTTACAGCTTAGTTTTCCCTCAGAGTCAACCTCTAAGATTAAAGCCTTATTTACAGGGATCTTACCTGATAGCAATAACTTAGCTAAAGGATCAGCAATCTCATTCTGAATTGCTCTACGTAAAGGTCTTGCACCAAATACTGGATCAAAGCCTACTGTAGCAACTCTATCGTAGATGCTCTCACCTAAGGTTAAATCGTAGCCTTCATTCTTTAATCTCTTTGATAGAGTCTCAAGCTGAATCTTAGCAATGCTCTTGATGTTCTCACGAGTTAATGGGTGGAATACCACAGTCTCATCAACACGGTTTAAGAACTCAGGCTTAAAGTGCTGCTCAAGAATTGCTAATAATTTCTTCTTGATAGTATCGTAATCACTCTTCTCACTCTCCTCCTGGATCATGCTTGATCCTAAGTTTGAGGTCATAATGATTACAGTATTCTTGAAGTCTACTGTTCTGCCCTGACCATCGGTCAAACGTCCGTCGTCTAATACCTGTAGCAAGATGTTAAATACATCTGGATGAGCCTTTTCGATCTCATCGAGCAAGATGACAGAATATGGACGACGACGTACAGCTTCTGTCAAGTAACCGCCCTGCTCGTATCCAACATATCCTGGAGGAGCACCAACCAGTCTAGAAACAGTGTGCTTTTCCATAAACTCAGACATATCGATACGTACCATAGCTTTTTCTGTATCAAACAGGAATTCTGCTAAAGCTTTACATAACTCAGTCTTACCAACACCAGTTGGACCTAAGAACATGAATGAGCCAATTGGACGATTTGGATCAGATAGACCTGCTCTGCTTCTTCTGATTGCATTAGCAATAGCTTCAACAGCCTCGCCCTGACCGATAACTCTCTTGTGAAGAGCATCTTCCATTCTTAATAACTTCTCGCGCTCACCTTCTAGCATCTTAGCTACAGGAATACCTGTTGCCTTAGATACTACCTCGGCGATTTCAGCTTCAGTTACTTTGTTCTTAACTAACTGTGTACCCTGACCTTGAGTCTTGCTTGATTCTGAGATCTGCTTTTGCAAAGTAGGAATAATGCCGTACTGCAATTCACTCATACGGTTTAAATCACCATTTCTCTTTGCTACATCAAATTCATGACGGGCACTATCCAACTTAACCTTGAGTTTCTGAGTACCCTCTAAGATTAACTTGTCATGCTTCCAAATATCATTTAGTCTTGCGTATTCCTTCTCGCCTTTTGCGATCTCATCGTCAATAGCTGCTAGACGTTTCTTACTTGCATCATCAGTCTCTTTTGCAACAGTCTGACGCTCCATCTTTAACTGGATCAAACGTCTGTCTAACTTGTCTAATGGCTCTGGCTTTGAGTCAATCTGCAATCTGATGCTTGCAGCTGCCTCATCGATTAAGTCAATAGCCTTATCAGGTAACTGTCTGTCAGTAATATAACGGTTTGACAGTGTTGCTGCAGCTACAATTGCAGGATCGGTGATCTGTACATGATGATGAATTTCGTAACGCTCTTTTAGACCACGCAAAATAGCAATAGTGTTTTCAACTGAAGGTTCGCCAACATATACCTTCTGGAAACGACGCTCTAGAGCAGCATCCTTTTCAATGTACTGACGATACTCATCTAGTGTAGTTGCACCCATGCAGTGAAGATCGCCACGAGCAAGGGCTGGCTTTAGCATATTGCCAGCATCCATAGAACCTTCTGACTTACCAGCACCAACCATGGTGTGTAACTCATCAATGAACAGGATGATCTTGCCTTCTTCTTTTGCTAGATCGTTTAAAACAGCTTTTAAACGTTCCTCAAATTCACCACGGTATTTAGCACCTGCAATCAGTGCACCTAGGTCTAATGACAGAACTTTCTTGTTACGAAGTCCTTCTGGAACCTCGCCTTTAACAATACGTTGAGCCAAACCTTCAACAATTGCAGTTTTACCAACACCAGGTTCACCAATTAACACTGGGTTATTCTTGGTTCTTCTTTGTAGAACTTCCATGGTACGACGGATCTCGTCATCACGACCGATAACAGGATCCAACTTACCCTTTTCAGCTCTCTCAGTTAAATCAATACAATACTTCTTTAAAGCACCGCGTGTATTTTCAGCATTCTCATCATTAACGTTCTTGCCACCACGCATTTCTTTTAAGGCTGCATTAACCTTAGCTAAGGTTAAGTTACAACGGGTAAAGATCTCCTTTAATTCAGGATCACCTTCCATTGCAGCTAGAACGAATAATTCTGATGAAATGTAACTGTCGCCACCCTTTTGTGCTAAACCGTCACAAATGTTAAGCAGCTTTCCAGTTTGAGGTGAAAGTTGCAGATCACCTGCTACACCTTCAACCTTTGGCAGTTTATCTACTGCCTTATCAACCAGTAACTTTAAAGCTGTAGGATCAGAACCTGCTAATGTAACTAAAGGTCTGATAGCACCATCTTCCTGGGCTAACAGAGCTGACATTACATGCACTGGTTCAATGAACTGATTGTCATGTCCGACAGCTAAAGACTGAGCATCGGCTAGTGCTTCTTGGAACTTTACAGTAAATCTGTCTAAGCGCATTAGAGCCTCCTCATTTTTAAATCTTGTTTCTTTTATCTTGTCTATAAAACAATATGGGGATGCTTTGTTAAATTTAAAGGATATTTTCAAATAAAAATTCTTGGGGTAAGGTGATTTTCTTGTTTTATTTCAGCGTTTTTTAAGTGGCTTTAATTACGCTAAATCAGACTGAATAAGGGACTTGATGATAGTAGTTTTTTAAAGGGAAGACTTTGTTTTAAGAGTGAACTGATAAACTTTTATCATTAAGCTCTGCCTGACCTTGAACAGACAGAGTTTTTTAAGTTTTATGGCTATGTTTTATGGTTATGTCTTAGGCACTGTTTACAGCTCTGAGCTAATTACACTGGCCATACGACCTGTTCTTTTAGCTCTTCTGTAAGAGTACAAGAGATCAGGATTCTGATAGGTATCAACATCACTTTCATACACCTTGCTAACACCAGCTTTTTCTAATTGCATCTTAGTTAACAAAGGCAATGAGCACAGGTATTTACCGTTATCTTTTTTAGTAAAGGCAAGGGATGCATTAGGCAGAATACTTTGAAATTTATCTAAAAGCTCGCTTCCTACCTCAAAGCTCTTTGGTCCAATACATGGACCTGTGTAGGCATAGATTTCACTTTGAGAATGCTCTCTTATAAGAGCGACAGCGTTTTTGATGATGTTTGAGTACACACCTTTCCAACCGCAGTGAACAGCAGCTATAACATCACCCTCTTTTGTAGTCATCAAAAGAGGCAGACAGTCAGCTGTAAGTACAGCTAAAGCTACTGTCCTGTCACAAGTTACAATGCCATCAGCGTCAACACCTAAAGAAACAGGTATGACACCATCTAGCATTTTCTCACATTCACAAACATCGTTTTTATCTACTAAAACCACCTTATCAGAGTGAGTTTGATTCATAAAAACGACTTTTTTAGAAAGGTGTTTTTCTAAAGCTAATCTGTTTTGTAACACGGCTTTAGGATCATCTTCAACATGAAGACCTAAATTGAAGGATGAATAGTCACCTTCACTTTTTCCATCAAGACGTGTGGTATATAAAGCCTTTACAGGAATATCCTCAAAGGCCTTTACTGCTACAAAACTAGATCTTTCCACCATTTACCTTTTCATCCTCTCTTAAAAGATTGATGAGATTTGTAAAATCATCAGGCAAAGGAGCATCAAAAGACATCATCTCGCCTTTAATTGGATGCATAAACTCAATATGAGCTGCATGTAAAGCCTGATGACGATAGTGTTTTAAAGCCTCTGTAAGCTCCTCACTAGCTCCTTTCATGATCTTAAGGCGCTTGCCACCATAGGTCATGTCTCCTAACAGAGGATGATCAATTGAAGCCATATGAACTCTGATCTGATGAGTTC
The DNA here is from genome assembly GCA_900315395.1 of uncultured Gammaproteobacteria bacterium. GTDB lineage: Bacteria > Pseudomonadota > Gammaproteobacteria > Enterobacterales > Succinivibrionaceae > Succinivibrio. The sequence goes on from OMZC01000055.1 coordinate 4,346, forward strand.
TACCAGTCTCAAGTCTCAGTTTTACTAATGTATGTTCACGGAACTGTTCCATCACACGATAGTGAGTAATAGCCTCTCGTCCCATACCATCGCAAACTACAGCCATTCTGGTTCTGTTGTAAGGATCACGATTGATGTCAGCTTCAATGGTGCCTCCTGAGGTAATCAGACCTTCACAAATAGCCTCATACTCACGCACAACATCATGCTTACTGATTGCTCTGACAAGTTTAATCTGAGCATACTTAGATAAAGCTATTACCATAAGACCTGAGGTATCTTTATCCAAACGATGAACAATACCTGCTCTTGCTAAACTTGCTGTTTGTGGATAGTGATATAACATTGCGTTCATCACAGTACCATCTTTACAGCCAGCACCAGGATGTACTACCAAGCCTACAGGTTTATTGATGACTATTAAATCCTCATCCTCATAGATCACATCTAGTGGGATGTTTTCAGGTTTTGCATCAAGATCTTCGCGCTCTGGAGCTGTAAGTTCAATCTCCTGACCTGAAGCTACCTTTGTGCTAGCCTTTGTTACAACTACACCGTCTAGCTTTACTAGACCGTCTTTAATAAACTGACCTAAGGTACTTCTTGAGTTGCTGTCATCAAAAGATGCTAATGCAGCATCAAGTCTTTTACCATGAAGGTCATCAGTTACTGTATAATGGAAAATTTCAGACATAAGTTAATTTTTACATATTTTCTTTACATATTTACTGTCACTTAAGATAACATATACGGCAGATAAATTTAAGAAAAAACATGAGGCAGAATTTGATGTTCAAGAAGATTTTTTTACCGGTGTTAATTGCTTCTGCACTCTCCTTAACAGCGTGTTCTTCTGATTCTATTGAAAAAGATGCAATTCCAGATCTTTCTCAAGAGGCTTTACATTCTAAAGCAAGACAGTATATGGCTGTAGGTGACTTTGGCTATGCTAAAGACTATCTTGAAGCTTTAGACTCTCGTTATCCATTCGGTGAGTTAACAGATCAGGTTCAGCTAGATATGATTTATGTTTACTATAAATCTAGAAAATCTGATCTCACCACCGCTGCTATTGAAAGATATTTAAGATTAAATCCTACCTCTCAGTACACAGACTATGTGCTGTACATGAAAGGCTTAAACGAGATCCAAAAGCACGGTACTCTAATTCAGGATTACTTTGGTTTTGACAGATCACAAAAAGATCCTCAAACCTTATATGATGCATTTAAAGCCTTCAAAGACTTAATTGAAACTTATCCAAATTCACCATATGCAAACGATGCTTACCACCGTTTAATTTGGGTTAAAGATCAGTTAGCAAAGCGTGAATGGGCAATTGCTTCATACTACCAGGAAAGAGGCGCTCTAATTTCAGCTATTCGTCACTGCCAGACCATTATCTACACTTATTATGATTCACCATATACTAAAAAAGCATATGACCTCATGATTAAGAACTTAGATGAATTAGGTCTAAAACTCCCTGCTGATAACGCAAGAAAAGTTGTAGCAGCATCTCACTTTGAAAACTAATCTGTAAAAGAGCAGCCTATGCTGCTCTTTTAGTCTTGTACTTTACCCTTTGTTCCTTTACTCATATCGTGAATAACTTTATCTACAATCCTCCTAAAACACCTTTTTTAACTATCCTTTATGAGGATGAGTACATCATGGTTGTAGATAAACCCTCAGGTCTTTTATCTGTGCCTGGTCGTGAAAAGGCTAACTACGACAGTATTCTCTCAAGAATTTGGGATAAACATCCTGATGCCATGGCAGTTCACAGACTCGATATGGATACGTCAGGACTTATGGTAGTAGGTCTGAAAAAAGAATCCATCTCAGCTTTAGGCAGAATGTTTATGCAAAAAGAAGTACATAAACTTTACTATGCCTTAGTTGATGGAAAGATAGATGAAAAGGGCAAAGTAGAACTTCCTATCCGCTGTGATCTTGAAAGGCGACCTTTACAGATTGTAGATTTTGAACAGGGAAAGCCCTCTATTACTCTTTATGAACGAGTAGATGACTTTGGCGTTGCTTCATTTGTTAATGAGAATAGTGAGCATAAAACTGATGACATCAGTTTGGTCCGACTTACCCCTGTTACAGGACGCTCTCATCAGCTAAGAGTGCATCTAGCATCAATTGGTCATGCTATTTTAGGTGACAGGTTTTATGCTTCAGTTACAGTACAGGCAAAATCTAAAAGACTTTGCCTGCATGCTTATCATCTTGAATTTAACCATCCTATCTCAAAAGAGAAACTCTCTTTTGAAACTAAAGCTGATTTTCTTATTTAAGACCGCGCTCTTTTTTAATTAAGTCAAAGGCAGCCTGAATATCTTTAGCTTTCTCAGTATACATACGGATCATTTCCTCAGTTAAACCTTGAGAGGCTAATCTGTCTGGATGGTACTTTAACATCAGTCTGCGATGAGCTTTTTTCACCTCATCATCGCTAGCTCTCTTATCTATACCTAGAACTTTATAGGCTGCATCTAGCTTTGACTGACTTTGATACTGCTCATTATATGAACTGTTGTCATTACCATAGCTTTGGTCATTGCCATAACTGTTGCCATAAGATGAGTTAGAGTTATGCTGATAACTGCTCTGTTCACTGCTCTCATAGCTGTAGCTAGAATTTCTAAAGCGCTGAGAGAACATCATCTCACTGTATCTAATGCTGATCAGACGCTCCATTGACTGCACTGATACGCCTAAACTTGCAGCTAAAATAATCAGGCGGTCATGCTCTTGTTTTTGTAGAACACCATCAGAGAGGGCTACCTGAATTTGAATTTCTAAGATGTAGTCAATAAAAGCATCATTGTCACCAATGATTGCTTTTAATTCAGCTACCTTTGAATCAACATTAAAGTCTGGCTGTTTACCTGCATTGAAGGCTGACATAGCTACCTTTTTAGCGTTCTCATCTAATTGCATCATCTGCATCACGCTATAGGCAGTACCAATGTGTTCTTCATTGATTCTACCTGCACCTCTGGCTATATAGCCCATAAAGGAGAAGGTAATATCAACTAAGGTTAAGTTGTAATTAGCATCTTTTGAAAAGGCTTTATAGGCTTTTTGTCTTTTCTCGTTTTTCTCTAATCGTGGTTTATCAAATACAAAGTAACCAATCAGAGCACAAACTACAGCCACAAGGATATTGCGACCAAAGAACATGCCTAATAAAAAGCCAAAGATAGTACCGGTAAGTTTCATGTTTTACCTTTAAAATTCGTTAAATGTAATCACTATAGATCTTTTTTAGATAATCATAAGCTGCCTGTACAGATTTTGCGGTATCTGTATAAATAGCTACCATGTCAGGAGACAGGTTTTGAGCAGCCAGTCTATCTGGATGATATTTAAACATCATCTTTTTATGAGCTCTCTTTACATCATCAAAGGTTGCATTGCTATCAAGTCCTAAAATGCCTAAAGCTTGAGCAATCTTATCCTGAGAGCCTGCTGAGCTTGAAGAACTCCTGCTATTAGAGCCTGCATTAGAATAGCTATCATTTGAATTACGATTAGATGAGCTACTGTTTTCTGAGCTATTACTTGATGAATAGCCATTTGCTGATTGGCTATCTGATGAATTGTTATTATATGAGTTGCTATTTGATGAATTACTTTCAGATGACTGACCATAAGAGCGATTAGAGTTTTGGTAAGTTGTACTCTGTTCACTCTTAGTATTCTCTGCACCTGACTTGCTCTTGTCATCATCAAATTCTTTAGCAAATCTAGCCTCAGCACCTTTTGACTGGAACAGTCTCTTTAAAGCAGCTTTGGTAGATCCCATCGCTGTAGCAATAGCTACTAAGCGGTCTTTTACCTCAAAGTTAATCTCACCCTCAACAGAGGCAATCAAGTATGCATAAGTTAAAACATACTTCATGTAATCTCTGTTAGTGCCAATATTGTTTTTATAGGAGAGTACAAACGACTCAAAATCAAATGATTTGTCTAAAGCTCGATTAAAAGCTTCAACAGCAATTGCTCTTACTTCTGATGACACCTTAAAGTGAGCAATTACCTCTTCAGCGTTTTTAATATACACCCCAAGATCTTGCTGTGTAGCCAGACAGTAACCTGCTACAGAGTAGATATTCTCATAGAGAGAGACTTTGTCTTCACGATTTCTTTTTTGAGTCTTTTTCTGCTCACGTAAAAGACGTTTCTGTTCCTTCTCAAGGCGCTCTGCTTCAGCCTTTTTAGCCTGCTCTTCAAGCTCTTTTTTCTGTTTTAGATACAGTCGTCCGTCATAAGACAAAAAGCCCACTAATGGGCCTAGGAATACAAAAATAAAATAATCTGAGATGAGGTACAGAATAAAACCAACAATAAGTCCTATTCCTGCTCCTAAATATGTTAATTTTGCTTTCACTGTCGTATTAAATCGTTATGGTGTATTTCATTCTCTGTAAAGAGAATGTATTTTGCTGTAGATTTTTCTCTAATTATAACTGCTTTTCTTTGACGTATTTATTAACTGTGTCAAGTCTTTGTACAGTTCCCACGTCAAACCATTTGCCCTGTAAGAGCTTGCCTGTAAGAACTTTTTCTTGAGACCATTTTTCAAAGTATGGTAATAAAGGCTCTTTTTTAATTTCTTTATTTAAAAAGCCTTTACTTGAATATACAGCTGTACCTGAAAAGGTATATCCAGGTCCTCGTGTGCACAGTCCTTGTTCGTCTAATGAGAAGTCACCCTTTAAATTGTGCTCAGGATTAGTTACTAAATACAGTCTTGCCTGAACACCATCTTTTAAAGGCTCTAAAAACTGCTTATAGTCACCATCAATAAAGGTGTCACCATTTACTACTAAAAAGTCCTTTCCTTCAAAAAAAGGCAAAGCTTTGATGATTCCACCTGCAGTCTCAAGCCCTGAGTCACCTTCAACAGAGTGAGTGATATTAACTCCAAACTTATGACCATCTCCTAGATATGAGACAATCATAGAGCTCAAATACGCACTATTGATAATGATGTCAGTGATACCTGCTTTCTTTAACTTTTCTAAATGCCACTCGATAAGGCTTTTATCTCCAACCTTAACTAGAGGCTTAGGACAGGTATCTGTAATAGGACGTAGTCTTTCACCACGACCTGCAGCCAAAATCATTGCCTTCATTAGAACTTTCCTACTACGTATTTTTCTATGATGTTTTGAAGTTTCTCTAAACGCTTGTCTATCTTGCACTCATCAAGCACATAATTGATTACACGTGGCAGATCTTTTAAATAAGCGCTCTTACCATCTCTTATGTTCAAACGACAAAAGATACCCAAAACTTTTACATGTCTTTGCAGCGAGGTTAAGGTAAGTTCATAGACAAACTCATCATATGACTTCCCTTTTAAATACCCTTTTTCTTTAAAAATAGCATAGGCATATTGTTTTAACTCTGTTAAGAGCTCTTTATCTAAAACCACATAGCAATCAAATAAGAGTGAAGCTAAATCGTATAAAACAGGACCTTTTACCATATCCTGAAAATCGATTACGGCTAATTGCTCACTTTTGCCTTCACCACATACCATTAAGTTACGGCTGTGATAATCGCGGTGCATAGCGCATTGTTCTTGCGACAGACAGTTTTGAGCTAAAAAGTCATAACACTCTTTAAGATCTTTTTGCTCAGCATCACTTAACTTTACATTTAAAGCTTTATCAAGCATCCAGGTATCAAATAAAGAGAGTTCAAACTCGATGAACTTTTTATCAAATAAAGGGAGCTCAAGGTTGATTGAAGCAATTGTTGGAAGTAAAGAGATTGCCTTTTTGTAATAGTAAAGTCTGTCACCTTCTGCGCTTGCTTTAGCAAAGGTCTTATCACCTAAATCAGAGATGAGCATAAAACCGTTGTCTAAATCATAGGCAACTAATTTAGGTACAGTAATTCCTGCTTTAGATAAAGCAGTATCGATAGCTACAAACTCTTTGTTTTTTTGAGTTTGTGGAGGCGCATCGACAGCAATAAGATTTTTATTTAAGACACGAAAATAGCGACGGAAGCTAGCGTCGCCATTTAAAGACAAAAGCATTACTTTGTCATCTAAAATAATGCTTTTTACGTATTGGGTTAAAGCTTCTAATCTAGAATCAGTCACGCTTGAATACCAGATCCCAGACACCATGTCCAAGTCTCTGTCCGCGTAGCTCAAACTTAGTCAGAGGGCGCCACTGTGGACGTGGGATATAAGTACCATCTGGAGAAGTATTTGAAAAACCTTCAGCTCTGGTCATTACATCTAACATCTGCTCGGCGTAGTTCTCCCAGTCAGTTGCCATTCTGAACTGACCACCATGCTTGAACAGCGGTCTTACAAGCTTAACAAAGTCATCATTGATGAGACGACGTTTGATATGTCTCTTCTTAGGCCATGGATCAGGGAAAAATATCTGAAGAATATCCACACTCTGTGGCGCTAAGCACTTAGACAAAACTTCAAAAGCATCATACTTGATGACTTTGACGTTTGTAAGCTGATTTTCTTCAATCAGCTTTAAGGCTGAGCCTACCCCCGGTGGATGAACTTCAATTCCTAGGAAATTACACTCAGGAGCATCCTTTGCCATTTGCACAAAGGACACACCCATGCCAAATCCGATTTCAACAACCAATGGAGCCTCACGGCCAAAGATAGCTTTAAGATCTAGAGGCTTTAAGTCCTCTACATCTACCATATACTTCGGACCTAACTCTTCTATGGCACGGATCTGACCTTCGGTCATACGACCTGCACGTACCACAAAAGACTTGATTCTGTGATGCTCTGCCTGATTGTTCTTATCAGGATTTTCGTTAGAGTTCTTGATAACTTCAGTCATGTTTTTAATTAGATTAACTCTAACTTCTGCATCTCAGCCTTGATTTCTTCACGTAAAGACTGACTTACTGGAAGAATTGGAAGACGGCTTTCCTCTTCACATAGGCCTAATAAAGATGCTGCATATTTTGCTGGAGCTGGGCTTGGCTCTTTGAACATTAACTTATGAAGTTTCATTAACTTCAACTGCTCATTAGCAGCCTCTTCCCACTTCTTTTCTAAAGTTAAGTTCTGAACTTTAGCTACTAAAGCAGGAGCTACGTTTGCAGTTACAGAGATCACACCCTGACCACCTGCAACATTGAAGCTTACAGCAGTTGAATCTTCACCTGACAACCAGATGAATGGCTTCTTGATTAAGTTACGCTCAATCCATGGACGCTCTAGGTTACCTGTAGCATCCTTGATACCGATAATTCTTTCTAACTCTGATAACTTTGCAACAGTCTCTGAGGTGATATTTACAACAGTACGGCCTGGTACGTTGTATAAGAAGATAGGTAAATCAGTATTGTCATGAACCATCTTGAAGTGTGCATATAAACCTTCCTGATTTGGACGGTTATAGTAGCCAGCATTGTGTAATAAGCTGTCTGCACCTGCTTCTTTTGCAGCATTTGACAAGTTGATTGCTTCAACTGGGTTGTTGGAACCTGCACCTGCCATCACTAAGATACGGCCCTTTGCTACATCACAAACAGTCTTAATAGCAGCAATGTGCTCTTCAAAAGTTAAGGTTGGGCACTCACCTGTGGTACCTGTTACTACTAAGCAGGTAGTTCCGTTTTTAATGTGGAACTCAACCATGCGCTCTAGAGCTGCATTATCAACTTTGCCATTTTTGAATGGTGTGATTAAAGCAACCATTGAACCCTGATATTTTTGCATCTTCTTCACCTTAATTATTGCAAAAACTAAAAATGCTAATTTAAGCTAATTTTGTCATAGATAGCTTTTTTATAGCTATCAGAAAAATAGCTAACTTTTAACAAGTTAGCTATTTAAAAACTAGTTACGTCTTAATGTTGGGAACAGAATTACATCACGAATGGTCTGAGCATTTGTGAATAACATTACTGTTCTATCAATGCCAATACCTTCACCTGCGGTTGGAGGTAAACCGTACTGCATTGCGTTGATGTAGTCCTCATCGTAGTACATAGCTTCGTCATCACCGTGCTTCTTAGCCTCAGCCTGCTGACGGAAACGACCTGCCTGATCATCAGGATCATTTAACTCAGAGAAACCATTACCAATCTCACGACCACCAATGAAGAACTCAAAACGGTCAGTAAACTCAGGATCTGAATCTGTTCTTCTTGCAAGTGGAGATACAACAGCAGGGTAGCTGGTAATGAAAGTAGGCTGCTGAAGATTTGCTTCTACTAATTCATCAAATAGAGCAGTGATGTAGTGACCTAAGGTCCAGCCTTCCATTAACTCGATGTGGTGTTTCTTACATAGAGCACGAGCCTTGTCCTCGTCCTCTAAGTCTTCCATAGTAATGCCGTTGCCGTATTTAACGATTGACTCTTTCATGGTTAATCTGTCAAATGGCTTTGCAAAATCTAAATCAAGACCTTCTTCACCTTCTTTACCATAGTGGATCTTAGTGGTACCTAAAACCTCTAATGACATCTTCTTGAAAAGATCTTCGGTAAAGTCGATTAAGTCATGGTAATCGTGGTATGCCATATAGAATTCCATCATAGTGAATTCTGGGTTATGACGAACATCGATACCTTCGTTTCTGAAGTTACGGTTGATTTCGTATACACGCTCAAAACCACCTACAACCAGACGCTTTAAGTAAAGCTCTGGAGCAATACGCAGATACATATCCATATCTAGAGCATTGTGGTGAGTTACGAATGGTTTTGCGTTAGCGCCACCAGGAATTACGTGCATCATAGGAGTTTCAACTTCCATGAACATGTGCTCGTTCATGTACTTTCTGATGAATGAAACTACTTTAGTACGGATTTCAAAAGTACGACGTGAATTCTCGTTAGCAATCAAGTCAACATATCTCTGACGGCAACGAGCTTCCTGATCGGTTAAACCGTGGAACTTCTCTGGTAGTGGACGTAATGACTTAACTAATAAACGTAATGCGCTTACGTGTAAGGTTAATTCACCAGTCTTAGTCTTAAATGCAAAACCGGTTACACCGATGATGTCACCTAAATCTAATTTCTTGAAAACATCCTGATATACACCTTCAGGTAAATTATCACGAGCTACGTAAATCTGAATACGACCGCCCATATCCTGTAAGGTTGCAAATGAAGCTTTACCCATAATACGACGGGTCATAACACGGCCTGCGATAGTGTAGGTATTCTGCTCTTTCTCTAAGGTCTCATTGTCTTTATCTGCACATGCTTTGATAATATCTGATGAGAATGCATCACGACGGAAGTCGTTAGGATAAGCCTGACCCTGTGAACGTAGAGCCTCTAACTTTTCACGACGCTCTTTCATTACGTTATTGAGGTTCTCTGCGTTACCAATGTTTTCTTGTGACATTTTTCTATTTTCCTAATTTATAAGTTTAAAGTCCTGACTTTAAACTTGCTTCAATAAACTGGTCTAAATCACCGTTTAACACTTTTTGTGTATCGCGGCATTCAACACCTGTGCGTAAATCTTTAATACGAGCATCATCTAGAACATATGATCTGATCTGACTGCCCCAGCCAATATCAGACTTGCTGTCTTCAATTTCTTTTTGCACACTCTGTCTCTTTTCAAGCTCTAAGGTGTACAGTCTTGCTCTTAACTGTTTCATTGCCTGATCACGGTTTTGGAACTGTGAACGTTCATTCTGGCAAGAAACAACAATACCAGTTGGCATATGTGTAATTCTTACAGCTGATTCTGTCTTATTAACATGCTGACCACCAGCACCTGATGATCTGTAAACATCAACTCTCAAATCAGCAGGATTGATCTCAACTTCAATGTTGTCATCAATTTCAGGATAAACATATGCTGAACAGAATGATGTATGTCTGCGATTGTTAGAATCAAAAGGAGATTTTCTAACTAGACGGTGAACACCTGTTTCAGTTCTAAACCAACCGTATGCATGATCACCTTCAAAGCGTAAGGTTGCAGACTTAATACCAGCAACTTCACCTTCTGACAATTCTGTTACCGTAACATTAAAGCCGTGTTTTTCACCGAACTTCATGTACATGCGCATTACCATTTCAGCCCAATCCTGAGCCTCAGTACCACCTGAACCTGACTGAATATCCATATAGCAAGGATCATTGTCATTAGGTCCTGAGAACATTCTTTCAATCTCAAGACGCTCTAAATCATGACTTAATCTGTCAGCTTCTGCCTGTGCTTCTTTTGCAAGCTCAGCGTCGTTCTCTTCCTTGGCCATTTCATCTAAGGTTAACAAATCGTCAAATCCCTGATAGAGATTTTTAAAATTGGTAACCACAGCGGTTAATGTTTGTCTTTCTTTACCAAGTTCTTGAGCTTTTTTTGGATCATCCCAAAGCTTTGGATCTTCTAGAAGACCGTTTACCTCTTCTAAACGTTCAGTCTTGCTTTGCAGGTCAAAGATACCCCCTTAAGGCATCTGCACGCTCTTTTAAGGCTGCAACCTGATCTTTTATGGAGATGGTTTCTAACACGCTTTAATCTCTAATTTGTTTCTTATTTCGTTTTTTGAAAATTAAACTTAGATTATAACAAATCAGACGCCGATGTGCAGTGTTTGTCACTCTTATGCTTACTTTTATTCCATACTTTTTGCAAAGACTATAAGCAAAAACTAAAGGTTAAAAAACTTTGTAAAAGAGCTTTTACAAAAGAAACAAAATGACAGTAGACATGACGGGCTTAAGTTTATAAGTGCATGGGCTTTGCATGGTTTGAATTGACCTGTATGAATTGCACTGTTTGAATTACACCATTTGAATTACACACATGGTTGATTGAATTATTCGCATCGCATTATTGCATCACAATGTGTGGTATCATGTCACCTATCAAAACAGTATCGAATGTAGGAATTATTATGTTACAAGATGATATCAAAGCAACTGTGAAAATGGCTCTAGAAGAGGACTTAGGCGGTAAGCTAGATCCAAGTCTTGATGTTACTTCACAGCTTATTGATGAAAACGAAAATGACGAAGCTACTGTTATTACCCGTGAAGCAGGTATCTTCTGCGGTAAAGCATGGGTAGAAGAAGTTTACAGACAGTTAGACAATAAAGTTGAACTTACCTGGTTTGTAAAAGATGGCGATGCTATTGAGCCTGGTGAGCAGTTATTCCATGTAAAAGGTAACGCTCGTACCATGCTAACAGCTGAGAGAACAACACTAAACTTCGTACAGACTCTATCAGGTGTAGCAACTGAAGTTTCTAAGTATGTAAAAGCAATTAAAGATACAAACTGCAAGCTTTTAGATACCAGAAAGACCATTCCTTGCTTAAGAACAGCTCTAAAGTATGCTGTTACCTGTGGCGGTGGTAAGAACCACAGAATTGGTCTTTTCGATATGTTCTTAATCAAAGAGAACCACATCATGGCATGTGGCGGTATTGCTAAGGCAATTGAAAGAGCTCGTAGCCAGCACCCTGATATTAAGGTTGAAGTTGAAGTTGAGAATCTTGATGAGTTACAGCAGGCACTAGATGCTAAGGCTGATATCATCATGTTAGACAACTTTGAGTACGATATGATGGTTCATGCTGTAAAGCAGACAGATCATAAAGCTCAGCTTGAGATTTCTGGTAACGTAAATCTTGAGACCATCGGTCGCTTTGCTGCAACAGGTGTTGATTTCATCTCTGTTGGTGCTCTAACTAAGAATGTAAGAGCTCTAGACTTATCAATGAGATTCGTTAAGAACTAATGAATTAGTTCTTACACTAAGGCTGACCTAGGTCAGCCTTTTTTATTTGTGATAAAAAGTGATGCTTTTATGAACATCACTTTATAAAGTAAGAAGAGAGGAGTACTTGGATAAAGAAAGAGTTTTAAGCAAACTCAATATCCACACGAGGCATGACGTGGCAAACTAACTCATAAGGGATAGTGCCACAGAGTTCAGCAATCTTCTCAACAGGAAGACCTTTACCCCATAAAATAGCTTCATCACCAATCTTATCTTTTGAATCAGGGCCAAGATCAACAAACATCATGTCCATACAAACGTGACCTGCAGTCTTTACATATCTGCCATTGATAAGTACAGGGGTTCCATTAGGAGCAGTTCTAGGATATCCATCACCGTAGCCACAACCTACGATACCTAAAGTAGTATCTCTGTCAGCTACATAATAAGCACCATAGCCTACCTTGTCACCTTTTTTGATTTTATGTAAAGCTAGGATATTGCTCTTTAAAGTCATTACAGGCTTTAGTCCAAGATCTTCACCTACTTTATCTTCAAATGGTGAAATACCGTAAATGATAATGCCAGGTCTTACCCATGGAGTGTGTGACTTTGGCCAGTAATAGATGCCAGCAGAATTTGCAAGGCACAGATCACCTGTAAAGTCTTTTGCAATCTCATTAAAGAATTCAATCTGCTGTTTGTTGTACTCAACTTCGCTTGGAGTATCAGCAACAGACAAATGAGAGATCAGACCTACTGGTTTTACAACATTAGGACTAGCTTCAAGTCTTCTTTTAATCTCAAAGATCTCATCCTTATTGCAAGAGCCCAAGCGATGCATACCCACATCAATCTGAACCCATGCATGGATTGGTTTCTTTATGTTAGCTTTTTCAATACTCTTTACCTGCTCAAGATCATGAACACCTGTATACAAAGAGTATTTAGAGATATAAGCAATGTCCTCGTCGTTATAAAAGCCTTCTAATAGCACTACAGGCTTTTCAATACCCTGACGACGAAGCTCCATAGCTTCAGAAATTCTCGCAACCGCAAATGCGTCAGCATGATCCTTTAAAGCATTAGCTACAGGAAATAGACCATGACCATAGGCATTGGCCTTAACCACAGCAATGATTTTTGAATTTGGAACTAAAGAGCGGATATGCTTTACATTATCAATTAAAGCCTGCTTATCAATTGAAGCAGTTACGCATTGCATTTTAAATTTCCTTTTGTAACTACTCAGAACCTACCCTAAAACGATCTCAGCCTTACCTTTAAAAGCAGAGGTTAGAGCTTCAAATGCATCTATGCCT
>OMZC01000020.1 GCA_900315395.1 uncultured Gammaproteobacteria bacterium
GCTAAATCTAAGATCCCCGGAAATTACCTTAATTTTCGGGGATTTTTTATTTCTTTGAACCTTAATTATGAAAAAGTCAGTCTTTACTGATAAAATCCATGCAGAATTTTAATCGAGGATTTTTTATGAAAATTGGTATTATCTGCGCCATGGATGAAGAGGCAGAATATTTTCTGTCTAAATTAGAAAGCTATGAAACTAAAAAAGTAGGACAGATCATTTTCTATGAGGGAAAGACTGCTGAAGGTAAAGAAGTAGTTCTCTCAAGATCTGGCATTGGTAAAGCTAAAGCTGCTACTGTAACCGGTCTTTTAATTGCTTTATATAACGTAAACTATATCATCAACTCAGGTATTGCAGGTGCGATTTCACCTACCCTACGCATTGCTGATATTGTATTTTCAACAGATGCTACCTACCATGATGCTGACTTTACCGCATTTAATTATGTTAAAGGTCAGATGCCTGGTGAACCTGAGGTATTTAACGCAAGTTCAGAGTTAATTGCTAAAGCAGAAATTGCAGCATCTACAATTCCAGAGTTAAAAGATCATGTAAAAAAGGGGCTTGTAGTATCTGGAGAGCAGTTCATTAACACTCCTGAAGGAAAAGCTACCATTGCAAATAACTTTCCTCAGGCTATGGTAACCGAGTGTGAAGGTGCTCCTATTGCACAAATCGCTCACGATTTTAATGTTCCATTCATTATCATCAGATCAGTATCAGACTGCTCAGACGAGAATGAAACTAAAACCTATGATTTCAATGTCAAAGTAGCATCAGAGAACAGTGCTAAATTAGTTTTAGCTATGATCAAGATGCTCTAGGAGAGAGTATGCCTGTTGAGCAGATCTTAAATGCAGCAAAAGATGTTTCTATATCAGACTTTTTTGCTACATTTTTCTCAATTTTGCAGTACCCTGCTGTAACCTTGCTGACAGCAATGTTACTTGAGATTATTCTGCCCATAAATGCATCCTGGCGCTTATCAAACTTAGCGCCTCTCTTCTCAAAGCTAGCTAAAAAAGTAAATAGAAAAGAAAACTCTCTAGGACAGACTATCTTTTCAAGTGTGTTCTTACCTTTTTTCTTATTGTGTATAGCTATCTTTACAATTTTACTTTTACGATTCTGTGTAAATCATGACACGATCGTGGCACTGTTAATTCTGCCCTTTTTACTTGAATCAAAACCTGTTCTTAAAACTACGCTTCAGGTAAAAAGATCATTAGAACATGATGATAAGGAATTGGCTAAAAAGTATTTACAAAAGATCATGCTGCGCGACTGTTCTAAACTCTCTGTAATGGGTGTATGTAAAGCAAACAGTGAAGCTGTAGCTGTAGGTCTTTTTGCCAACTGGTTCTCAGTAATGGTCTGGTATATGCTCTTAGGCATAGAAGGTGCTCTTATCATGCAGATGGTTGCAGTGATGAACAGATCATTTAGCTTTAAAGAAAAGAGAAGTGAGACTTTTGGTATCTTTATTTATAAATTCGAGCAGGCACTTTTAATTCCTAGCTTAATTGTATTCATGCTCACTATGTTCTTTTCAATTCATATTGTCAGGATCTACAGAAACTTTATCAATCATTTAAAATTCTTGCCAAATCCTGTCACCTCTCTTGTAATTGACACTCTAGGATCATATGCTAATGTGTCTTTAGGTGGTCCTCGTTACTACGAAGGTAAACTTGTAAGACTTGCAAGAATTGGTGGTGAGAATGAACCTGACTTGTACTCTCCATTAAAAATCTATAACAAACTAAGATTCTCAGGTATTCTCTTTGTTTGTTTCTGCGTTGTAGTTAGGATCTTTTTATACTCAGCAGCTTAGTTTTATCAACGCTAGTTTGTTTTTTACATAGATAAAGTTAATTACAAAGATTATTCCGTTATGTCAGATAAAGATAACAGCCAAGATTTTTTACAGTTATTAAAAGAACAAGAGCAGGAAAATCAGGATCCAGAGTTCTCATCTTTAATTGGTGAAGCTATTGGTGAAATCAAAACTCTTGTTCAGGATAAAGTAGAAAAGAGCTCTTCCCTTATTGATAAGAAACTAGCTAAATCAAGACAGGAAGCTGCTGTCAGAAAATCTGAGGATGTAACTGATTCAGCCTCATCAGGCTTTGTACATATGGTACAGCCTAATGATGTCTTAGAGTTCCGCCGTCCTGGTGTACAACCTTACGTAGTACAGAAACTGCGTAAAGGTGAATACCCTGAAGCTGACTTTATCGATCTGCATGGTAAGACCATCGAACAAGCCTATGAACAGGTAATGCAGTTTTTAGCTTTTGCTAAAAAGCATGAATTTAGATGCATTCTTATCATTCATGGTAAAGGTGAAAGATCAAATCCAAAGGCTTTAATGAAGAGTCATGTTGCCCACTGGTTAAAGCAGATCCCAGATGTCTTAGCATTCCATTCAGCACCTGTTTGGAAAGGAGGCACTGGTGCTTTGTGCATTATCCTAAAGAAAGGTGACAAGGCATCTATTATTAACCGCGAGATCTACCAAAAAAGGTAAGCTGTAAGCTTACCATTTGAACTCCCCCTTCTCTTGGTTATCCTTGTACATTATTAAGTAAAGCGTTTAGCAAAACACTAACTTACCTTCAAAGCTGCAGGTGTCACACCAAAGTAGCGTTTGAACTCTCGGCTAAACTGAGAGACGCTCTGATAACCAACTTCAAGTGCAACTACGTAAGCTTTGGTGTTTTGAGTAATGATCATCTCTTTAGCTTTATTTAATCTGATCTTTTTAAGATACTGTACAGGGGTATCTGAGGTGACATCTTTAAAGAGGCGGTAGAAAGATGACACACTTAAATTTACTTCTTTAGCAAGATTATCAACATCAATTTCCTGATTATAGTTTTGCTCTAAAACATCAATAACTTTGTTGATCTGTACTAAAGGTCCAGCCTGCAAAGAGAGTTTTAATAGTAGCTCAGCTTGCTCACCACATAAAGCTCTGTATAAAACTTCACGTTTTAAAGCCTTACCCAAAACTTTAGCTTCATTCTCATCTGATAGACATTTTAAGAATCTTACTAATGAGTCCTGAAAGGACTCATCCATAGTAGAAGGTCCTATAGGAGATGGTACATGCTTAGAATCAAAAGTCTTTATTCTGTCACGCAGATTCATGCTTTCTACTAACTCACGGATTTCCTCAACAGAAAAGCCAATAAAGATACCTCTTACAGGCTCATCAAAGCTTGCAATAGTTTCACATCGAGCATGGATCATCATTGAACAGACGATATAGTCTAGAGCTGAATACTCATAGGAGTGCTCTTCAAAAGTCATGCGCTTTTGACCTGATAACAGAATACACAGGCCAGTTCTGTAGACAGTAGGTTCAGCACTCTTGTAGTGATAACGCTTAAAATAGAAAACATTATCTAAAGGAGCATCTTTAGTACCTTCGTCCATATCAGGGAAGTACTCTAAAGCTTTTGTAAATTCTTCCATAGCACACCTCTCTTTTATAGAATTATGCATGATTTCTTACTTATTTTCACTAATATGATCTGAATTTAGTAGGATTAGGCAATATTTTGGAAATATTGTGTATATCAACTTTAAAATAAATGCACTAAATTAAAGACAGTAAAAGTAAGTCGTACTAGAAAAGTACGAGCTAATTCAACGACACTGTTTAGCGTGTTGTTAAGCTGTAGTTGCTAAGCTGTAGTTGTTAAGCTAAGACGTTTATGCTGAACGGAATAAGCTAACACTCTATACAAAACACTTGTAAAAGGAGTTTTTATGAATTTTGAATTTTATAATCCAACTAAAGTTTTATTTGGTGCTGGTAATCTTGAGAAACTAGGTGAAGTTGTAAAAGGCTTTGGTAATAAAGCTCTCTTAGTTACAGGTGGTGGCTCTGTAAAGAGAAACGGTACTTTTGATAAAGCTGTAGCTTCATTAAAGAAAGCTAATGTAGAGATTGTTGAGTGTGACGGCATTGAGCCTAATCCAAAGATTTCATCTGTAAGAAAAGGTGTAAAGCTAGTTAAAGAGAATAACTGCGATGTTGTAGTAGCTCTAGGTGGTGGCAGTACCATGGACTGCTCAAAAGTAATTGCAGCAGGTGCGTTATATGATGGTGATCCATGGGATATGATTTTCCACGGTCAGGAAAATGTTTATATTCCTCAAAAAGCTTTACCTGTAATTACTGTACCTACATTAGCTGCAACTGGTTCTGAGATGGACTCAGGTGCTGTAATTTCAAATGCCGACACTAAAGAAAAGTCATTTGTACAGACTGATGCACTATTCCCTAAAGTAGCGGTAGTTGATCCTACATTAACATTAACTGTTCCAAAGAATCAGACAGGCTACGGTATCTGCGACATCATAGTTCACATTACTGAGAGCTATTTTAATGGTGTTGATGGCACTCCTCTGCAGGATGCAGAGGCTTTAGAGACCATTAAAAACTGTATTTTCTATGGTCTAAAGGCTTATGAAAACGGTCAGGATCTTGAAGCTCGTGAGCAGGTTCAGTGGGATTCTATCGTAGCCTTAAATGGCTTTATCAGTTGTGGGACACAAGGTGCTTTCCCTGTTCATATGATTGAGCACACTGTATCTGGTATTCATGACATTACTCATGGTGCAGGTTTGGCTATCATCAATCCTGCTTGGATGAAATTTACTATTCAACATGGTGGCAATGTTAAGAAGTTCGTTGATTTTGCAACCTTCTTATTCGGTGTAAAAGATACAGGCAATGATGAAAAGACCGCACTTGAAGGTGTAACAAAGTACGAGGAATTCTTAAAGAAGATCGGTTGCCCTACACGCTTTAAAGATTTAGGTATCGATGATAGCAAGTTTGAAGACTATGCTGATATTACTCTTAAGGTAATTCATGATGAGAATGGTAATCTGCCAGGACGTCCAGCTCTAACCAAGAAAGACATCATTGAAATCTTAAATCTTGCAAAATAACCTGTGATAATAATTTCAGGCTACTCTTTTAGCTGAAAATAATTATCCAAAGTTACTAACCTTAAAATTTGGTAGTAGGATCTTCCTACTACCAAATCTATTTTTTAAAGCTCTATGAATATTATCAAAGATAAAGAATTCCAAGGTGAAAGACCTCTTTTCTTTCAACATGATTTAAGACTTGAAAACATCAAGATTTTAAACGGCGAATCAGCCATAAAAGAAGGTCACAACATTGTTGCCGTTGATTCATATTTCAACGGCAAATACCCTTTCTGGCATATCAACGATTTTGAAATTGAAAATTGCACTTTTGATACCGGTGCTCGTGCAGCTATCTGGTATTCAAACAATTTAAAAATGTCCAATTGCAAAATCATTGCGCCTAAGATGTTCAGACGCATGAAAGGTATTGCTCTTTTCAAAGTTGAATTTACCGATGCGCAAGAGACTCTTTGGGACTGTGAGAACATCGCCATTAAAGATGTAAAAGCCGTAAACGGCGATTACATCTTTATGAACAGTTCTAATATTGCTGTCGAGAACTTTAATCTTCAAGGCAACTATTCATTCCAGAATTGTGAAAACATCACCATCAAAGATTCTGTCTTAGATTCAAAAGATGCCTTTTGGGAAGCTCACAATGTTGTAGTTGAAAACTCAGTATTAAATGGTGAGTATCTAGGTTGGCATTCAAAGAACTTAAAGTTAATCAACTGTAAGATCAGTGGTACTCAGCCATTGTGCTACGCAGAGAATTTGACTTTAGTTAATTGCACCTTTGATAAGGATTGCGATCTAGCCTTTGAATATTCAACCGTTAACGCAACTATCAAGGGTCCTGTTACCAGTATAAAAAATCCAACTTCTGGCATAATTAAGGTACAATCAGTAGGAACTATCATTCATGATGAAAATACTAAAGCACCTGATAACTGTGTTATAGAAGAAGGTTACAATGGCTGAGCATAAATACAATTTTGATGAAATCATAGACAGAAAAGGCACATATAGTTACAAATGGGATCTTATGAAAGATCCTGAGGTATTACCTTTATGGGTAGCTGATATGGATTTTAAAGCAGCACCTGCTATTTATGAGGCTGTAAATAAATTAGCCAAACAAGGCTGTTACGGCTATGGTGTCGCTACTAAAGAATACTATGATGCCATTATCAATTTCCATAAAAGACATTATGGTCAGCATGTTGAAAAAGAGTGGATCTCAATTTCTACAGCGATTGTTCCTGCTCTAACTGCAATTTTACAGGCATTGTCTTTACCTGGTGATGAAGTAATTTTACAGACACCTGCTTACAACTGTTTCTTTGGTTGCATTAAAAACAGTGGTTGTGTTTTAGCAGAGAATAAAATTATCTATAAAGACGGAAAGTTCTCTTTAGATTTAGATAATTTAGAAGAGCTCGCTGGTCACGAGAAAGCAAGATTCTTACTTTTATGTAATCCTCATAATCCATCAGGCAGATTATGGACAAAAGAAGAGTTACTCTCAATTATTGCTATTGCTAAAAAACATAACCTCATTGTAATTTCTGATGAAATTCACTGTGACATCAGACCAAATGGTTCTGTTTTCCATGCGCTTACAACCTTAGATGAGAGCTTTAACGACAGGATCATTACCATGAGATCTGGCAGTAAGACTTTTAATATTGCAGGTCTTAAAAATGCCTATGTTTTTACTCAGAATCAAGAGTTCCACAATCGCATCGACAGACAGTTTAATATCAATGAAATTAACGATCTGCCTCCATTTGGTATTGCAGCAACAGTTGCAGCCTACAATGAATGCGATGACTGGATTGTAGAACTAAACGACTACATTCAGGATAACTACAAGTTATTAGTAAAGTTCTTTAAAGAGAACTTCCCTAAAGTTAAGGTTGCTTCTTTAGAGAGTACCTATTTAGCTTGGGTTGATTGCTCTTGCTTTAAGATGAGTGGTACAGAAATTAAAAACACTCTTTTAAAGAAAGGAAAACTCTATGTAAATGATGGTGAAATGTACATGTCACCATACCCAAGTTTCTTAAGAATAAACTTAGGTTGTCCTAAAGCTTATTTAGAAGAGGCTTTAAAGAGATTTAAGACAGCTTTAGCTTAAAGCTAACCTTAAGGTTTAAGTCAATTAGACAGCGGCGGAAATCTTACTTTGTAATCTGCTGCTGTTAATCTCATCTAGAATATCAAAACCATCACCTGTCTCGTGGATCTTTTCATAAGTTAAAGCCACACCTTTCATTTGGCGACGAAGTTTCTCCTGCTTTAATGGAGTTAATTCAGCAAAAACTTCAGGTGAATAGGTTCTTTCAAAAGGAACTAAAGGCTCTGCTCTTAAGCACTCACTCAAGAATACTTGAGTCATACCCTCAGTTGAGAATTGCTCGGTAATAGCCTGTGATCTGTCAAAATCTGATGATTCAGCATATTTCTTCTGCTCTGGCAAAAGGTTAAACTTCTTTCTTAAATCCTCTTCTTTTAATTTAGATTCTGAAGATGAGAACTCAGGATTATCAGTAACGTCATGAGATAACATTGCTAATAGCAGAGCAAAGTCAGCATGGTCTGAGGTCTGAATATCCTGATTCAGGCGAGAGCCTAGCTGCAGTTCATCTACTAAAAGTTGATTTCTGATCTCATGAGTAAGCATGAAAAGATCTCCTAATTACCTTACATATTCTTATCGGCAAAATTAGAAAATCTTTAAGTAATATTTTGAAAAATAAAGAAAAAGAAAACCTCAGATGTAGATACAGCTGAGGCTTTGATACTAATCCCAACCCCTGCAGGAGGAGATGGGATTGGGACTAGATGCTT
>OMZC01000019.1 GCA_900315395.1 uncultured Gammaproteobacteria bacterium
ACCTATAATTCGTTATTATTTAATTTTAATTGTTATGTTCTAAAGTTAAAATATAACCATTAAAACTTAAAATGAAATTTATTTAAATTTAAACTATAATAGAGGTAATAACGACACATAGAGGTAAGAAAAATGTCTGTAAGAACAACAAAAAAAGGTGAAAACGTAAGAAATCAAATCGTTTCTCTTTTTCAAAATGATTCAATGTTGTCATTCAACGAAATTTACAGAAGCATTGGTCAAAATTTAGAGTTGTCAGAGGCAAGTATACGCAATTACTTACAGCAGCTCTTAAGCCAAAAAATCCTTTTTTCAAAGAAAAAAGGAAAGTTTCTTATGTATGGTTTATCTTTGAATGTTGAAATTGAACATTCTTTCTCACTAAAAGATTCAAATCTTACAGAGGATTACGTCTGGAGAACCTATTTATCTGATTCAATCACTAAAGCTAATAAGGCTGCTAAAGAAATATTGGATTATGCATTTTCAGAAATGTTTAATAATGTTTTAAGCCACTCTAATGCCTCTAAAGTGACTGTAAAACTCATTGAAGATGCAATGAAAACATACATTGTTGTTGAAGATAATGGTGTTGGTATTTTCAAGAAAATTAAGAATGATTTATCCCTTCAAGATGAACATCAATCATTACTTGAACTTGCTAAAGGAAAGTTTACCTCTAATCCAAAAGAACATTCAGGCGAAGGTATTTTCTTCTCTAGCAGAGCTTGTGATTTGTTTTTAATTCATTCTGGTTCTTTGACTTACAGCTTAGACAGTAACTCTGATATTGGTAAATTCATTGAAACCGATAAAGATATTGAAGATGATAATTTTGCAGGAACTATTGTACTAATGGCTGTAAATAACAGCTCTTCAAACTCTCTAAAACGAGTATTTGATAAATACACTTCTAGCACTGAAGATAAAACATTTAGTAAAACTGTTGTTCCTGTTAAATTACTCCGCTATAAAGATGAAGGTATTATTTCAAGATCTCAGGCAAAACGCTTACTTGCAAGGTTTGATAAATTCAAATATGTAGTGTTGGATTTCTCTGGTATCGACGATATAGGACAGGCTTTTGCTGATGAAATTTTCAGGGTATTTGTAAATTCTCATCCTGAAATAGAAATATCATATATTGAGGCCAACAAGAGTATCAAAAATATGATTGACCATGTATCTGTTAATAGGTAACCTATTGACTTATATAAAAATCCATTATGTCATTCATTAGATAATGTTCACTGCTCAAGATTATTCAGATAATATCTGAAATGACATGGTGGTGTCTTTAGTTTCCAACTGGTTGGCTTTTTTGCAATTTACTAGATATCAACTACGTTTTGTACACTAAAATCAAAGTTAACTTTTAAACAATGAAACTTAACGGTGGTAACCTAAAAGTTACCACCTCATCTACAAGACTAGCTCTATTTATCCAACATTTCTTTGATCTTCTTGTATACAAATTGACCAAAGACTTCAGATCCTCTTAAATTAGTGTGTCCGCCATCGGCATACAAGATGTCATTATTCATGATTGCATGACAATTCTTGTCATCACACAGAAGATTTGATAGATCAACGTATTGCACATTAGAATTTGTAGAAGCTATCTCTTTTACCGCTTGGTTGTAGGCTTTGTAAGCTTCATTTTTATCATAAATATCTCGATTGAAAGAGCAATTATGATTGGTTAAGGAGAATGGTCTCTTCATACAGGAGTTTGGTTCAAAAGGTAATGGTGGATTGTCAAGAACAAATAGAACATTCTTCCCGTGAGAAGTTAAAAAATCCACTGTTCTTTTCATTCCTATTCTGTATTTATCAAGTGGTGATTTTGAATTAGTGCTGTCATCTAACTTGTCAGTCATATCTCCGTATGAAACATTTGGAGTATGACCTAAAACAAACAGCTTAATATTCGGATTTAATACCTCAGTGTTATATGCTCTATACATAAGATCACTACCCTTAACCCAGATCTGCCCATTTTCTCTATGAGTCTGAGACATAAATCCATACAAAGGGATAGTCATTGACCACTGATAAGAATCAAAACCGATATTGGTGTTTTCTGTTAGCTTTTGTAAACCGTAAACCAAGTTACCAGCATGTGAATCTCCAATTAAAACAAACTTAACCTTGTTTCGATCTGATTCCATGTAGCACCTATGATCAAAAGAATTCCAATCTGGATAGTCTTTTATGCAGGTATTAACTTTGGTCCAAAGATTATTAACTGTTCTCTTTAGTTTATCATCATGATAATGACTAAATGATGAGTTGAACATATCTTTATTCCAAATCAAATATGTTCTAAATTCATATGGAAATGCGTTAAATCTTGAAGGAAAACCGTTGTTTCTATTGATCAAAAGACCTAGACCACCAACAACAAGTAAAGTGATAAAAAGACCAACAGCTTTAGTCTTAGAGTGGCTACCATATCTTAATGGAGGTTCAATTACAAAGTAGGTTAAAGTTGCAAGAACAATAGCGATTACAACTGCAACTCCCCTGATCCATTCGACGGGCATCTGACCTTCGCAGATGTATGCTAATGATAGTAGTGGCCAGTGCCATAGGTACAATGGGTAACTAATGAGTCCTAAAAATACCATTATCCTATTAGAGAGAATGTATTTGTTTATTACTGCAGTTTTGCCTGCTCCAATAATCATTAGGGCACCAAATACAGGAATTAGAGCTTTGGTACCTGGGAAGGTAATGTCATTATTGATGGAAGTAATGCCGTAGATGATAGTAACAAGACCTACAATTGAGATTAGGTTGTTAACTAAGTTGCGTCTTAAATCGTCATTACTATTTCTGAAAATAAATTTGGATATAATATCTGCAACAACATTATCCGTAATTAGAGTCTTAGTCTTTTCTACAAGATCTTTATGGTAATTAACAATATAGGCTAAGATAGCACCAATACTTAATTCCCAGAATCTGCACCAAGGTAAATAGAATGCCGATGTTTGCTGATTATGGTTAACTCCGTTTCTGTTTAAAGCAAAAGAAACTACTGTAAACACAGTTAGGCACAGTAGAAAGTTTAAATTGGTCTTATATACTAACCATAAGATTATAGGAAAAATTAAGTAGAACTGCTCTTCAACACCTAATGACCACAAATGTAATAATGGCTTAGCATTAGATGCTGCATTGAAGTAATCACCTGATTCTTTGTAGATCATAAAGTTGTTGATGTAAGTTGCACCACCTAATGTGTGTTTACCTAATAACTTGTATTCTTCAGGTAATAATACAAACCAACCTAAGATTAAAGTTGTAATCAAAACAGCAAGTAATGCCGGAAAGATACGCCTTACACGTCTGATGTAGAAATCAACAATATTGACTCTACCAGGAGCATCTGCATTAAAGAGATTTCTATAAAGAATAGATGAAATTAAGAAACCAGAGATGACAAAGAAGATATCAACACCGACAAATCCGCCTTTAAGATGATTAGGAAAGGCATGGAAGATAACAACTGCAAGACAGGCTATGGCTCTTAAGCCATCAATATCGGAGCGGTAACCGTGCTTTACCCCCCCCAGAAAGGATATTAAATATACTATTACTCATTTTTTAAACCTACATTGATTATGTGCAAATATGATAAAACAACTGCATTTCATTCGCAATTAAGAACCATCTTTGTTATGAGCCGACAACTCTTTTGAAAGTACAAAGGCAAACTCTTAAAGATCTTATATTGTGCAAATATCTACTTACTACGGTTCGTTCGATCTGGTGATATATAATCGATGCACTAAATGAATAAGGCTCATAACAAAATGTTTGAATTAAGGCAGTATCTATTTCTTTTCATAACAGCAACTATTTGGGGCTCTGGATTTGTTGGTCAAAAGCTTGGTATCAGCCACATTTCCCCTTTTGCTTTTACCTTTTTTAGAACCTTAATTGGTGGTTTATTTTTAATACCAGTAATTTACTCTTTAAATAAGATTAACTTAAAGTTAGGTAAACCACCTAAAAAAAATTCACCTAAGATGCTTTTATTAGGATCTGTCTGCTGTGGTTTCTTTTTAATTCTATCAGAATCATTCCAGCAGTTCGGTCTTGTCTATACTGATGTAAACAAGGCAAGCTTCATTACCTCTTTATACATGGTATTTGTACCTATTATTGGTATCTTTGCTGGACACAAGTTAACTGTAAAAATTTCCATATCTGTAATTGTTTCATGTATTGGTCTGTACTTACTGTGCATGCATGGAAGCTTCAGTCTGCAATTAGGTGATACCTTAGTTATTCTTTGTGCTGTAGGTTTTGCTTTCCATATCTTAGTAATTTCATACTTTGTAAATTATGTAGATGGAGTAATGCTATCTTGTGGTCAGTTCTTTGCAGCATCTTTCATGGGACTTATCATGATGTTAATTACAGGTGTTCCAAGTCTTTATGATCTATATTTAGCTCTACCAGCTCTACTTTATGTAGGCATCATGTCAAATGGTGTTGCTTACACTCTTCAGGTTGTAGGTCAAAGAGGTATCAATCCTTCTATTGCATCTTTAATCATGTCTTTAGAATCAGTAATGGGTTCTGTCTTTGGAGTTTTATTCTTAAAAGAGGTGATGACACAAAGAGAAGTACTAGGTGCTATCTTAATGTTCATAGCTGTTTTAATGACTCAGATCAGTTTTAAGAAAGCTCGAAACAATTAAATACAAAAGATAAAATCGTCTTTGTAGAGTTTTTGAGTGAACAAAAGACTCTTTTTTCGTTTTACAAAGCTATTCGTGCGCAATAAAGCTATAAATATAGTAAAATATTGCGCATTGATTTTTTTTAGGTCTTTAATTTTAGATAATTTTCTATTAGGTTATTTAAATTAGACACAAATTGGCAAATAGATTTAAGGCTCAATTAAACCTTAATAAGCCTTTGCAGACTATTTTGTAACTTAAATAACATTGAACTAGCTACATGTATTAGTTACATCATAAACACCTGCACATGTTCACGTTCATAGTTTTATATATTCAGAGGGTAAAATGACAAAGAACAAGACCCTGTTTGTTACTAACGCACTACCATATGCTAATGGACCTATTCATTTAGGTCACATGTTAGAGCACATCCAATCTGATATTTTCGTACGCTTTAACAGAGCAATTGGCAACAAAGTATTCTATGTTTGTGGTGATGACTGCCACGGCACTCCTGTAATGATTAAAGCTGGTCAGATGGGCATTACCCCTGAGCAGATGATTGAAATCACCTCAAAAGATCATGCTGAGGATTTAAAAGGCTTCTTAGTAAATTACGATAACTACTACAGAACACATTCTAAAGAGAATCATGAGATCTCTTCATATATGTATGAAAAGGCTAAAGATAATGGTTATATCAAAACCGAAACCATCTCTCAGCTGTACGATCCTGAAAAGAATATGTTCTTACCAGATAGATTCGTAAAAGGCACCTGCCCTAAGTGTGGTGCTAAAGATCAGTATGGTGACAACTGCGAAGTTTGCGGTGCTACCTACTCACCTACCGAGTTAAAAGATGCTTACTCTGTAGTATCTGGTGCAAAGCCTGTATTAAAAGAATCTTTACACTATTTCTTTGATCTTCCAAAAGCTAAAGACTTCTTACACGATTACATCAAGAATTCTGGTGTAATTCAGACTGAGATGGCTAATAAGCTAGAAGAGTGGTTCTCTCAGGGCTTAAAGCCATGGGATATTTCTCGTGATGCTCCATACTTTGGATTTAAGATCCCTGGTACTGATGACAAGTACTTCTATGTATGGATGGATGCTCCTATGGGCTATCTTGCATCATTAAAGAATCTTTGCGAAAAGACTGGTGATAACTACGAAGATTTCGTAAAAGAAGGTTCTGAAATTGAGATGGATCATTTCATTGGTAAAGATATTCTTTACTTCCGCTCTCTATTCTGGCCTGCAACCTTGAAGGCTGCTCAGATGCGTTTACCATCACACATCTATGTTCACGGTTATGTAACTGTAAATGGCGCTAAGATGTCAAAGTCTAAAGGAACCTTCATTAAGGCTAAGACTTTCTTAAAATTCTTAAAACCTGAAACATTACGTTACTACTTTGCTTCAAAGATGAACTCATCTGCTGTTGATATCGATCTTTCATTAGATGATTTCATGGCAAAGGTAAACTCAGATATCGTAGGTAAAGTTGTAAATCTTGCATCACGTACAGCAGGCTTCATTGCAAAACGTTTTGACGGTAAGCTATCTTCAGCTCCATATAATGCTGAGATCTTAAAGAAAGCTGCTGCAATTCGTGAAGATGTAATCAAAGGTTATCAGAGCCGTAACTATGCTGAAGCAATTAGAACCATTATGGCATTAGCTGATGAAGCTAACCGCTACATCGATGCTGAAGCTCCATGGGTAATTGCAAAGCAGGAAGGTCAGGATGACAAATTACAGAAGGTTTGCTCTGATGGTATTAACCTCTTTAGAGCTTTAATCACCTACTTACAGCCTGTTCTACCAGAAGTTGCAGCTCATGCTGAAGAGTTCTTAAATACTAAACTTGATTTCTTTGCTCTTGATAATCCATTAGTAGATCATCAGATCAACAAGTTCAAGCCACTCTTCAATCGTATTGAGAAGACTCAGATTGATGCAATGATTGAGACTTCAAAAGAGGATTTAAAGCAGGCTCAGGCACAGGCTAAAAAGGCTGATGAGAAGAAAGCTGACGATAGAATCGAGCCATTAGCTCCAGAAATCACTATTGATGATTTTGCTAAGATCGATCTTCGTGTGGGTACCATTGTTGAAGCCGAAGAAGTTAAGGAAGCTAGAAAGCTTCTAAAACTAAAGGTAGATATCGGCTTTGAAACCAGACAGGTATTTGCCGGTCTAAAGCAGGCTTACCCTGATGCTAAGTCTTTAATTGGCAGAAAGGTGGTTTTAGTTGCTAACTTAAAGCCTCGTCAGATGAAATTTGGTTTATCTGAAGGTATGGTAACAGCAGCAGGTCCTGGTGCTACAGAGGTATTCTTACTTAGCGTAGATTCAGGCGCTCAAAATGGTGACCGCATTCATTAACTTATAATTAAGTTTATAGAGCCGGTCTTAGGACCGGCTTTGTTGTCTTTGGTAAGATAAATGTCTATTCTAAAATTTTTACAGTCAGTAGCCTACAAAAAGGAATTACGCTGCCAATTAAGACTTTTTATTCCATTTTTATTAGGTCAGTTGTGTGCTACCGGCATGGGTACTGTAGATACAGTGATGGCAGGACTTGCCGGTACCACTGAGATCTCAGGTGTAGCTATTGGTTGCTCTTTTTATTGGCCTGCTTACCTGTTCTTAGCAGGTATGGCATATGCGGTAACCCCTACTGTATCTCATATTCTTCCTAGCAAAAATTTTAGTCTGATGGAAAAGAGCCTGTTTAATGCATTCTTATTCTGTACGATAGTAGGTGTACTTGTAGCTGTATTATTGGCTTTATCTCACCTAATCTTTGCATATGTACCATCTGATGAAAAGATGATTGAGGTAGCTACTGGTTATCTTTACTTTGTGTCACTTTCACTACCAGCTACAGTTATCTACAACGTTTTAAGATCTTATGCTGAAGGTTTAGGTTACACCAAGCCTACCATGTACTTTGGTATCTTAATGTTAGTTTTAGACATTCCTTTAAACTACATCTTTATCTTTGGCAAATTTGGAATGCCTGCAATGGGCGGTGTTGGTTGCGGTGCTACAAGCTGTTTTATCAATATTCTCTGCGCAATCTTACTGTATGTGTATATCAAAAAAGGTAAGTTCTTTAAGTACTTTAAACCTAAAGAACATCTAACTTCACGTTTTGATTACAAGTTACTAAAGCAGTTTGCTAAATTATCTTTACCTATTGGCATCTCAAGAACTATTGAAGTTGCATGCTTCTCAGTTGCAGCTGTGATCTTAAGTCCTTTTGGTCCAACTGTAGTTGCTGCTCACTCAATTACTCTGAATGTATCAGGACTTATCTTTATGATACCTATGTGTTTAGGTATGACCATTACCATCAGATCAGCTTTTTGTATGGGCACTAAGAACTGGGCAAAAGCCTATATCTCAATTAAGACTGCCCTTACTTTGAATCTGTCTTTATTTATTATTTACGCATCATTGGTGTTTATCTTTAGAAGGGATATTTCTTCATTATATACAAATGATCCATTGGTTCTGGCAATGGCATCAAATCTGATGATCTTAAATTGCATCTATATGTTGCCAGATTCCTTACAGTGCTTCTTTTTAGGTGTTTTACAAGGATTTAAAGACTCTAAGGTGATCTTTATAGGTACCGTTGTTTCCTATTGGATAGTGGGTATTCCCGTAGGATTTGCCTTAGCTTGGGGATTGTTTACCTCAAAACTTGAAGCTTATGGTATTTGGATTGGCTTTATTTTTGCGCTTTTGAGCGCATGCATTATTTATTCAACCAGAGTAAGACATCTGTTTAAGCACAAGAAGTTTCCAAAGCTATTAGCTCAAAGTTATCTATAGTTTGTTTAAACTGATTTGCATGTAAGCTCATTTTGAGCATACTTATATTCGTTGGTCGCATCCGTAATATAAATTTTGCTAGTTTCTGAGGTAAAAAAACATGAAAAATATAAGCTCTGCTAGCTCATTTAAAAATTTATACAGGAATAATTGCATTTACGTTGATAAAACCAAATTCATCGTCGATCTTATTAAGTTAGAAAGAGTTTTTATCACACGTCCTAGACGTTTTGGCAAGTCACTTACCTTGGATACTATTGGCACTTTATTTGAAACAGGAGTAGAACCTTATTTTAAGGGAACCTATATTTATGACAAATGGACTGAGCCTACATATCCTGTTTTAAGATTAAATTTTTTGAAATTTGATAAGAAATCAGTAGAAGCATTCAAAAATAAACTTAATTCCAAAATCACTGAATTTGCTCAACGCATAGACGTCAAAAACTATATAGAAAAAGCAGAACCTGAGGACTCCATAGATCATCTTTTAGAACTATTGTCCTTAGAAGCTCGTCAAATCGTGATCTTGATTGATGAATACGACTGTCAGATGACAGCTAACATCAACAATGAAAATCTATATAAAGAATTTCAAGAAAAGATCAAAAGCTTTTATGCAAATATCAAAGATCATGATTCTATAAGGTTCTTAGGTATTACTGGAGTCACTAGATTAAAGGATGTTTCAATTTTTTCTGTAGGATCTAACATCAAGGACATAACCAATTACAATGCCTATTCTCAGATGATCGGTTTTACACGTGATGAGATTAAAGATTACTACCAAGATTATCTAAAATTAGCTGTAGCCTATGAGAGTCACTGTGATGTCGAGAGTGTCACTGATACTCAAATTGATGCAATGCTAGATAAATTAGCTCAAAACTATGACGGATACTGTTTTGATGAATTCTATAAAAAGAAGGTCTTCTGTACATGGTCTGTAAACAATTTCTTTCAGAGCATAGTAGATAATCACTTTGTGTACTTTGGTGAGTATTGGTATGACAATGGTGGTTTACCTTCAATTTTAGCTAACTACTTGCAAACCCATAAGCTAAATGCCTTTGATTACCTTGATAAGGATAATCTTATCAATGTTCCTACTAATGATTTTATCAATCCCACTTCATTAACATCTATTAATCAGAACGTATTGATGTGTCAGACTGGATACTTAACCTTACGTTCTGAACTAAAAGTACTAAAACCACGAGTATATCTAGGAATACCAAATGGAGAGATCCACAAAGCTATAACTTATTTATTAGCATTAAAAGTTTTTAATAACGACATCAATGTCGACAATGAAAAAGGAGAAAACCTTTTTGAAATTGGTTCATTTGAGGACATCATTGCCCTTCTAAACACCATCATGAATTCAGTTCCTTATGATAACTATCCTATTGTGTCTGAAGCTGCCGTACAGAATTCAATAAGATTGTATTTAGCAGGAGCTGGTATGGAGGCAAAATGTGAAGTCCATGAAGCAAAAGGTCGAGCCGATTTAATTGTAGAGACAGACCACAGAAGAATCGTATTTGAATTAAAGTATGCTCAAAATTCAGATGAATCCAAAACAAAGCTAAAAGAAGCTGTAGAGCAGATTAAATCTCGAGATTATGGAAATATTTTACCTGTAAAATCAGAGCTAATTAGAATTGCAGCGGTCTTTAATTCAGATCCAAAGGTAAGATCTTTTAGCTTATATGAAGCTGTATAGTATAACTATGTCTGGCATCTTAATCGATGTCAAATAATGAGTCAGAATTGGATATATTATTTATCTAATTCTGAATTAATCTTACTTATCCAAACACAGTCTCACTCTAGATATTTTAATAAAGTCGAAATATTAGAACTTCCTAAGATAGTATCAACTTTAGGATGTTTTCTTATAGTGTTCATTTCTATTTCTCATTCTTACCTTTGCTAATATCTAACAAGGAATTGATAAGTTCAGGCTCAGGAAGCGCTCCTAGAGTTCCTTTTTTGTATTTGTCGACAATGTCTGTGGTATCTCTTACACCATCTTGAGCTGTAAAATCAGCTAATGAATATAAATAAATGCCTTGACTATCTTTATGTACGAACCATATTTGTTCTTTTCTAAACAACCTTTTACAGTCCATCAGGTTGATATCTTGAACTGTGAAAATCATTTGAGCTTTATCGTTAAGTTCGTTATTAAACATGGATACGATTGCTCTAGTTAATTTAAAGTGAATACTACTGTCAAGCTCGTCAACAATCAGTATTCTTCTTTTTTCTAAAGCCTCAATCACATAGCTTGATAAAGCACCGATTTTTTTAGTTCCTGTTGAATCAAAAATAATACTAGGAACACGAACACCTTTATAAGTTGAAACAAGGCTTAATTGATCAACTAATTTAGATGGAATATCAAGAGCTTTTTCCTCAGGGCTAGTAGCTTTTTTTATTTCGATTTTATCCGGTGTTACATATTCATAATTATCTAAGTAAAGATCTGCATTTTTAATAAAATCAACGATCTTCTGCTGCAAACGATCCTTATTCTTTAAGAGATCAATAGTATGCTGAATTGGAATATTGTTCATATTTACGATGTCAATTCTATTGGCAAATTCTTGAACAATTTCTTTTACCTTATAGATTAGTTCAAATTTGCTAGAATCAATTGAATAAATCAGCAAATTTGTTTGTGATACATATTGTATGATCTTTTCTACATCGGGAGCAGAACTGTGGTACTCATTATTTTCAGAATCTCGTTTTAAAAGACAAATCTCCTTTTCATTATTGTATTTATCTTTTTGAATTTCAGAGAAATACTCATAAGGATATTCTTCTTTTTTGCTGTCATATTTGAAAAAGTAAACGTACTCTTTGGCATGGGAGAGAAATTTAATTGAGAGTTGACAGATAGGATCATGTGAAAAAAGATTTGGCATCAAATCAATTTTCTGATTTAAAAGAGCGTATTTGATTGCCCTGATGCACTTTATTAAACAAGTCTTACCAGAGTTATTAGGACCATATATACTGGCTGTCTTTAAAACATTGAAATTGTTTTCTTGATGAACATTTGCTCCATTCTTTTTATTTCTCATATCAGCTTTTAATGAAAAGATAACTTCATCTTCAAAAGCAAAGCAATTTCTTGCTGTAATTTCAATAATCATGATAATGAGCCCTCCTCTCGATGATATTGTAGTATTTATTTTTAATGTAAAATAAATGCATTAAAAATAAATATTCTAAAATGCAAAAAAAATCACCACAGAAGCATTACCAACCATGGTGATTTACTTGCTTGAGAGCTACTTAAATAGCTTCTTCATTTTCCTCAGATGTACGAATTCTGATTACTCTTTCTACATCTGATACGAAGATCTTACCATCACCGATCTTACCAGTATGAGCTGCATTGATGATTGCCTGAATACATTTGTCTGCTTCATCGTCTGCAACAACTACTTCAAGTTTACACTTTGGTAGAAAATCAACTACATACTCAGCACCACGGTATAACTCAGTGTGACCTTTCTGTCTGCCGAAGCCCTTTACATCTGATACTGTCATACCTGAAATACCGATGGTAGCTAAGGCTTCACGGACATCATCTAATTTAAATGGTTTGATAATTGCAACAATACGTTTCATAGTAATTTATCCTTTGATTATAAGTTGTAACCACGCTCGCCGTGTGATGCCAAGTCAAGACCTTCAGCTTCCTCATCAGCGGTAACTCTTAGACCAACTAGTAGACCTGCAATCTTGAAGGCAATTACTGATACTACAAGTGACCATACAATTGCTACAACTAGTGACATGGTTTGACCATAAACCTGGCCGGCAATTGAATCCCAACCATCCTTAAAACCAGTACCACCTAATGATGGAGCACAGAATACACCAGTTAAGATACCACCTACGATTGCACCGATACCATGAACACCGAATACATCTAATGAATCATCAACCTTGGTGAACTTCTTAAAGCCGTGAACACCCCATAAGCATGCTAGACCTGAAGCAATACCGATTACGATTGCACCCATAGGACCAACGAAAGCACATGCTGGAGTAATTGCAACTAAGCCTGCTAAAACACCTGATGCAGTACCTAATGTTGATGGTTTCTTGAAGATGATCCACTCAGCTACCATCCATGTCATTGCAGCAGTTGCTGGGCATAGAACTGTGTTGATGAATGCAAGTGATGAAATACCATCAGCTACTAACTCAGAACCTGCGTTGAAACCTAACCAACCGATCCACAGTAAGCAAGCACCTATATAGGTAAGACCTAAGTTATGTGGAGCCATTGCAACTCTACCTAAGTCATGACGACGACCTAAGATAAATGCACCAGTTAAACCGCATACAGCAGCGTTAACGTGAACTACGGTACCACCTGCGAAGTCATATGACTTGAATACAGAATCGATGAAACCACCACCCCATACTTGGTGAGCTAAAGGAGCATAAGATAGAACGATCCAAATACCTACAGCAATTAAGATTGCAGAGAATTTAACACGCTCAACTGTTGCACCAACAATCAAACAAGCAGAGATTGCGCAGAAAGCGCCTTGGAAGATAACCCAAGTGTACTCTGATAAAGTTCCAGATAATGAATTAAAATCAATACCAGCTAAGAACATTGTACCAAAGCCACCGAAGAAGTCGCCTAAGACACCTTCAACAGGACCAAAAGCAAAGCTGTAACCTAAAATTACCCATAAGATAATGGCCATACAGAAAACAGCTAAACACTGCTCCATGGTTGATAGAACGTTCTTAGAACGGGTTAAACCACCATAGAATAGACCAATACCAGGGATAGACATTAACAGCACTAACATTGCAGACATTAAGATAAAGCCGTTGTCAGCTCTATCTAAAGCTGCAGTTTCATCAGCAAATACACTAGGAGCAAAGGCTAGTGCAGATGCTAATAATGCACTTTTTGTAACTCTCATAAAAAATTCTCCTTGAACTCAAGCCATCATTGACTTTGTTACAAGATACGATTTCAAATTTTCGGTATCAACAAAGAAAAGCTATTTGCCCAAGAATAAAGCGTAATTATGGTGCATGCACATAATTAGAACGCAAAATCACAAAAATAATGCATCAAAATAAAGCATAAATTGGAGGTGATGGAGTATATAAAAGAATTTGAGCTTTAATAAATTGAGTGATAATCTGAATAATACTGCGTTGATTGAAAGACTGAGATTAGGATTTAGACATAAAAAAGCCAGAGCTTTCGCTCTGGCAATAATGTTAACAAAGATTATTAAGCAAATGGGTTCTCTGTTGGATACAGAACGCCTGCTGGCTGATTGTAGTTGATAGTCTCAATGCCTAGCATGCTGAATACATTAAATAGAGCCTTACCAACATGGCTGAATGCAACTGCACCATGGTGTGGATAACGCTTCTCAATTAGAACGTGACGGTAGAAACGGCCCATTTCAGGGATTGCAAAGATACCAATACCACCGAATGAACGTGTACCTACTGGTAGAACCTCACCTTCAGCTACATAAGCCTGTAACTTAGTATCAGGTGTTGTCTGTAATCTGAAGAAGGTAATAGGACCTGCGGTTAAATCACCCTCTAAGGTACCACGAGTAAAGTCAGGCTGTGATCCTGCTGGCTCTAACAGACGATGCTGAATGATCTGGTAATTGATCTTACCTAACTTCATATTGCAGCTTGTAGTATCAGTTAGCTTGCATAATGGAGTATTACCACAGTGGAAGCCCATGAAGGTATCAGTTAACTTGTACTGAGGGAACTTAGGCTTGATGTCTTCAGCAAATAAGTCTGCAGGTACTGAGTTATTGATATCAAGTAAGGTTACTGCATCATAAGTTACGCAAGCACCGATGTACTCTGATAGAGCACCGAAGATATCAACCTCACAAGCTACAGGCATACCGCGTGAAGCTAAGCGTGAGTTTACATAGCAAGGCTCGAAACCGAACTCCTCAGGGAAAGCAGGCCAGCACTTGTCTGCAAATACTACATACTTACGAGCGCCTTTATGCTGCTCGGCCCAATCTGTTAAGGTAAGCTCGAACTGAGCCATACGCTCTAACATATCAGGATAGGTGTTACCTGCACCAAGCTCTTTAGCCATATCTGCTGCAATGTCCTTAATACGAGGATCGCCTGCATGCTTACGATATGCAACTAATAAATCTAACTCTGAGTTTTCCTCGATCTCAACACCGATGTCATATAAGCCCTTAATAGGAGCGTTACATGCAAAGAA
Source organism: uncultured Gammaproteobacteria bacterium (assembly GCA_900315395.1). Lineage (GTDB taxonomy): Bacteria > Pseudomonadota > Gammaproteobacteria > Enterobacterales > Succinivibrionaceae > Succinivibrio. The sequence continues at coordinate 14,824 of OMZC01000019.1, forward strand.
GTCCTGAGGACGTGGTCCGAAGGTAATGATCTTTAATGAAGATAAACCGATTAAGGTACGAGCAACAGGAACGAAATCCTTTACCATTGAAGCGATGTCTTCAGCGGTACCTACAGGATACTCTGGGATAAAGCCCTTTAGCTTACGTAAACCTAAGTTGTATGAGCAATTTAACATACCACAGTATGCATCACCACGACCGTCAACTAAGTCTTTACCAGTCTCTTCAGCTGCTGCTACGAACATGCAAGGACCGTCAAAGAACTTCTTGATTAAGGTCTCAGGAGTTTCAGGACCGAAGTTACCTAAGAAAACAACTAAGGCATTGCAACCTGCTTGCTTTGCTTCTTCTACAGCTTTAACAGCATCATTCTCATTTTCAACTGTTACTTTGATTTCGTTTACATTGATACCAGCAGTAGCGCAACCTTTTACAACTGCAGCGCGACGGCGCTCTGATAATGATCTGATGAAACAGTCTCTTGATACAGCGATAACGCCAAGATTAACTGTAGGAATATTAGGTAGCATGTTGTTCTCCTTAAAGGTAAAACTTGATTATTGTTACTACTTAGAGTTTGTTTTTTACATCCCCTCTAAGTTTTTATCTGTATATATTTATAATGCAGAATTTAATTTTTTGCAAAGAAATCGTAAACGTTTACGTAAATTAAGTTTAATTATGTCATTAAGATCACATAATTCGCTATAGTAAGGGATATTTGTATATTATATTAAAGAGAAATACGTCACAAAATTCGCAAACTACCTCTCTATAATTCGCAACTCCGTAAATAGATTTACATAACTATATGAAATATGTTAAAGGATGCTTTGACCAAGATTTGCGCCCTACATAAAGTAAGGCGCATAAGACGAGATAATTTGATTGAGTAAATAGATTAGAGAAGTTTACCGATATTTGAGTTATCAATAAGTTCAGGCTTACATAAGAAACTTTTCATATCCATAACACCATTATTGTAGGTGGTAGTGTCATTTACGGGAGCTTCTTTACCTTCACTGATGGCTTTAATCATCTCAACTACAGCTTTTTGAAGTTCTTTACCATCTTTAAAGATAGTCATTGCTTGATAGCCTTCTTGAATGTTCTGTAAAGCTTCTTTGGTTGAATCCTGACCTGTAATTACAGGGATATTATCTGTTGTATACCCACGCTTCTTTAGTGTAAAGATAATACCTGTACTGATGCAGTCAGCAGGAGACAGAATACCGTCTAATTTCTCGCCATCAGGACCATAGCCTATTTTATCAATGAGATCATCCATTCTCTTACTTGCAAGATCTGTTCTCCAGCCGTGAATTTCAGTATCCTCAGGTTTAATCTGACCTGACTTTACCACTAAAGCACCACTATCAATGTAAGGTTGTAAGATCTTCATAGCCTCACCATAGAAGAAAACAGCATTATTATCATCTAATGATCCGTGGAAGATCTCGATATTCTTAGGATGTTCTACCGTTGGCTTTAACTTATCAATTAAAAACTGCCCCTGAATTTGACCTACCTTACCATTATCAAAAGTAGCATAGTAGGTTACAGCATCAGTTCCTGTAATCAGTCTGTCATAGCTGATAACTGGAATTTTTTTACTCTTGGTGATTTTTAAGACTTGAGTTAAAGCATTACCATCAATTGAGCCGATCACTAAAGCATCAATGTTGCTGTTAGACAATCTTTCAACCTGCCTTTGCTGTAACTCAACATCAATATCTCCACCAAAGAAAAGTTCGACATTAAAGCCACTGTTTTGCAGCATGTGCTCAACACCAAAGCCTTCGTTATACCAACGGCCTTCGTCTTGAGTAGGCATAGCAACACCTACAGTAAATGCATTAGCTTGTGATGTTATGAATAGTGAGAACAAAGACATAGCCAAAGCTTTATTAAATTTCATCAAAATCTCCTTCTACAATAGATAAATGAAATATTTATTTCTTAAATATTTTCTTGAACGATGAATTTTATTAGCTTTTAATAATGAGATGTAATTAGCTTATGTCGGCTTTTATATCGCATTTGTAAAAATATTTTTGTAATTTGGTTCTCAAATTTATATAAAGATATTCTTAATACTCAAGATTGTTTAATGTAATTAACAAGACAAAACAGAACGTCTTTTTTCTGAAGAATGGATGATTAAAGGTAGGAAGAAAAAGCTCTAATCTTGATATTAAAAATAGCGTATGACTAGAGCTTTTAGATTTAAATTAAAGGAGCTTGTTGATGTTAGATCTGTCAATTAGCTCTGGAGTACATAAGAAGCTTTTCATATCCATAACACCATTGTTATAGGTTGTAGTATCATTGATGTTAGCTTCCTGTCCTTTGCTAATAGCTTTTACCATATCAAGTACGGTATCTTGTAATTGCTTACCATCTTTAAAGATAGTCATAGCCTGATAGCCTTCCTGAATATTCTTAAGAGCATCAGGTGTTGAATCCTGACCAGTGATTACAGGGATGTTCTCTACAGTATATCCACGTTTCTTTAAGGTAAAGATAATGCCTGAGCTGATGCAGTCAGCAGGTGACAGGATACCATCCAGTCTCTCGCCTGATTCCGGACCATAGCCAACCTTATCCATGATAGCATCCATTCTCTTACTTGAAAGATCGGTTCTCCATGATGGGATGTTGGTCTCTTCAGGTTTAATCTCACCTGACTTAATTACTAATGCACCGCTGTCAATATAAGGCTGTAAGATCTTCATGGCCTCGCCATAGAAGAACTTAGCATTGTTATCATCTAATGAGCCGTAGAAAATCTCAATATTCTTTGGATCATCTACTGTTGGATGTAACTTATCAATTAAAAACTTACCCTGAATTTCACCTACTTTACCGTTATCAAAGGTTGCATAGTAGGTAACAGCATCAGTTCCTGTAATCAAACGATCATAACTTATAACTGGAAGTTTTTTGCTTTTTGCAATCGTTAAGGCATCAGCTAAAGCATTGCCATCAATTGAGCCAATAACTAAAGCATCGATGTTGCTGTCGTTTGACAGTCTCTTGATTTGTCTTTGCTGTAATGACACATCAATATCACCACCAAAGAAAAGTTCAACATTAAAACCGCTGTTTTTTAGCTCATTTTCAATGCCGAAACCTTCACGGTACCAGCGAGCTTCATCTTGAGTTGGCATTAACACACCAACGGTAAAAGCATTTGCCTGTGAGGTGAATAAAACAGGCAATACTGATAAAGCAAGAACTGCTTTTAATTTCATTTTGATCTCCAGTTTAAATCTTTTTATTCGATCAATATATTAAACGCTATTGTACTTTTTAGCTTATGAAAACGATTGCAAACATAAAATTTGTTATAAAGTTCTCATTTTTACCTTATTTGTGCTCTTTATTATTTTCTGATGATACAACTTTTTCTTGAGTCAGTTTTTTTATTATTTATAGGATCTTTTGATTGAGATTTCGACAATGCTTGTCTTTGCAGCATCTTCAAGTGACGTCTTTTCTCTTCTTCACGCTTTTGAAGAACTGTTTTTAAAACGCCATTTTCTAATTTCTTTTGTTCTTTAATGGCATTATAAGTAGTGCCAACAACGAAGAGTATTGGCACAGCTATTACTAAGATTAACCAAAAGGACATCTTATTTTAGTAATTCCTGTAAGGCATCATAACTGGCTAAGGCTCCCCTTACTTCTTTACCATCAATAATTAAGTAAGGAGTACCAGCTATCTTTAATTCAATACTATCTTCAATATTTGCAGAGATCTGCTTTTGAGGACGACCTGAGGTTAACTCATTTTTAAAGTCATCAAAATCAATACCAACCTCATCTAAGTACTTGCGAATGGATTGTTCATCTGAACTGATAGTACCAGGAGTCATGAACTTTTCATGTAACTTAAAGTACTTCTTTTTATCAAGATTAAACACTGCCTGACCTAAAAGAGCTAACTGTTTTGAGTTCTCTTTAATCACAGGGATATTTACAAAAGAAATCTGCACATCATAGTCTTTTAACGCTCTTTCAAACATCGGTTCTAAAACCTTGCAATAACCGCAGTTATAGTCATAAAACTCAATGATGTAGTGCTTAGCATTCTTTTTACCAAGATAAGGAATGTTATCTGACTTTCTAACCTTTGAAGCAATCTTTAACATGTTAACTTCAAGATTTTTCTTTTCATCCTGCTCAAGCTTTTTCATAGCGCGCAGGATCACTTCAGGATGGTTAGATACATAATCATCAATAATGCTCTCAATTTGAGCCTTTTGATCGTTATCAAAAGTTGCAGCTAAGGCTGATGTAGTAACACCTAAACTTACTAAAGCTACCAAACAAGATTTTTTTAAGTTATTTAGATCCTGAAACATTTTCATCCTTAATCCTAGTTGCAAAGTATAAAAGAGCGATTGCAAGAATTGCGCAGACTGACAAATTCAAACCAAAAGGTATCATGGAGAGTTCTCCCATTACACCAACTAATGGAGAAACTAGAGAACCAATTAAAAAGTACATCACACCAAAGATACCTGAAGCAGAGCCAGCTCCACCCTTTTTAAAACTCATGACTACGCCAAAACCTGCTGACTGAGACAAGCCCATCATTGAACAGTAAACAGCAAGACAAACAAGAACCGGTACAAAGCTCTCTGGACGTATAAATGAAATAATTAAAACACCAATGCCTGAGATTAAAAGTAGAGCATAAGCAAAAACTACTACTTTAAGCTCTGATAGGCGACGTGATAAACGTCCTGCTGATGAGGCAATAATGGTGATACAAACAGCAATAAAAGCAAAGGTAAATGAGTATTCTACAGGAGTAAAACCATAGACCTTTTGGAATACGAATGGTGATGCTGCCAAATATGAGAAGAAACCGCCCATTACAAAGGATAATGAAAAGACGGTTAACATGAACTTTAAGTTTAAAAGATCAGTCTTCATTTTTAAGATTGAGACTAAAGCACTCTTCTCTCTTTTCTCTACAGCTAATGACTCTGGTACATGGAACTTAGTCAAATAAATTAAGATAATTCCCCATACTACCAGAATAAAGAAGATCACTTGCCAGGTAAAATAAGTTACAACTAAAGAGCCTACGATAGGTCCTAAGATAGGACCTAATGAGTTAATTGCCATTAAAAATGACATGAATGAGGTTAACTCATTACCTTTAAATCTATCACAAGCAATAGAACGGGTAAGCACAATACCACCTGCTGCAGACAGACCTTGTAATAATCTGAAGAACACAAAAGCCCAAACATTAGGAGACAGAGCACAGGCTAAAGATGACAAGGTAAAGATCACAAGACAAACTAATAAAGGCTTAATTCTGCCATAAGCATCAGAGATAGGACCGATTACAATCTGACCTAGAGCTAAACCTAAAAAAGATGCTGTAAGTGAGAACTGCACCTGAGCAGGATTTGAATTAAAGTAAGTTACAATCTCAGGTAATGAAGGTAAATACATATCAGAACACATAGGCGCAAAGGCACACAGCATTCCTAAGGTAAAAACATAAAGTGCGTACTGTAAGCGATTATTTGAATGTTTAGACATAGTTAAAGGTGATATTTAATTTTAATTCTAAAATAGCTGACAAATTACAATATAAAAAACTCACAAAGTGAAAATAATCATAGATGATATGAAACATAAAGCCTCCGTTTAGGAGGCCTTATTTTTACTTCTTTTCCATTGATGCAAGAATGTCATCAATCTCTTTTTGATTTACTAAAGCAAGCTGTCGTTCCTCTGGAGGAAGCTTTCTATATGCTTGAGTTAAATGTAAAGATCTTACAGCATAGAAAAGTAAAGCTTTCTTAACCTGATGCTTTAAAACACCATCTTTTGGTAAACCGTAATCAAGCTCGATTGCACGTCTTGCATTTTCTGGTAACTCTGGATTTGCCTGTAACTCTAAGGTTACAAGTTCATTCCAATCATAGTCATCTTTATTACCGGTACCAACTTCTCTAAAACCGTTACCAATAGGATCAGAGAATCTGTCATTAGGAGCCTGAGTCTTTGGATGATCAGCGTTTCTAATTCTTGAAAGTACGTAATCTCTAAACTCATGGCGATCATAGCAGTATGCACGAATATGCCATCTAAAGCCATCAAAAGCGAATGAATGAGGTGCAATTAAGAAATCCTCATTCTTATCAGAGGTTAATGACTTATAAACAATATGAAGTGCTAAATGACCACGAATTGCATCTAATAAGTTTGATAAAACAGACTCATCGATAATTCTCTTTGGAGGCTGAAGACAAGCTAAACCTACGTCAGGAGTAAAACCAAAGTAGTTCTTGCTCTGAGGTAATTCATTTTTTGCATACTGAATTAAGTCATTAAAGAAGTTAGAACTTCCACACTGATCTGGATATACAGGTTTGAAGTCTTCAGTTCTTAGATAAACCTTCTGATGCATATCATAGTGAAGGTTCTCACGTGGAGGATTACAGTTAGTAACTAAGTCTCTATAGTAAGATAGATCTAAAGAAGCTTGTGGAATTGAAATACCAAAAAAGTCCACTAAATCAGCTCTATTGATCTTTCCGTCAATACTTAATCTGAAATCAATAAACTCAATGCGACGCTTTCTGCTCCATTTATTGGATGCATTAGCAGTTAAATCAGATTTCTTTGATGTATCCTTCTCTGGATTTTTGTTTTTAGCCATGATACTTACCTTACTTTGATAAATCTGAGAGACTGATATTACATACTTATAAATGTCAATTTAGGAATTATGAAAACTAAAGATAAGAAAGATAACAATCATTAAAGAAGTCATATACCTTTCTTACATGTTTAATTGTTGTTATATACCTAAGAATCGATTAGTTATAGTTCTATATATTTATTCAAGATTTAATATCGCCATTTGATATCAAAAATATATAAAACGACGTAAACTCTCAAATTGATAAAATAATACTACCATAAATTTTATGCTTTAGATTAAATCAATCATACCCAAGACCTTAAGCAATTTTAGCAGAAGGGTTAGGTTGGTTAACGATCTG
>OMZC01000066.1 GCA_900315395.1 uncultured Gammaproteobacteria bacterium
CCTGAACCACTTTACAACTTTGTGACGTAGTTCAAATGGTGTTGTTGCCATATTTGTTTTTCTTTGTAACGTTCACGTAACTTTTCATTTACGCAAAATTATAAAATTTTTACAACTTGCTGATAATTAACGCAAATTTTAAGGATATTAAATTTTTCAGGATATAACTAATTGTGATTTACATATCTGTTTAAAATTTAATTATTATGATAATATTTATATCAATCTTTTAAACCATTTCTTTTACAGGCGTAAGTTATCTTTGGCAGTTAGAAAATGACAGATACAAAAGTATTCAGCAAAGTTTATCTACTCTGTGACTGCAATAACTTCTTTGTGTCCTGTGAAAAGATCTTCAGGCCTGATCTTGCCAATAAACCAGTTGCTGTACTCTCTAACAATGATGGCATTGTTGTATCTAGATCATATGAGACAAAAGCCTTAGGCATTGCTATGGGCTCTCCTGTCTTTAAGATTGATAAAGAAATTAAAAAGTACAAGATCTCTTTGTTCTCATCAAACTTTTCTTTATATCTTGATATCTCAAATCGCGTGATGACGTTACTAGAGAGATTTTCAAAAGAGCTTGAAGTGTACTCTGTAGATGAAGCTTTTCTGTCTTTTGAAAATATCTCTGAAGAAGAGGCTTTATCTATTGCCTATAAAGTAAAGCATGCTGTAGCAACAGAGATTGGTATTCCTGTAGGTATTGGTATAGCTAGAACCAAGACTTTAGCCAAGCTTTCTAATAACTATGCAAAGTCTCATAAAAAGACAAACGGCGTGTACAGCATTCTTACAGACAGTAAAAGACAGAGACTGCTTTTAGATAATCCTATAAAAGAGGTCTGGGGCATTGGTAAGAATATGGAAGAACACCTTTTAAATGAAGGTTTCTCAAGTGCTTATGATTTGGCTAATGCTGATGCTACCTATTTAGGAAAGAAGTACACCGTACAGATTGAACGCACCATAAAGGAATTAAACAACATAGATTGCATTGAGAGTATGTCTGAACCTCAAAATCAAAACCAAATCATGTGGTCGCGCTCATTTAAAGACAGGATCACCTCATATGACGATCTGTATGAAGCATTATCTAATTATGTAGCTAAAGCCTGTCAAAAGTTACGCTCTTTAAACAAGTATGCTCAAAAGATAGCTATCTCCATTAGAACCTCTTATTTTGGAAATAAAGATAAGTACTCTAATGAAGCTATCATGTCTTTAGATATCCCCTGCGCTGATACCAGAGTCTTTATTGCTGCAGCAAGAGAACTCTTAAATGCAATCTATAAAGATGGCTATGAGTATATGAAAGCTGGTGTTATTCTTTTTGATTTTAAAGATAGCCGAGAATATCAATCTGATCTTTTTTCAGTAAATCCTGATAAAGAGGTTTTAGATAAAAGTGACAATCTGATGAAGACTCTTGATAACATCAATGCTATAGAGCAGGATACTGTGTATTTGGGAGCGCAAAACAGGCTAGTAAAACAGTCACGTTTTAACGATCCTCAACATAAATCACCTCGGTATACATCGTCTTTTAAAGAATTACCAAAAGTATTTTAAGTGTGGCAAGCTACAAGTATGGATTTAGTGTGGCTATAGGTGTGGCTATACATGTATTTTAGGTGTGACCAAAGGTAAGGATTGAGCATGACAAAAGGTAAAAATATAAGAAACGCTGTACAGCAAAAGTTATTAGCTGAACTTCAATCTTTGTCTGAGATAAAATACAAAGAGTTCTCAGAAAAGTTAAGTCCTGGTGTCACCATGCTTGGCGTTAGAAATCCTATCGTACGCAAGCTTGCTCAAAAATACCTAAAGCATGAAGATCCTGCACTACTGTTGCAACCTCTACCTCTTGATTCTGCCTTTGAAGAGCGCTTTTGCAAAGCAGTCTTTATTGCAAAAATTCCAATGGATGTTGAAAAGAGACTTTCTCTTATAAAAGAGTTCTTGCCTTTTATCAACGGCTGGGCAATCTGTGATTGCTTGTGTTCTCTTTTAAAAGAGTGCCAAACTCATATGGATGAGTATTATGCTTTTATAAAGCCTTTGTTCCTGCACCATGACAAACCTTTTGATATGCGCTTTGCTTGTGTGATGGCTTTAGATTACTTTGCTAAAGATGAATATCTTGATGAGGTGTTTTCGCTAATAGAAAAGGTTGATACCTCTGAGTACTACGTACACATGGGAGCTGCGTGGGCTATAGCAACCTTCTACTGTAAGTGTAATAAAGACAAGGTAACAAAGAAGCTAATCAGTTTAAAAACTGATAAGAAGACCTACAATAAAGCTCTGCAGAAGATAAGAGAGTCTTATCTTCCGACAGAGGCTGAAAAGGAATTTATTAAGACTTTAAAACGAAAGTAGTTAATGTCGTTCAAGCCATGCTTGAGCATAAGAGCAGGACTGATCTTTTTTAAATTTCAGTCCTTTTTCTTGAACAAATGAAGCACATGCTTTCATAAGTTGAGAGGCTAATCCCCTGCCAGAAATTGCTTTTGGAACCTGTGTGGTTAATACATCAAATTCACCGTTTTGAACTTCATAGCAGATAAAAGCCTTGTAGCCATCTTCTAAAAGGTAAAAGCTTTTAGTTTTCTCATCGTGCTCTACCATAATAGACTCCATACATTTCGTTTTGATTGATTATTCTTTTACTTCAATTATAATGGCACTTACGGAAAGATGGCAGAGCGGTTGAATGCATCGCACTCGAAATGCGACAATCATCAAATGATGATTCAGGAGTTCAAATCTCCTTCTTTCCGTAATAAAACACTTCTAAATCTTGTCATTCAATTCTAAAAATAAATCACCAATATACTCAGAGTACTTAGCAGTTATATAGTGGTAAGAGCTTACTTCACTGTATTACTCTATATATAGTTTTATGTTTTATAAACACTTGTGTTTATAAAATAAATCAGATATATTGAGTTTTAGAGGTACATATATGAGTAATTATCAATATCCAGTAGAACTAGTAGACAACAAAGAAGGCGGATTTATCCTTAAATTTAGGGATTTTCCGAACTTTAACAGTGAAATTTGGTCACATGATGAATTGCAAAGCACAGGAGCATCTGCACTAATCACACTACTAGATCTGTATTTTGAGCATAATAAAGTCTTTCCAGAGCCATCTGCTCCTAAAGAAAACGAAGAGCTTATAGAATTACCCATAAGTGTCATCGCTAGAATGATGCTGTTAAATACAATGGTTGAAAATAAGGTAAGACCTGTAGATTTAGCAAGAAAAATGGGGCTAAAACATCAAGAAGTGAATAGAATTGTAAATTTAAAACATAACACAAGAATTGACACCATTCAAAAAGCACTCAAAGCTTTAGGAAAGAAATTGACTCTTACCTTGTCATAATAGGATCTTATACCTTCTCTCATAAGAGAAACTTCATAGAAACTACATTAAGAATGCTACCTGCAAAAAAAACTCCCACCTTCATTATAAAGGCAGGAGCTTTTCATTATCTTTTATGCTTTTGTTACAGCTTTAATTTAATGCTTTTATTAAAGCATAGTAGCACGTAACTGCTCACCAGATAATGGTGATAAGTAAGCAGGAGCAATATCAAATACAGTCTTGCAACCTCTTGCACCCTCTTTATATAGACGTGCAATAGCTCTTGTGTAAGCTGTGATTACGCTTGCAGTGAACTCTGGGTTAGAGTCTAACTTTAAGCTATACTCAATGATGTGCTTGTGCTCGTTGTTTACACCAGTAGCACCTGATCTAATTACGAAACCACCGTGAGGAATACCTGAATGGTTCTTGTTTAACTCTTCTTGTGAGATGAAGTTTACAGTGGTGTCGTAGTCAGCAAAGTAGTTAGGCATGGTCTTGATCTCATTCTCAACGTAAGCTGGATCAGCGCCTTCCTCAAGAACAACATAGCATAAACGAGTGTGCTTCTGTCTTGTGGTTAATTCTGGATTTGAACCGCTTCTTACAGCATCTAAAGCAGCCTGTACTGGGCAGGTGTACTGTCTAGCATCCTTAACACCTTTGATACGACGAATTGCGTCTGAGTGGCCCTGACTTACGCCCTTGCCCCAGAAGGTGTAATCTTTACCATTTGGTAAAACAGCGTTTGCATATAAACGGTTTAATGAGAACATGCCTGGATCCCAACCTGCTGAGATTAAAGCAATGTGGTTGCTCTTACGAGCTTCTTCATCTACTAACTTGAAGTGCTCAGGGATCTTAGCGTGAGTGTCAAAGCTATCGATTACGTTAAATAGCTTTGCTAATTCTGGAGTCTGTGTTGGAAGATCAGTTGCACTACCACCGCATAAGATCATTACATCAATCTTATCTTTGTATGAAGCAACATCTTTTACATTTACAACTGCTACATTCTTAGATGCAATCTTTAATGCAGAAGGCTCACGTCTTGTGAATACAGCTACTAATTCCATGTCATTAGCTGCATTAACAGCACACTCAATACCACGACCTAAGTTACCGTAGCCGTAAATACCAACTCTAGTTGTCATAATAATTTGTCCTTTATAGCCTGTTAGTAATGAGACTCATGTCTCTTGATTTATTGTTCTAAAATGTAGCAAAAATTTACTAAAAGGTCCATAAACGATCTTAAATTGCACTAATATTGATCGTGTTTTTAGTGTTTTTTAGGATTGGGGTTTAAGAGAAGATATTTTGAAATCAAAAAGCTCTGCTGCGATGGCAGCAGAGAAACTACTTTTGAACAGAGATTTATTACACTTTGAAAATTACTTTTGCAAGCTTTTTTTAATTAAAGCTTAGTAAAAGTTGCACCAGCACATGCTGTGGTCTCAAAGATGGTAGCATCAATGCCAGATACAGCCTTGTACTTAGCATTTACAGCATCTTTAACCTTTTGTACGTTCTTAGGCTCAACAACTGCTACTACGCAACCACCAAAACCACCACCGGTCTGACGAACAGCAGCATATTCCTCACCTAAAGCTTCTTTTACAATCTCAACTAGAGCATCTGTCTCTTTTACAGTGATCTCAAAGTCATCACGCATTGAAACATGAGAAGCATACATTAACTTAGCTAAGGTCTTCAGATCGCCTGACTCAAATGCCTTAGAAGCATCTAATACACGCTGATCCTCGGTGATAACATGGCGAGCACGACGATAAGTTACATCATCCATCTTATCTTTGAACTTCTCTAACATCTCCATAGTTGCATCACGTAATAGTGGTACCCCCATGATTGATGCTGCCTTTTCACAGCTCTCACGACGGTCGTTATACTCAGAACCTACTAGCTGATGCTTGATGTTTGAGTTGATAATTAAGATCACAAGATCCTTAGGAACTGCAACTTGAGTTAAACCATAGCTCTTGCAGTCAATTCTTACTAAGTGGTCAACGGTACCGTTAGCAGAAATTGCCTGATCCATGATGCCGCACTTCATGCCGATGTAAGCTTCTGCAGCCTGGCCCATTAGAGCGATATCCATTAAAGGAACATTTAAACCAAAAGCTGATGATACTAAGTGACCGAAGCAAACTTCTAATGAAGCAGATGATGATAGACCAGCACCTGGAGGAACATCACCTTTGATTGCAATATCAAGACCTTTTACCTTATCACCAAACTTTTGAGCTAACTGATAAGTTACACCACGCAGGTAGTTTACCCATAACTTTGTAGGATGCTTTTCAATCTTTGGAGCAATTTCAAACTCATCGTAGTCATTGTTCATGTCTACAGCTAGAATGCGCATCTTATTGGAGCCGTTCTCTTTAGCTACCATGCAAGTACCATACTTAATTGCGCAAGGTAGAACGAAACCACCATTATAATCAGTGTGCTCACCGATGATATTTACACGACCTGGTGCATATTCTTGCATCTGAGGCTTTGCGCCGAACTTATCTTCAAAAGCCTTTAGGCAAATAGTTTTAATATCTGACATATGTTGATCCTTTTGTCTGTTATTTCTTTAAGGTGTAGTGGATATCTGAAAGATTGCGCAGACGCTCTGCTGCCTGTTCAGGTGTTAAATCACGCTGTTTCTCAGCTAATAACTCAAAGCCTGCAACGAACTTTCTTACAGTTGCACTTCTTAATAATGGTGGATAGTAGTTAGCATGTAACTGCCACTCGCTGTGGTCTTTACCATCCTGTGGAGCATTGTGCCAGCCCATTGAGTATGGGAATGAGCACTCAAAGAGGTTGTCATAACGACAAGTTAATTTCTTGATGCAAACAGCTAAATCGTCACGCTGAGCATCAGTTAACTGGTCGATAGTCTGAACCTTGAACTTAGGTAAGATCATGGTCTCAAATGGCCAGAATGCCCAGAATGGAACTAAAGCTACAAAGTACTCAGTCTCAAAAAGAATACGTTCTTTTTTCTTTAATTCAGCATTTACGTAGTCTAGCAATAAAGGTGAATTGTGCTTATCGAAGTATTTTTTCTGCTGATTGTATTCTTTCATCAACTCTTCAGGGATGAAGTCGCATGCCCAAATCTGTCCATGTGGATGTGGATTTGAACATCCCATAATTGCGCCTTTATTCTCAAAGAGCTGTACATACTTATAAGTAGCTGACAGTTCTCTAAACTGAGAAGCCCATAAATCTACAACAGAGCGGATTTCGCTTGTTTCCATTACAGGTAAGGTCTTTGAGTGGTCAGCACTAAAGCAGATCACACGAGCTGTACCACGAGCAGGCTCTAACTGGAAAAGCTCTTCGCTCTCTGGAGCATCTAATGGAGTATCTGGAGTTAGAGCAGCAAAATCGTTGGTAAATACGAAGTTGTGCTCATACTTAGGATTTTTGTCACCATTTACACGGGTATTACCAGGACACAGGTAACACTTTGGATCGTAAGTTGGTTTAGCTTCTACAGGTAATTTTTCAACCTGACCATTCCAAGGTCTCTTAGCTCTGTGAGGAGATACTAAGATCCATTCGCCAGTCAAGGCATTAAATCTTCTGTGAGGATGATCTGTAATGTTAAATGATGACATTTTAAACCTACCTGTTATTTTAATTTGTTGGTTTACTAACCTTGGTTTATTAACCTATGTTTGAATATCTTTCGATTAGCTTATGTTGGATTAGCCAGGAACACCTGGCTAATTGCAAATTTAATCTTCGTAACCGTTAGGGTTATTCTTCTGCCAGTTGTATGAATCAGCGGTCATATCATCTAGAGTTCTAGTTGCAACCCAGCCTAATTCATTCTTAGCCTTTGTAGGATCAGCGTAGCAAGCTACAACATCACCAGCTCTGCGTGGAGCAAACTTGTATGGAAGCTCTCTGCCAATTGCCTTTGAGAATGCCTTTACCATATCAAGTACTGAGTAACCTACACCGGTACCTAAGTTATAGATGTGAGTACCTGGTACATTTAGGCAGTGCTTTAGAGCTGCAACATGACCTAGAGCTAAATCTACAACATGGATATAGTCACGTACGCAAGTACCATCAGGAGTTGGGTAATCGTTACCGAAGATGCTTAACTCTTTTAATCTGCCTACAGCAACCTGTGTTAAGTATGGCATTAAGTTATTTGGAATACCGCGTGGATCTTCACCGATTAAACCTGACTTGTGAGCTCCTACTGGATTGAAGTAGCGAAGTAGTACCATTGAGAACTCAGGATCAGCTTTTTGTAACTCCTGACACATGTACTCAATATCAACCTTAGTCTGACCATATGGGCAGTTTGCTCTTTTAACTGGAGAATTTTCAGTTAATGGAACACTGTCAGGCTCACCATAAACTGTTGCTGATGATGAGAAGATAAAGTTCTTGCAGCCGAACTCTCTCATTACAGCTAATAAGGTACGAGCACCATTTACGTTGTTATCGTAGTACTCTAAAGGTTTCTTAACAGACTCACCTACTGCCTTTAGACCTGCAAAGTTGATAACACCATCAATCTTGTAATTTGTGAATACAGCTTCTAACTGCTCACGAGAACGAATGTCACCTGCTACAAAAGGAATTGGGTGACCTACAATTTTGTTAATTCTTGCTAGAACTGCAGGTTTTGAGTTGTAGAAGTTATCAAAGATAACTGGCTCGTAACCAGCGTTTGCTAATTCAATTACTGTATGAGAACCGATATAACCGGCACCACCTGTTACTAAAATTGTAGCCATTTTTAAATTTCCTCTAAAAGCATTGATATGCTCATGTAACCGTTTACATGAATTATAGACCATAAAATTAAGATGACAATAGAATAATTTGATCTTTTTCACATTTTAATTTTTTATTTTCGATTTAATGTAAAATATAGATTAAAAATGATGTTTGTCACCTTTATTTGTACAATATATTTTACCAAAGATAATTACCATGGCAGCAACGATTAGAGATGTAGCTAAAAGAGCTAATGTTTCTGTAGCAACAGTTTCAAGAGTATTAAATGGCACCGCTAAAGTAAGCGACAGTGCTAAAGATGCAGTGTTAAAAGCACAAAAAGAATTAGGTTTCTATTTAAATGCCAACGCTAGAACTCTAGCTAAAAAAGACAGTGAAACTATTGGAATTTTAGTTTCAGATATTTCAGATGCCTACTTTGGTAGCATGATTAAATCATGTGACGTAGTTGCAAACAGCTTAGGTAAAAGTCTTTTGATTACTCAGGGCTTTTATGATCCTGTAAGAGAAAAGAATGCAATTGATTCTCTGCTCTCTCATCAATGTTCTGGACTAATCATTCATGCTATGGCTATTGATGATGCGGTTTTAGCAGACTATATGTCTCGTTTCCCTGCCATAGTATTAGTCAACAGAATTATAAAAGGCTATGAAGACAGATGCGTTAACATTGATAACAAAGGCGCTATGTACGATGAAATTGAATATCTAATTTCAAACGGACATAAAAAGATTGCCTTTATCAACTCATCTTTTGACATTATCGATGCTCACCAGCGTAAGGCTGGATATCTTGAGGCGATGAAAGCTCATAACCTTGAGGTAAACGATGAGCTAATCTTAAGTGTTCCTCCATCATTAGAAGGTGGTGCACAGGCAGCAGAAAAACTCTTAAAAATTCTACAAAAAGATAAAGATGCCTTTACTGCTATTGCCTGTTATTCTGATGCAGTTGCAGCCTCAGCAATGTCTATTTTTGAAAATCGTGGTATCAAGGTACCAGATGAAGTGTCTTTTACTGGTTTTGATGATCTGTTCTTATCATCATGTTTGTCACCTGCGCTTACAACCGTGAAAAACCCAATTGAAGATATGGGTAAGAATGCTTTATTGCTGTCATTAGACAGAGCATCTGGTGAGGATAAGTTTAAGATACCACCTTTTAAGACTGAGCTTATTGTTAGAAAGTCTGTGGCTAATATCAAGGACAGAAAAGCGTAGCAAAAAGCATACGCTATATGGCACAAAAAAAAGCACAAATAGAAGGCGAATGAGCTATTTTACTTACAATCTTCGATAAAAGTAAGAGATAAAATACATTTTTAAAAAGATTGTCAGTGATTTTTCTTAAAAGTAGATACAATAAAGTTTTATTCAAGTTAACAAAGAATAATTCATGGAAAAATATTCACTTCATATTTCCGAAAAGGAAAGACGTAAAGAAAGCGCTCAGAATAAGCGCTTTAGTACAGTAAAAAGAGGTTGGGGCAACGGTTTTGTCTCAAAACCAGCTTTTGTCAAAAAGATGTTATTGCCTCATTTCTGGGGCGCTTGGATTGCTGTATTTCTACTATATGCTTTGGTAACCTTTTTACCTTACTCTGTACAGATGTTTATAGGTAAGCATATAGGCAACTTGTTAGGCAAAATTCTACCTGCAAGAAAATATGTTCTAAAAAGAAATTTGGAACTTGCTTTCCCTGATATGGCTGACAGTGAGAAAGAAAAACTCTCAAAAGAGGTTATGGAGAACTCCGGTCGCGCTCTGTTTGAGACCGGTATTGCTTGGTTCTGGCCTGACTGGAGATTAAAAAGACATATTGCTATTGATAAAGAGCAGTTAGAAAAAGCTTTGGAAATTGCAAAGTCTGGCAAGCCTATTCTTGTTCTATCCTGTCACTTTGTAACTTTAGAGCTTATGGCAAGAATTTATGCCACCTTGATTACCCCAGGTATTGGTGTTTACAGACCATCGGATCACCCTGTTTGGGAGTGGGCTCAGGTTCGTGGCAGACTAAGAAAGAATTTAGCTTTGGTTGACAGAAACGATCCTCGTAGCATGATCAAAGCTTTAATGAAGAACATGCCAATCTGGTATGCTCCAGATCAGGACTATGGTCGTAGAGTTTCTACCTTTGTACCTTTCTTTGCTGTAAAAGAAGCTGCTACTGTTGAAGGCACTCATAACCTTGCTAGAGTTAAAAATACTCAGGTACAACCTGCTTGGACTATTCGTGAAGGCAGCAAGTACCATCTGTATGTTGAAGAGCCTTTACAGAACTTCCCAACAGATGATGCTTTAGCTGATACAGCTAGAATCAACAAGATCATTGAAAAGATAATTTTAATGGCACCAGGTCAGTATCTGTGGTTGCACAGACGCTTTAAGACTGCTCCAAATCCAGAGGAAAACCGTTATCCTGGTTTATCTGATAAATAGGAAATTTTATAAGCAGGTGTCTTACTTATAAATGAAAAGATTGTTTATTTGCCTTGTTCTTGGCCTTGCTACCGCATCTCTTCAGGGATGCTACTCAGATCTTGAGCTTGAAAAGGCAAATAAAATCATCACTGCCCTGCCAACTGAAGTTGAAGGTTGTACCTTTATAGCTGATGTTGATACCAACGCTCCATTTGCTCACATCGATAACGCAAGATCCTCTTTAAAGATGCAGGTAGCTAAACTTGGCGGTACTCATCTTGTTGAAACACATGTCTATCCCCGCCCTCTTACAAGACGAATGTTAGGAGTTGGTCTGTCTGGTAGAGCTTATAAGTGTCCTATAGGCAAAGGACCTATTGTGAGTAACAACAAAGCAAAACTTAAACGAGATTTCCCTTTAGTCAATCCTTATGACGATGACGACGATGATCCTTTAGATCCTTTTTTCACTAGAAGGCCGTTCTTTCCTGATATTTAACTAACCACATGCTTTAATTACATGCTTTAATCACAGCCTTAAGTCTCAAGCTACCATAGATAGCTTGAGTAGGATCCTTAAGCTTTGTTATCACTTTCTTTATTGATAACGTCTTTAAACAAGTCTTTCCAGATCTTTTCGACATCAAAGGTCTTTTTAGGTCTGTCTTCAATATGAACAAGTCGAGGCAGATCAGCTAGAGATAACTCATGATAAATCTTACGAATATCAATATAAGCTTCAATTAACTGTTTTGTTACAGTCTCATCAATGATGCCGAATTTTGCACATTCTTCTAAAATTCTGACATTATCAGTCCACAGTTTCATATCTTTAAAGCGAGGCGCATTGTCTAACAGCAGGTACTGTGAGATAAACTCAACATCAATCATGCCACCTGGTCCTTGTTTGATGTCATAGAGCTTATCAGAGGTTCTATCTAAGTGCTTGCGCATCTTCTCGCGCATAGCTACCACCTCTTCTTTTAATTTAACCTCATCTTTAGTACGTCTTATTACATCCTCACGAATGCGGTTAAACTCATCGATGATTTGTTTTGAACCAGCAATAGGTCTTGCTCTTACTAAAGCCTGATGCTCCCAGGTCCAAGCTCGATTTGACTGATATTTTTCAAAAGAATCAATATCTGAGATTAAAAGACCGGTATCACCATCAGGACGCAGTCTCATATCCAAGTCATAGAGCACACCACCTACAGTTTTAGTAGTAGATAGGTGCAACATTCTTTGAACTAGACGCTGATAGAACATGTCTACAGAGATTGGTGACTCTCCATTAGTTGTGCCTTCACATACTTTTCTGATGAACACCATATCCAAATCAGACTTGTAACCTAGCTCAATACCACCTAACTTACCGTAACCGATGACAGCAAGACCAGGATCATCTACGGTAGCACCTTCTGGTATGCCATACTTCTTAGCATTCTGATCCCAAGCTAAAATCATAAGCTCCTTTACAATAGCCTCAGCAAGCCAAGTTAAGGCATCAGAAATCTTCATCAAAGGTAATTTGCCTGCTTTATCAGATAAGGCAATTCTAAAAATCATAACCTTTTTAAAGAGACGCAATTCTTCCATTACAGTCTCAAGATCATCCTGAGGTATCCTCAAGAGTCTTTCTTGCAACATAGCAAAGAACTCTTGAGCACTAGGCGGTGCATCAAAGTACTGTGGTATGAAGAGCTCATCTAATAAGATTGGGTGTGAGGTAATAAGCTCACTGGCGTAATGGTTGTCTTTTAAAAGCTTAATAAAACGCTCTAGAACTAAATTGTTATCACGCAATAACTGCATATAAGGAGTTCTTAGGGCAACTTGCTCAATTAAGCCTGCAATACGTCTGAAGATGGTAGATGCCTGCTCTTCTTTTGCCACAAGATAAATTACTTTTGGCATCAGCTCTAGTAAGGTCTCACGACCTACAGGACCTACAGGCATTCTTGATAAGGTATGCTTCAAGCTGATGATAGCTTTAGCAAGTTCTTTATCCTCAGCCTTATTTACAAGGTATTTATCAAGCTCTGAGGTTAACTCCTCTTCAGAGTTATCAGCTTCCCATAAATCAAAGTTCTCAATCTTATCTTTAGCATTGTCCTCATCTGCAACTACTTGCTTGAACTCTTCATGGACAGCTTTCATGACCTCATCTAAATCATGTAAGAAGGTCTCTTTGTCCTTGTAGTTCATGGCAACTAGCATTCTTGCACAGTCTTTTTCATTATCAGGTAAAGTCTGTGTCTGTTTGTCAGAGAACTCCTGAATTACATTTTCAAGGCGACGTAAGTAAACGTAGCAGTCATCAAGTAAGCAACAGATATTCTCAGGTAACAGATCAAGTGCTCTAATATTCTTTAGAGTCTTACGTAATGATCTTTCACGCAGTTCCTCAAAACGACCACCACGCATCAGTTCAAAGACCTGAGCGATAAATTCAACCTCACGGATACCGCCCTGACCTAATTTGAAGTTGTTGTTTAGAGAACGACGGCGTACTTCAGACTCAATCATGTGCTTTAACTTACGTAAAGACTGCACGGCACCATAATCAAGATAACGTCTGTAAACAAATGGTTTCAGTAATGAGATTAACTCAGCACCATAGTCACCATAGTCTTCAGTGGTTCCTAGTAATTTTGCTTTAACTAAAGCATAACGCTCCCAGGTTCTACCCTGTGTTTCATAGTAAATCTGCAAAGCATCAAAGGAATTTACAAGGGTGCCAGCATCACCAAAAGGTCTTAATCTTAAATCAATACGGTAGCAGAATGTATCTACCGTTTTATCAGAGAGCATGTTTGCTGTGCGCTGTACGATTCTTGTAAAGAACTCTTTATGAGTTAAATAGCGGGTCTTACCTTTAGTTTCACCGTCATATGGATAGGCAAAGATCAAATCCAAATCAGAGGAGAAATTGAGCTCCCCACCACCTAATTTACCCATACCTAAGGTCAGTAATGGCATTGGTGTTCCGTCTTCAGATAGAGCATCACCATAAGCATTATTAAGCTGCAGACGTGTAACCTTTAAGGTTCTTAAAACAATGACTTCAGCTAAAATTGATAATGATGAAAAGACCTCATCAATTGAAGCTACACCTGTAAGATCACGCCAAGCTATAACCATGGCTCTAGTGCGTCTAATTACTCTTAAACGTTTTTTTAAATCAAACTCTGAGAGTTTCTCTGTTATGTATTCTTCAACCGCGCTCTTGTGGGAATCAGCAAAATGAGCAGAATCTAATGCTCCTGATGCTACTAAGGATGCACACTCCTTTGGATAGCTAAAAATGGTATTAGCAATAAAATCTGATAAAGCTAATACAAACTTAAAATCAGCCCTGCTCTCAAAAAGGTAAAACTCCTCATATGAAAGCTTGTCTTTTAATCTTGCATACTGATTTTCTGCTTCCTTTTTTAAAACATCAGGAAGGGCATCGTAATTCTTTGGAGATGGGATGATGTTAAATTTCATTTTAGTATCCATTTAGCTATAAGCTCTGTAGTAAATACAGAGCTCTTGCCCTGAAGCTTTTACTTTTCTTTAAATTAAAGCGATAAGACAATCTAACTTGCAATTAAAGACAGTAACAAACGCAGTTTTAGAGGAATTAAGAACATCTTGTTTTGTTTTTCAGACTCTCTTACAACTTTAAATAAGTCCTCTATTGCCTTGTCTTTACCATTTAATCTTGCATTTAAGAGGCGCTTTTTCAAATGAGAGCAAACTTTATAGAAGTTCTTAATCAGTCTGTAAATGATCTGCAGATCCTGTTTATAGGTTACAGGTTCATTCTGACCACGAATAAAGGCTGGTAAATTCTTTTTCTTTAAGAGTTTTAATGACAGTAATATCTCTTCGAGTACTGAGGTCATTAAATTAAAGACAGTGATATCTTTTGAAATAATGAAATAGCCATAGAGCTGTTCAAAGCTTGCCACAAGATTTTTAATATACTCGGTTACTACGGTTGCATCATTTTTAGTATCAAATGGAGATAGATTTAAAGACATCTGAGAGCTGTTCTGTAGTAAAGCAGCTCTGTGCATCTTTGAAAAAGGTTCTAGTAATAAAGGCAAATTATTAGTTGCCAAATGAGTACATAGAATTGAGAAGATATTTAAAAGATCATCGCTTTTAGCAGTAGTCTCTTTTAACTCAATTTCTAATTCATTTAATGGGTACTGTACAGGGGTATCACTGCCCTTTTTAGTAACCTCAATAAAGCCTCTGTCATAAGCCACTTCAAAAACGCTATCTAACAAAGATAAATTAAATAAGTGACGTGTAAAGCTGATATGACAAACTTGCTTTAATTTCTGCTGTACAGCATCGACATCAAAACTCTCAGGAAAAGCTTCTTTTGGGAATTTTAATAGATTAGGAACTTCAGCTGTGTCATCAATTGGCAGGTTGTACTCTACTCTCTTGTGCAAACCACCAATATTCTCACCTTTTACCTTTAAGGTCTGCTCGGTAAAAATGTCAGCCCGTCTGATTCTAAGACCTGCTTTTAAGGAAAATAAATCTTTATCGTCGGTATCAAAATAGGTGTTATCTAAATGCTGTTCACTCTCAGAACTTACATTGCCTATTCTTGAAAAGATTTCAAATAAATTGTCTGCTTTTCCATCGTAACCAAATTTAAGCTCAATCTCTTTGTTATTCATAGTCTTTCTCCGTTTGATACTCCTATGATAAGAGATTTTTTAGTGTTTGTGCCTAGATTATTCTCACAAAAAGCTCAAATATGAAAAAAGCCTTTCAAGATTTTCATGTCTGCACTGTCAACATGCACCAAAATCCGTATGTAAAGATACAAGAAGTCCTTATCTTTTAGCAGATCTGATGTCTTACTTTTAGAGAATGTGACTACTGTAATTGAGTGTCTACCGCCAGTTACTTGACCACCCTGCGCCACAACGCGGACACAAGTAGCCAAGTTGAAGTTAACATGTGTGATTTTTAATCTGCTATTTTGAACTGTGATAAATCAAGCTGTGCTAAAATTGTAACAATTTTCAAAATGATCAAAACTTTCAAAATATTCAAAACAACATAATTGATTTGAATTTAAGGATTTATCGTGAAATCTATCAAAAATATCTTATCACTTACCTTAGTATGCTCTTCACTTGTTTTAGCAAACTCTGCTTTTGCTGAAGACGCAGTAGGAAGCAATACACAAGCTAGCGAACAGTCAACTCAGACTGATAATTCTCAGGCTGAAATTAAAGTTACCAAACCTGCTACCGTTGAAGAATCTCAAGTAGGTGATGAGGTTTATGTATCAGAAGCAGCTAACGTTTGGTTAAGAACCTGCCCTAGTGCAAACTGCAGAATTGTTCAGGCAACTCATGTAGGTGAAAAGTTTAAATTCATCAAGATGTCTGATGACAAGAAGTTTGTTTTAGTTGAGGGTGACAACAAACAGCTATGGATGCAGACTAGAGATCTTCAGACAGAACCATGCGGTAAGGCAAAGGTTGAGATCTTAGAAGGTCAGGTTGCTAAATTACAAAACGATTTAGATAACTATGACTCTATCGTAGCTAAAGACTATCAGGCTGCTAAAGCAAAAGTTGAGAAACTAGAAAAAGAAAATGCTGTTCTAAAAGAGCAGTTATCAAAGCAGAACAATCAGTTAGAAGATCTTGATGCTACAAGACGTGATTATGCTGATAAGCTTGAAACAAAAGAATTAGACATGCAGATGCGCTGGTGGTTACAAGGTGCTTTAATTGCATTATGTGGTGCAATTATCGGTATTATCTTTGTTTACATTCCACGCCCTGGCAGAAAAAAACAGATTAGATTTTAAAATTAGATTGAGCTGTTTTTATTCTTAAGTTACAGAAACAACATTTTAAGAGCCTCTATGCGAGGCTCTTTTAGTATTCAGACACTATCGCTCACTGCTTTACAGTTCAACTTTTTCCATAGCAACGATTTCACACAATGAGCCTTCGTCCTTTGATTTAACTTTGGTGTTATTCAAAATAACTAAAGCTACAGGAACAATTGTCTTTCCTGAAAGTCTTCGTGCATACTTATTTGAGATAATTTGCTTCTTTGCATCCTCAAGTTTAGATGCTACATTTGACTTTTTATCTGTAACTTTTAACTCAAAAACATAAAGATAATCATTAGACTCAGCTGTTAAATCAGCTCTTCCACAAGCGCTCATAACTTCTGTTGAAGCATTTATCTTAAATGACAACAAGGCTAATTTAATAACATCTCTAAATGATGACTCAGAAAAATTCTTAACGGTTTCATATGAAATTTCATTGATATAACTATTAAACAAAGCCTTAAGCTGTTCTAAATTGCATGTACTAATAGCCTTATCAAACGGAATTACGTACTTTTCCTGTGCAATCTCACTATGAGTAATAATACCCACCAAGATCTCTGAAAAAGCCTGTTTTACCTCTAAATTTGGAATTCCTATGGTTAAAATTCCCTTTCTAGCTGCTTTGATGCAGAAATAACCTGCCTGATACAAAATAGCCTGAAGATCAAGATCTGATAACTTATCAATATGAGGGTACAGCTTAGTCTGCTCTATATCTACAGTAGAATCCAAGTCTAGAAGTCTTTGTAATTGTTCTTTATCTACTTTATAGAATTCTTGCTTTAAAAAATTAACTAAAAATGTAGGTCTAGAGCCACCAGACATATACCAGTAAGGGAAAAATCCCTCTTGAGGTTTACTAAAAAAGTTAACTATAGACCAAGGATTGTAAACATGCTCTCTACATTTTTTATCAAAACTGTAGCCATCATAGTTTCTCTTTAAAGAAGCAACCACACTTTCATGAGTATAAAAGTCCGTATTATTTTCTTTATTTAACACATCAGCTGCGTTATCAATATATTGTGAGAAATAGTTCTCAAGCTCGTCTTCTGTGTAACCTACTAAAGCACCATAATCACTATCTAAAGTTAAATCCTCAAGATGGTTAAACGCAGAAAAGATGGAAGTATGATCATAATATGTCACACCAGTTATGAAGATAAAACGGAACACTCCTTGATATGATTTAACAGCGCTATAAAAGTTAGACAAAATTTTGCGTCTTGATTCAAATTCATTCTCATCATTCAAGACTGCTGTAAGTGGAGCATCATATTCGTCAATCAAAAGAACGATGTCTGTTGTATTGACTTGCATAAGAGCATCAGACAAAAGATCAGATGGACCATCTTCATCTTTGTAATCATTAAATTCTAAGTGAGCTCCCTTGAAGGCTCTTAGTAGGGCTCTGTTAAAAAGAGATCTAAAAGAATCAGAAGGATCACTTTCTTTAAATGTTGAAAAATCAAGATAGATAACTTTATAGGTCTTATCTGTCCATAGATTTTCTATTTTTAGACCATGAAATCTTTCAAGACCGTTTTCAAAAAGCTCTTGCAAGGTGCTTACTAATGTGGACTTACCAAATCGTCTTGGACGAGATAGAAAAAAAGGACCTTTTTGGGCTGCAAACTTAGAAATAATTTCTGATTTATCAACATAAATGCAGTTGTTATCAATGAGTTCTCTGAAGAATGTTGTATTAGGAAGTTTTTTAGAAAAGTCCATTTAACCGATCCTTAAAGCAAGCCTGCGATTAAATATAATTATATGATATTATTTTCGTGAGTGAAAATTAAAGGTAATCGAGAATGAACTTAGATGCTGTGCTGAAAAAACAGGATTTTCTTTCTTCTAAGAACTTACTAAAGGTTATGACATCAAAAGAAGTTGATAACATAGAATCAATTACTTTTATTCCACCTAAGGTTGGAACACACAGAGATTTTGGTCACTTTAAGGTTATCTACAGAGCTCCATATCATAATGTAAGAAAGAAGTTTAAGATGCACAATAAATAAGTTGTCGACAAAAAAATCTGAGATGAGAAATTTAACTTACAACTCCACCTTTGTAAAGGTGGAGCTTAACTAGTAAATTTTATTTTCTAAATTCAAATATTGACTTATCTCCGTTTACTACCTGCTTCAGTTGCTCCTCATCAAGCTCATAGCATGCTCCTTTATAAAAGCATGATATAGTCCAAGAACCTCCACTCATTACAGGTATGCAAAAATAATCATCTATCTTTGACGAAACTGCTTGGTATAAGTTTTTTAAAGAAACTACCTTTTGTGTGTACTCTTCAGAATCGATATTAAGAGATGCCGAACAATTTAAACTTTTTACTTCAAAAAGAAAGTACTCATTTTTTTGAGATTTCATAACAAAATCAGGATATGAAAAATGTCTTCCATCATCGTTGTAATACTCATATTTGATGTCTGAATTTGGCAAATAGTTTTTACCAATTAGATATACTTGCTGAGTATCTGAAAGACTTGTCTCCTTTATTTTGTATCCTTCGTGCATTAATTTATATAACCAATTGCGTTCAGCATCACTATCAAAATAAAAGGTTATATCTTGACCTTTATTTTTCCAAATGTAGTGTTCTATATCTCTAGGATAATCCTTATTTTTGACGTACATAGAAGAAAAAGGCAGTGATACTTCAAGAGCTTCTCCATGGCAATCTTTTACAATCTCTATACTGTTAGAGTAATCTTTTAACTTATCAGTTATTTTTTTCTTTATAAAATCAAGATTGTTCACAAACCTAAAATAAGCTTTGTAAGGCTCTGATCTATTTTCATCAATATAGTTGTAGCATTCATTTTGAACCTTGTTTGAAGATTTTTCGAATTCTTCATAAAGTTCAAATATACTTTTTCTTGCTATAGGCTCTGGAGCTTTGTTTAATTCCTCCCTTATATTGACACCTGTTTTTATAGTTTCTATTTTATCAAGCAGTTTAGTCACCTTTAATTTGAATTCTTGTTGAATTTCATTTTTAATATTAGCTAACTCATCAGGAGTTTTTCCCTTTAATTCAACTTCAACAGATTTCTTATCCTGATTTTGTTTTCTTACTCCCCAAACATATGCTGTTGTAAGAAGTTTAATATCATCAGGATCTTTCACCTTTTCAAAATTCAATAGCAAAGGATTTCTTCTGATTCGACCTATTACTTGCTCATCAAGCTGATCTGATTGTGAGTCTCTGATCTGAAATAACATGCATGCTCGAGGAATATCCCACCCCTCGGTTATCTTCATCTTAAAGATGATTATGTCTATTAATGAGTCGTTGCGAACTGCATATTTTTCCCATTTATCTGGAGAACTTTTTATCAATTGATCATTTGTATCACATAAAGAAGGATTGTCAGCAGTACTAATCCATTTCAAATCTTTAAATTTAGCTGTCGATAACAATCTCTTGATTATGGCTAATTGAGATTCTGCTAACTTTTCATTTGAGATCTGAATTATCATGCAAGGTTTGATATTAAACTTTTGATATTGCTTTCTTAAATCTAAAAGCTTATCAAGAGCTGATTCTAAAGAAGAATATAAAGGTCCACCGTCATAAAGATCATCAGCTGTATAGTTGTTGTCTTTATATTCAACTTTCTTAATCAAGTGAGATGCAACTGCGTCAATTTCAGATATTTCTACATCAACATTAGAAATTTTTGGAGTTGCGGAGATATTTATGATCTTAAAAAAATAGTCATTAAGCTTATCAAGATTATTTGTAGCTATATGGCATTCATCTTTTATTAAGTAAATTTTCTTATTTGCGCTTTTTAGCGCAATCAGAAGCTTAAGTAAAACCTGTTGCTCTTTTAGTATACTGTTTTTTTGTTTATATAAGAGTTGAGGTAAAACATATACATTATGTGTATCAGGAATAAATAGAGCACCTTCTACTTTTCCTTTGTCATTACTTTGAATTAAATAAGGATCGACCAACCTTAAAAAACCAAAATCATAGTAAGATTTAAACTTTTCATAGTTCTGCTTAGCTAGTTTTGCTTTGGAAAGAGATGACACAATAAATATCACGTCTTTATTATACTCAAGAATTCTCTCCATAAGTAATGCCATCATAAAGGTTTTTCCAGATCCTGTTGGTGCTTTAAAAGTTATTCTATCTTTAACTTCTGCAACTTTAACAAGCTCTTCGACAGCTTTTAATTGAAGCTCTTTTGCCTCCTGTAACATTTACTGCTCCTTTCTTTCTAAAAGATATCTTTGAGTTATGGAAAAGTTACGGCACATCCAATTAATTTTGTCTTTTGGTGTCATTTTTACTTCGTCATATAAAGTTTCATCTATGACATCTAACGGATTTTTTCCTTTTTCCTGCTCTATATTGCTTACTTTTTCTATCTCATAAACATCCAAATTATCCCCTAAAGGCTCATTCATTTTTATCCATCCAAAATCTGAAGTTCCATCATAACAACTACCAGTCATAATGCGCTTTAGTCGTTTAGTAGTTACATCGTAAGCGATTCCTTTTGGATTTTTGTCAGTTTTATCATTATTAGTGCATAAGATGAATTTACGATTTCCATGGTCTTCTTTATTAAGTTCAAGAACTGCTTGACCAGTAGTTCCAGATCCGGCAAAGAAATCAAGAACAATTGAATTTGAGTTTTTATGTAATGAAATCAGATCTTTTATCAAGCTAACAGGCTTAGGAAAAGAAAAATTCGAATTTTTAACAATATCATCCAAGTCAGTAGTTCCATTGGCATAGTTTTTTCTGTAAAAAAGTGACTTTGGGACTCCTAAAACACTGTTATTTATTATTTCTATTGGCGATGGATTGTCTACCGCCAGTTACTTGGCCACCCTGCGCCACGAACGCGGACACAAGTGGCC